>CAZPAN010000112.1:2015-5414 GCA_964584585.1 uncultured Coriobacteriaceae bacterium | reverse complement strand
ATGCGATGTACGTGGAGAAGATGTCCCAGAAGAGCAGGACGATCACACGTGTCTGTAACTTGAGCTCCATTCGGATCAGTCTACCATTTAGACACAAGGGATCGGCTCGAGACGTTTCGCCCGCCGTTTGGCGGCTCGAATCCCGATGCGCCGTCGTTTTCGATATGCCATAATAGCCGGGTTGTATTGACGACGCGAGATACCCGGGGTGCCCGGACCCGCATCGAGATGCAGGTGCTTCCGGATGGCGCCGCTTTGACGCCCCGATGGAGATATGGCCGATGAATCTTATCAAGGGGCTTGGAGAGAACGGCTACCTGCTGCGCAATCTGGTCTCGAAGGATTTCAAGCTGAAATACCGGCGCTCCGTGTTGGGCGTGCTGTGGAGCGTGCTCAACCCCTTGCTGACCATGATCGTGCTCTCTGCGGTGTTCTCGCAGCTCTTCCGCTTCCAGATCGAGCATTATCCCGTCTACTTCATCCTGGGCCAGACGCTCTTCACGATGATGACCGACGGGGTCGGCGAAGCGATGCGATCGATCATCGACTCGGCCTCCCTCATCAAGAAGATCAGGGTCAACAAGTTCATCTTCCCCATGGAGAAGGTTCTCTTCGCGCTGGTCAACTACGCGTTTTCGCTGGTCGCGATCTTCCTCGTCATGATCTTCTTCCAGATACCGCCCACCCCGTGGCTGCTGATGATCCCTGTGGTCGTGCTGCTGGTCTCGATCTTCTCGCTCGGACTGAGCCTGCTGATGTCGGCGCTGGCGACGTTCTTCCACGACTTCCTCCACCTCTGGGGCGTCATCGTGACCCTCTGGACCTATACGACGCCTCTGTTCTATCCGGTGGACATTCTTCCCGAATGGATGATGTCGGTCATGTGGTTCAACCCGATGTACCACTTCGTGACCGCGATGCGGGACGTCGCGTTGTACGGGACGTTCCCCGGATGGACCGAGATGGCCGTGTGCGTGATGATGGCGCTGGTCACGCTCGCAGTCGGGTACCTGGTGTTCAAGAAGCTGCAGAAGAAGTTCATACTCTACATATAGACTGTAAGACTGTATACCGTTCGCCGCAGCCGCCCGACACCGTGCTGCGGAACCGGATCCGGCTGCGTCCGGTCCGTTCGATTACCTAGGGGGCAGGGGGCAGCCCGTGAAGCAGATTCCTTTCTTCAGGCCGGACATATCCGATGCCGAGATCGAGGAGGTGGCCGAGACGCTGCGCTCCGGATGGATAACCACCGGCCCGAAGACCAGGAGGCTCGAGAAGGAGCTGGCACGGTACTGCGGGGTCAAGCGCATGGTCTGCCTGAACTCCGCGACCGCAGCGCTGGAATGCGCGCTCAGAATACTCGGGATCGGCCCGGGCGACGAGGTCATAACCTCCCCCTACACCTACACCGCCTCCGCCAGCCCGATAGTCCACGTCGGCGCGACACCGGTGCTGGTTGATCTGGCCGCAGACTCCCTCGAGATGGACTACGATCGCCTAGAGTCGGCGATAACCGAGAGGACCAAGGCGGTGATCCCGGTGGATGTGGGCGGGATCATGTGCGATTACGACAGGATCTTCTCGACCGTGGAAGCGGCCTCCGGCAGGTTCCATCCCGCCAATGAGCTGCAGGAGGCTCTCGGCAGGGTCGCGGTCGTGGCCGACGGGGCGCACTCGCTCGGCGCGACCTACCACGGCAGGCCCTCCGGCTCGATCGCCGACTTCACCTCCTTCTCCTTCCACGCCGTGAAGAACCTCACGACCGCCGAGGGCGGGGCGATCACCTGGCGGGACACGGACGAGATCCCCTCAGAGGACGTCTATCGCCGCGCGCAGCTCCTCTCCCTGCACGGGCAGACCGAGAGCGCCTTGGAGAAGACGAAGCTGGGCTCATGGACCTACGACATAGCCGAGCTGGGATACAAGTGGAACATGACCGACGTCCAGGCCTCGTTGGGACTCGCGCAGCTCCAGAGGTACCCTTCCATGCTCGCCAGGCGCAAGGAGATCCTGGAGAGGTATCGCAGCGGGCTGGAGACCGATGAGAACGTCAAGGTGGTGCTACACTACACCGACGAAGGATCGTCGAGCGGGCATCTCGCGATCGTCAGGATGCTCGACGTCTCGGAGAAGAAGCGGGACGAGGTGATGGCGGCGATGGCCGCGCGCGGAGTGGCTTGCAACGTGCACTACAGGCCGCTGCCGATGATGACCGCCTACCACAAGATGGGGATGTCGATAATGGATCATCCCTGTGCATACGATTTCTACAAGGGAGAGATCACGTTGCCGCTGTACACCATGCTCTCCGACGAAGACATCGAGCGGATCATAGCGGACTTCCATTCCGCCCGCAGAGAGTGCCTGGGGTAGCGAAGTGTACAGGCGCTACGTCAAGCGAGTCCTCGACATCCTCATATCGCTGATAGCGCTCCCGTTCTTCCTGATCATCCTGCTGTTCGTGGCACCGGCGATAAAGAGCGAGGACGGCGGACCCGTCTTCTACAACGCGCCACGCGTCGGGATCCGCGGCAAGATGTTCAAGATGTACAAGTTCCGCTCGATGAAGGTGAACTCCCCCGACCTGAAGATGCCGGACGGATCCACCTACAACGCCCCCGACGATCCGAGGATGACGAAGGTCGGGGCGTTCCTGAGACGGACGAGCATCGACGAGGTGCCGCAGATCCTGAACGTCTTGAAAGGCGACATGAGCCTGATAGGCCCCAGGCCCGACCTCCTGGAGGAGACCGAGCTCTACGAGGGCGACGAGGGCCGCAAGCTCGAGGTTCTGCCCGGGATCACGGGATACGCCCAGGTCTACGGACGCAACTCCATCCCCTGGAAGGAGCGGCTGGCCTTGGACGTCAAGTACGTCGAGGAGATATCGTTTCGCCTGGATACGTGCATCTTCTTCAGGACGTTTTCGAGCATCGTCTCCCAGAAGGGCGTGTTCACCAGCCCGATCGAGGGGACCGATGCGGCTGAGGACGGCATCGGCGAAAGCAGGGCTGGCTACGGGGCTAGCGAGGCCGAGGCCGTCGGGATCGCGGCCGAATCCGAGGCGGATGGCAGTGGCGATACCAGCGCAGACAGGCACAGTTCCGACATGAGCGAGGCTGGTTCGATTGGCAGCAGGTAGGATAGCGGTCGTCACGATGGGCGTGAAGATCGGCCGCGAGGAGAAAGGGTACACCCGTTTCCTCTCGATATGCGAGATGCTGGTCAAGGCCGGCTTCGATGTAGAGCTGATCACCTCCTCCTTCCAGCACTGGCACAAGGCCCAACGAGACAAGACCGACCCGGCCTATCGCTCCTACCCGTTCGGCATCTCCTTCGTTGAGGAGCCCGGATACTCCAAGAACCTCGACTTCAGGCGGCTGCTCAGCCACTCCACTG
>CAZPAN010000112.1:0-2005 GCA_964584585.1 uncultured Coriobacteriaceae bacterium | reverse complement strand
CACGCCGGTCCGTTCGACCTCGTTTACTGTGAGATCCCGCCCAACGACGTCGCCCTGGCCGCCGCCAGATGGTCGGAGCGCTGTGGCATCCCCTTCGTGGCCGACGTCAACGACCTGTGGCCCGAGGCGATGCGGATGGTGATCGACATCCCGTTGATCAGCGACGTCCTCTTCCACGGGCTGGCCAAAGACGCGCGCGAGGTCTACAGAAGGCTCTCGGCCGCTGTCGGAACATCCGACGATTACTCCTCCCGCCCGTTCACTGACTGCAAGCAGTCGATAGAGCGAATCACCGTCTACGTGGGTAACGACCTGGACGCCTTCGACGAGGGTGCACGATCAAATGCGGAGACGGTCGTCAAGCCGGACGGCGAGTTCTGGGTGACCTACGCCGGGACCATAGGGAAGAGCTACGACATAGCGACGCTGGTGAGGGCTTCGGCCGAGCTGCGCTCGCGTGGGATGCACGACGTGCGCATGATGGTGCTGGGAGACGGACCCGACCTCTCCAGAGTCAGGAAGCTGTCGGCGAGACTCAACTGCAACGTGGAGTTCGTCGGATACCAGAACTACCCGATGATGGCCGCCTACCTGGTGAAATCCGACATTACCATCAACTCGCTCGTCAAGAAGGCCCCGCAGTCCGTCGTGACCAAGATCGGAGACTACCTGGCAGCCGGATGCCCGATGATAAACACCGGGAGCAACAAGGAGTTTTGCGACAAGATGACGGCAGACGGCTTCGGGCTGAGCGTCGAGGCCGAAAACCCAAGGGCGCTCGCAGACGCGATCGCCACGCTCCACGACGATCCAAAGCGCCGTGCCAAGATGGGTGAATGCGCCCGCAAGATGGCCGAGAGCCAGTTCGACCGCAAGATCTCCTACCGCCGTATCTCCGACCTGGTCGAAAAGCTCGTCGAGGAGAACCGCTCCAGGCAGGCTCGCACGTCATGACGCAAGACGACTCGCACCCCGGCCATGATCAGCTTCCGGACCTGCGAGGACGTCCACGGCCCGAAGCGCTTCTGCCGGGCTTCCCGCTGCCGGGCGCGCTAGGGACTTTCACCCATTAGAGAACGTGCCATGCTGAACGTGCCATGCTCGGCACACCGAAAAAAGCCCTGCCGGGAGGTTCATCCCGACAGGGCTCTGGTTAGTTACGCAGCCAGTTGGGCTATGGGGCCTACATCATTCCCATTCCGCCGCCCTGGGCCATGGCGGCCGCAGCTGCGGGATCGGGATCCTTGGGGATGTTGTTGATGGTGGCCTCGGTGATGATGATCATGGCCGCGACGGAAGCGGCGTTCTGGAGTGCGGAGCGAACGACCTTGACCGGATCGATGACGCCCATCTCCACCAGATCGCCGAACTCGCCGGAATCGCAGTTGAGACCCTGTCCCTCGGGCAGGCTCTTGACCTTCTCCACAATGACGGAACCCTCGTACCCGGCGTTGGCGGCGATGGTGCGCAGCGGCATCTCAAGGGAGCGGCGGATGATGTCGATGCCGACCTTCTCCTCCTCATCCTTGACCTCGATGGAGTCGAGAGCCGTGATGGCGTCGAGCAGTGCGACTCCGCCTCCGGGGACGATGCCCTCCTCGACGGCGGCACGAGTGGCCTGAAGGGCATCCTCGATGCGCGACTTCTTCTCCTTGAGCTCGACCTCGGTGGCGGCGCCGACCTTGATCACGGCGACTCCGCCGGACAGCTTGGCGAGGCGCTCCTGGAGCTTCTCGGTATCGAAGTCGGAATCGGTGATCTCGATCTCGGCCTTGATCTGAGCGATGCGGCCCTGGATCTCATCGGGATTGCCGGTGCCGTCGACGATCGTGGTGCTGTCCTTGGTGACCCTGACGGTCTTGGCATGTCCGAGCTGATCGGTGGTGGTCTCGGAGAGCTTCATCCCGAGATCCTCGGTGATGACCTGTCCGCCGGTGACGATGGCGATATCCTCGAGCATCCTCTTGCGGCGATCGCCGTATCCGGGGGCCTTGACGGCGACGAC
>CAZPAN010000111.1:0-5464 GCA_964584585.1 uncultured Coriobacteriaceae bacterium | reverse complement strand
AACATCTACGACATGCTGGGGAGGCTGGTCGCGCGCGGGTTGGCCCGCATGTCCTCCGACGACATGCGCAAGACCATGGGTTGCAACTCCGCCTACATATCCGAGCACGGGCTGCTGGGCGGGCAGCGCGATCCGGTTGCGGTTCATCGCGACGAGATGGTGGTGTTCTAAACGCCGATCGATTCATCCCGCTCGGATCCGGCCCTGCCGCGCTCCTGTGCGTTCAGGCTCATCGGCGCAGGTCGCCGCATCCTCCTCGCTTCCCTGGGCCGAAACGGCCGGGGTGCGGATACAATGTTGGCATCGATGACGAGCTTTCCCGCCGTCGTTCGGAAACCCTGCGAGCAAGGGCGGGCCGCCTCGCCGCCGTGTTGGGGCGGGTGAGAGGACAGGAGTGTCGAGATGCAGGACAACGGAAGCGTTTCGGAGGTTATGCAGATAGCTCTCAGGGCCCGCGAGGCCGCAGAGGAGCTGGCGAAGCTTGATTCCAGCACCCGCAACGCCGCGTTGGCAGCGATGGCCGACGCGCTGATCGAGCATTCGGCGGAGATCGTGGAGGCCAACGCTTCCGACATGGCGAGGGCCAAGGCCGAGGGAATGAACCCCTCGCTGCAAGACAGGCTGCTGCTAACTGACGAGCGCATCGAGGGTATCGCCTCGGCTCTGCGCGAGCTGGTTGCCGAGAACGATCCGATCGGCGAGGTCGTAGAGGGTCGCGTGCTTGCCAGCGGGATCCAGCTATCCAACGTGAGGGTGCCGCTCGGCGTGGTCGCGATGATCTACGAGGCCAGGCCGAACGTCACCGCCGACGCGGCGGGCCTTTGCATCAAGACCGCCAATGCCTGCATCCTGCGCGGTGGGTCGGCAGCGATCGACACCAACCTCGCGATGACCCGTATCCTATCCGATGCGGCCACCGCAGCGGGCCTTCCCGACAACTCGATCCAGTCGGTCGTCACCACCGACCGAGCCGCCACCACCGAGCTGATGGGGCTGCATGGGCTGATAGACGTGCTGATCCCGCGCGGTGGGCATTCGCTTATCCAGAACTGCGTCGAGAACTCCAAGGTGCCGGTCATCGAGACCGGTACCGGCAACTGCCACGTCTACGTGCACGAGAGTGCCGATGTTGAGATGGCGCGCAGCATCATCGTCAACGCCAAGTGCCAGCGCCCCGGCGTCTGCAACGCCTGCGAGTCGATCCTCGTGGACGCCTCGATCGCCGAGGAAGTCCTACCGGGGATCATCTCCGACATGGTCGTAAACGGCGTCGTCATCCATGGCGACGAGACCGCCCTGGCCGTGGCGGCCGGCATGGACCTGGCTGAAGGCTCCGTGGTGGAGGGGACCGAGGACGACTGGGGCACCGAGTATCTCTCCCTCGACGTTTCCATCAAGACCGTTTCCGGAATCGACGAGGCGATTTCTCACATCGGCAGATACGGCACCAAGCACTCCGAGGCCATCGTCGCATCCGATTACGATGCCGTCATGAGATTCACCAACGAGGTCGATGCGGCCGCCGTCTACGCCAACGCTTCCACCAGGTTCACCGATGGAGGGATGTTCGGTCTAGGGGCCGAGATAGGCATCGCCACCCAGAAGCTGCACGCGCGCGGACCGATGGGGCTTTCGGCGATGACGACTTCCAAGTACATACTGATGGGGAGCGGACAGATACGATGCTGATCTCTCCGAGGTTGGACGAGGCGCTTGCCGAGGGTCCCTCTCATCGACTCAGGATCGGCATCATGGGAGGGACCTTCGATCCGATACACTTCGGCCACCTGATCTGCGCCGAGCAGGCGCGCGAGCAGTTCGATCTCGACTATGTGGTGTTCATGCCCACGGGCAACCCGGTCTTCAAGGTGGAGAGAAAGGTTTCTCCGGCGGAGGATCGTTACAACATGGTGGTCATCGCCACCAGGAAGCACCCGCAGTTCGACGTGAGCCGCATGGAGGTCGAACGAGAGGGCGTCACCTACACCTGCGACACGCTGAGCGATCTGCGTGAGCTGCTGCCGGAGGGGACCGAGCTTTTCTTCATAACCGGTGCCGACGCGATTACGAGCGTGCTCACTTGGAAGAACGCGGACCAGATGGTCAGGCTGGCGAGGTTCGTGGCGGCGACGCGTCCGGGTTACGACTACACCGAGCTGATGGAGCATGTTGACGAGAGCGAGGACCTTGCCGACCACCTCTCTTTCTTCGAGGTTCCGGGGCTGGCGATCTCCTCGACCGATCTACGGGAGCGCATCGCGGCAGGCAAGTCGATCACCTACATGACGCCGGTCACGGTGGCCAGCTACATCAAGATGCACAGGCTTTACCTGGACGACGATGCCGATGAGGTCATGGCGCATGAACACGACGAGAGGCAGATGATATCCCGATATGGGTTCTGAAATGGGGGATTCCTCGGTCGCGCCGGAGGAGATGTCCAAGGATGTCCCGACCGATATCGACGAGCTGATATTCGAGCCGTCTGATATTCCTGGCACCCCGCTGGCGGAGCTGGTGGAGGAGCTGTCGAGGGGCCTTGCGTCCGAGCAGGCGGGATTTGTGGCCGAGGCGGCGGCGGAGCTTGCGACTAGGCTCTCCCCCAGGAGGTTCGCCCACTCGATCAGCGTCTCGCGCACCGCCGCTGCCCTAGCCGATGTCTACGGTTCTGATAGGGCACTGTGCGTCTGTGCGGGGCTGGTCCACGACTGGGACAAGTGCTACAAAGGCCAAGAGGTCTTCGACCGGGCCGAGGAGCTTGGCATGGAGCTGCCCGACGGGTATCGGAACATGGAGGCCCTTTTCCATGCGGCGACCGGAGCGAACGCCCTCGAGATGAGCTTTCCCAGAATCGACCCTAGAATCATACAGGCGGTCTCTCGGCACACGTCGGGCGCGGTGGACATGAGCGACATCGATATGATCATCTATATCTCAGACATGATAGAGCCGCTGCGCAAGTTCGATTGGTTGAAGCCTCTGCGCGATATGGTAGGAAGCTCCACGCTCAGAGACCTGTTCGCCGAGTGCTACCGCTCGACGATCTCCAACCTGGTGAAAACGGGGAGATTCATGCATCCCGACTCCGCCGTCATCTGGAACGCCTACGTCGCCAACAGCTCGCTCAAGAGCAGACTGACGTAGGGGCGGCTGGCCTGCGATCGAGGATCGATCTTCACCTTCGGCATAAGGGGTGGAGCGAACGAGGCCGAAAGGACAGGACTTCGTTCATATGCCGCCCGCCGGTGGCGAGGGGCGCTTCGCGTCGGATGGATTTCGCAGTCGCTTACGAAGCGCTTGCTGAAAGGGATAGAATCGCAACCGTCACTTGCGCAGTGAAGACATCTCAAAAAGACGAAGACGGTCGTAACGAGCAGTTGCGGCCGTCTTTTTGATATCGACTGCCTGAACGGATTGGCGGTTCTCAAGCGCTCAACGTGAGAAAAGCACCTTCGAGGTGAACGATAGCCGCCTGTGCGCGGCGGGAAGGACTGAAAGAACTTGGAACAGACAACCAGAACGATCGAGGCACGTGTGAGAGTTGCCCATCCCTACCTGGCTTTGATGGGGCTTTATCTCGGGAGCTTCTCGGGGATGTATAGCGAGACGGCGCTCAACATCGCGCTTCCGCAGCTTTCCGAGGCGTTCGGGATCGAGGTGTCGCTGACTCAATGGCTTGTCGTGGGGTACATGCTGGTCATCGGCATCGTGCTCCCGTTCGCAAGCCTGCTCATGAAGTGGTTCCCCGCACGTGGTCTCACGATGTTCTCGCTCGGGGCTTTCCTCGTCGGATCGCTCGTCAGCGGGTTCGCGCCCGGATTCGAGATCGCACTCGCGGGCCGTGCGATCCAGGGCGTCGGAGTGGGAGTGGTGCTCCCGATGATGTTCGCGACGGTCATGGAGGTCATTCCTCCCCATAAGATCGGATCGGCCATGGGGATCTCCGCCCTCGTCATCATGTCCGCGACTGCGATCGGTCCCACGCTCGCCGGACTCATCCTTGGCGCGTTCTCCTGGAGGTTCATCTTCTTCAGCTTCGCATTCATCGCGCTGGTCGGCATGGCGTTCGTGCTCAAGTTCGGGGTCAGTCCCTTCGGGGTCACCAGGCCGTACGTCGACGTTGCCTCGCTCGTCGTTTCCGCATTGGGATTCGGCGGGATCGTGTTCGGAGTGGGCGTCGCCAGCCTTTACGGGTGGGTATCGGCTCCGGTCATCTCATCGATAGTCGTGGGCGTCGCATGTCTTGCGATCTATATAAGACGACAGTTGGGCATGGACTCCCCGGTTCTCGATCTTCGCGCCTTCTCGTTTGGAGGATTCAGGACAGGCGTGATCTGCATGATGCTCAACTTCGGAATTACCCTTTCGGCTATGTATCTCCTGCCGCAGTTCTACCAGAACGCGATGTTGATCTCGGTGGCCTTCACCGGCTTGGTGATGCTGCCAGGAGGTGTCGTGAACGCGGCGGTCAGCATGCTGGCTGGCAGGATCTACGACCGCATTGGGGCAAGGGGTCCGGTCGTCTCGGGATTCGCGCTCTCGATCGCGGGTCTTGCGATGCTGTTTCTCGCCACTCCCGACGAGACTCCGCTCGCTTACGTGATGGCAAGCCACATCATCATCATGATCGGAGTGCCGATGGCGATGTCGCCTAGCCAGTCCCATGCGCTCGCGTCGCTGCCGCATCGCCTCTCGACCGATGGATCTACGATCATGAACGCCCTTCAGCAGGTGTTCGGTGCTGTTTGCACCGCCGCCGCCACCAGTCTGCTCACCTTCGGACAGCAGGCGTTTTACGCCAATGGAGGCACCGGTGAGATCGACGCCTTCGTGCAGGGATCGCATTGGGGATTCGCCTTCGCTATCGCGCTTGCCGTACTCGGCCTCCTTGCGGGGACGCGTCTTTCCAAACGTCAGTTGAGCGAGACCGCTGGGTCTGAGACGGATGAGGAACGCAATCGGAGCATGGGAGCAGTTGTCGAAAGCGTAGCGCAAACCCATTGATGGTGTGCGCTGGAAACCATCGCATTTCATCGATCGCGTGTATAGGGAAGGCGATCACCCGTAGGCATCTAGGGAAACGCCGATAGATTCATTCCGCCTGTCTCCGGCCTGCGCCGGGGGCGGGCGCGCTCAGACTCATCTTCACGGCGGAGAGCAGCGCCTCGAACCCGTCGTCCCGCCCCTGTGCGCTCAGACTCATCGGCGCAGGCCGGCGTTCCCTGAACGCTTGACCGTCTCCCGCCGTTTTTGGGCGGCTCATTATCATGAGACTTCCAATGGGTTATGCATATCTGCGGCTTGGTATCATATACCGGATTGTTTTCAGTTCTTGTATGGCTGCTATGCGAATGAGGGCTCAGAATCCGACGCTTGCGCGCGTCTGTCCATCGATGCCCCCGAAAGGGCGTGGTTAGTATGAGTCCCATGCCTCCTATGATGTCTCGATCGGCATATTCCGACA
>CAZPAN010000110.1:0-5537 GCA_964584585.1 uncultured Coriobacteriaceae bacterium | reverse complement strand
GGCTAGCGGATGACCCTGCCTCTCGACTCTGATGGGGCCGCCATCGCGGCGACGGGGCGATCTCCCCGTCCGGTGCTGATCTTCGACTACGACGGCACGCTGCACGACTGCATCCGCATCTACGCCCCGTCGTTCAGGAGGGTCTACGCCTGGCTCGTCTCCGGCGGCCACGCGCCGATGCGCAACTTCTCCGACTGGGAGATAAGCCGATGGCTGGGCTGGGGCGCCAAGGACATGTGGGATTCCTTCATGCCGGATCTGTCACAGGATGTGAGGATGCAGGCCAGCCGCATGGTGGGCGAGAATATGCTGATGGAGATCCGATCCGGACGCGCGAGCCTCTACGACGGGGCGCTAGAGACGCTAGAGACGCTTCTGGCAGACGGATACCGCATGGTCTTCCTGAGCAACTGCCGCCACGACTACATGGAGGCGCACCGTGAGGCGTTCGGCCTCGACTCGTGGTTCTCGGGTTTTTACTGCGCTCAGGATTACGGTTTCATTCCCAAGACCGAGGTGTTCGCGCATATCGAGGAGCGCTTCGGCGACCCATCGGGGGATATTTCCGAGCAGTTCGTGGCGATAGGAGACAGGTTCCACGACATGGAGCTGGCTCATGTGCACGGCCTGCGCTCGATTGGCTGCCTCTACGGTTTCGGCGAGCCGGGCGAGCTGGACCGTGCCACCGCCAGGGTGGAGGACGTCTCCGAGATCCCCGGCGTTCTGAGGGATTGGTATAGGGATTAGCCTGTCGTTGGGAACCAGCTTTCAAGGAAAGCGCATGGTCTGGCAAGCCTGAAACCGGGCTGTCTAAGATCTCCCGATCGCTCTACACGGGTTCGGCGACGACTATCACGGTGTCGGCTCTCATGTTGGGCATGAAGTCGATGCGCTTGATCTGACCGCCGGTTCCTACGTGCAGGTACGTCTCGCAGTCGATCCGCCCGCCGTTGCCCTCCACGAAGTCCCTGAAGTCGAGCAGCGTCGTGTGGTGGATGTTGGGGGTCTCGTACCAGGTGAACGGAATCGCGGCTCCAACCGGCATCCTCCCGCGCAGGGCGAGATGGATGCGGTTTCTCCAGTACCCGAAGTTCGGGAACGTGACGATGATCTTGTGGCCGACCCTCAGCATCTCGCGGAGCAGTTTCAACGGGTCCTTCACCTGCATGATCGCAAGCGACAGCACCACCACGTCGAACGACCCGTCGGGAAACATCGGCAACCCCTCGTCGAGATCGTGCTTGAGAACCGGTATTCCCCGCGAGGCGGTCGCTATCACCTCGTCCTCGTCGATGTCCACGCCGTAGACCTCGCAGTTCCTGTTGGCGCTGAGCCAGTCGAGTAGCAGCCCGTCGGCGCATCCCAGGTCGAGCACCCTCGATCCCTCCGAGACATGCTCCGATATCGCCACCAGGTCGGGCCTGGACTCGATCGACTTGTGGTGCTTGGAATGCGCCACCTCGTCCTCGGCCGACGCGTCTCCCAGAAACGCTCTGATATAGCGGGTCTGTATGGGTTCCTCTAGAAGGAAGGAGTCGTGTCCGAACGGGTAGGAGAGCTCGGCGAAGGTGACGTCGATCCCTGCGAACGTCAGCGCGCGGAGCAGCTCCCGCATCTGGCTGGTGGGGAACAGCCAGTCCGAGTCGAAGGAGAGGAGCATCATCTTGGCGGGCGACCCGGTGAAGCGCTTCGTGATCCCATCGAGGGAATGGCACAGCGAGAAGTAGTCGATCGCCCTCGTTATATATAGGTACGAGTTGGCGTCGAAGCGGTCGACGAACTTGTACCCCTGGTGGTTGAGATAGCTCTCCACCTGGAACTCGCGGTCGATCGTGAACCCAGGCTTGTCACCCATGAGCTGGCGACCGAACTTGCGGTTCATCGACTCCTCGCAGAGGTAGGTGATGTGACCGATCATGCGGGCGATCGCAAGTCCGTGGGCCGGCGGCTTGTCCGGGTCGTACTGGCCGTTGCAAAACAGCGGATCGTTGACGATGGCCTTGCGCCCGACCTCGTTGAACGCTATCGATTGGGCGGAGGTTCTCCAGGTTGTCGCGAGGGCGATGAACCTCTCTGAGAACTCGGGGAACTTTTTCGCCCATACGAGCGTCTGCATCCCGCCGAGCGACCCTCCGATCACTGCGACCAGATGGTCTATCCCCAGAAGCTCCAGGAACCTCTTCTGCACCACCACCATGTCCTTGACGGTTACGACCGGGAAGTCCATCCCCCAGCGCTTGTCGGTTCCGGGCATCGTGGAGGAGGGGCCGGTCGATCCGGAGCAACCGCCCAGCACGTTGGCGCAGATCACGAAGTAGCGGTCGGTGTCTATGGCCTTGCCCGGGCCGACGATGCGGTTCCACCAGCCCTCGCGGAACTCTCCGCCGCGATAGGCGTCGGCCACATGGGAGTTTCCGGAGAGCGCGTGTTCGATCAGCACGACGTTGTCGCGCTCGGGAGAGAGGGTCCCCCAGGTGTCGTAGGCCACCTTCGCTCCGGGCAGAGTCTTGCCGGAGGATAGACGTATCTCCTCCTCTATGAGGATGTATCCGGAATGGTACGGGGTGTCGGCGACTCTTCGCCTGTAGTCTCCCGTATCCTCATTCGGCGCAACGGCAGCGCCGGAGTTGTTCTCTTCCGCCATGTGCACTCCGATTGAAACGATCCGGCCCGTTCGGATGCCCGGGCCTGAACGCTGTGTCATGTCGTCCGGAATGAATTAATCAGCGTTTCCCTATCCGTTGCGTTGGGCTGTGCTTTTCGACCTGCATGGTATCATTGCTGCGATGCTGCCCGGGTGGGTCTGCTGCCAAACGATAGCCTGTCGAACGCCGAGCGAATGCCTGCGGTGCTTTCCGGCTTTCCGTTTCGCCGGTGGGTGCGAGCGGCGTGTCCCTGCGGTTTTTGTAAATCGATTCAGAGGTGATGAAGAGATGTCCGAAGCCCCTCTCGTGGGAATCATCATGGGTTCAAGCTCCGACGAGGAGACCATGAAGCCGTGCGCGGAGACGCTCGAGGAGTTCGGCGTCGCGTACGAGATGATCGTGGCGTCAGCCCACAGGGCCCCGGCCAAGGTTGCGGAGTGGTCTGCAGGCGCGTCTGCCAGAGGCATGAAGACCATCATCGCCGCCGCCGGTAAGGCCGCCGCTCTTCCCGGCGTCGTCGCCTCGCACACCGCTCTTCCCGTGATCGGCGTGCCCATCAAGACCAGCGATCTCGGCGGTCTTGACTCGCTCCTCTCCATCGTGCAGATGCCCAAGGGCGTCCCGGTGGCGACTGTGGCGATCAACGGTGCCAAGAACGCCGCCTTGCTGGCGGTGCAGATCCTGGCCACGGCTGATCCGGAGATGGCCCGAAGGTTCGCGGAGTTCAAGGAGGAGCAGGCCCGGTAGTGTTAGGGAAGCGATGATCAATCCATTCCGCCTGACTCCGGCCCCCTCCGCGTTTCTGCACGCTCAGGCTCATCGGTACAGCTGTGATCGGTGGTCCGAGGATCGACGGTGCAGAGTCCAAGGTCGGTGATACAAGGCTCGAAACGGGCGCGTCCATCGTCGGATGGATGCGCCTGCGTTTCCCTAGGCTCGAATCCGAGGTGGGTTCAGAATGCTTGTCGCAGGTTGCATGATCGCGGCGGTCCTCCTGATCGCCCTTAACGGTTTCTTCTCCTTGTCGGAGGTGGCGCTCGTCCGCGCGCGGCGTCCCAAGCTCCAGGAATTGGCCGACGATGGAGACCCCAAGGCCGCCAGGGTTCTGGAGCTGGATTCCGACTCAGGCAGGCTCTTCGCCACGATCCAGGTGGCGATCACGCTGGTGGGGTTCGCTATCTCGGCGGTTGTCGCGACGACGGTCTCCGTTCCGGTAGCCACTTGGCTCGCCAGTCTCGGCATACCTTGGCTCGCGGCTGCGAGCGGTTTCATCGCGGTGGTCTTCGTTACGCTGGCGGCCGCCTGCCTCACGCTGGTTTTCGGCGAGCTCGTTCCCAAGCGCGCGGCGATGTCCGACTCCGAGAAGGTGGCGATGAGGGTCGCCGGGACCTTGATGTTCCTTGAGAGGATCGTCCGCCCGCTTGCGCTTTCGCTCTCCTTCTCCGCCAAGGCCTTCTCCAGGATCTTCGGAATCAAGTCGGGTGCCGAGCAGCGGTCCGTCAGCGAGGAGGAGATCAAGATTCTCGTCAACGAGCACGATGACCTTCTCGAAGAGGAGAAGCGCATGATAGGGGAGATCTTCGACATGGGCGACACGGTAGCCCGCGAGATCATGGTCCCCAGGGTCGACATGGTCACGGTGCCTGACGAGATGGCCGTCAGGCAGGTTATCGAGCGCATGAGGGCCACCGGCTTCTCCAGGTTGCCGGTGTTTCACGAGGATCATGACAGCATCGTCGGCATCGCGATGGTCAAGGACCTGCTGGTGCCGCTGATGGACGGTCGCGAGGACGAGTCGATAGCCCGCCACATGAGGACGCCGGTCTTCGTGCCCGAGACCAAGGACATCCTGCCCCTTCTCTCCGAGATGCAAAGCGAGCACACCCAGATGGTGATCGTGGTCGACGAGTACGGCGGCACGGCCGGACTGCTCTCCGTGGAGGACATCGTCGAGGAGGTAGTGGGGGAGATCTCCGACGAGTACGACCCCGTCCGCAAGCTCGTCACCCGCATCTCCGACACAGAGGTCCTGGCTGACGGCAGGCTGTCGGTTGACGAGGCGATTCGGGAGGGCATCCCGATAGAGGAATCCGACGAATACGACACCGTCGCGGGCTGGCTGATGGACGCCATCGACTACATACCTTCGGTGGGGGACATGTTCGAGATCGGCGGGATGAAGGTCTGCGTCAAGTCGATGAGACGCGAGAGGATCTCGCTGCTGAGCATCAGGGTGCTCGATCGTTTGGGAGATGCCGCCGGATCCGGGGATGGCGACGGGGCGTCGGAGGGCGGAGACATCGCTTGCGGTGGGGGTGGCGCCGGTGAGTGAGCGCCTGCCGATGGCGCCGGCATCGCGTCTCGCGCCTATCGAGCTGGTCGATGTTCGGGAGAGGGAGGGCGCTTGTGACTTCAAGGTTCGCGTGTCGAGGGTCATGCGCCCGATATCGAGAGAGCTCGCGCGACGCGCCGTCGAGTTCAGACCGACGCTGGCCGAGCACTCATGCTCCGATGGAGATGGGGTCGAGCGAGCCACGCCGCCGCATCTGTTGGAGCACGTGGCGATCGACATTCTGGTGGAGCTTTCAGGTGACGGGACGGCCCGGGCCGGCTACACGGTCTGGCTCGACAGGCGCAGGGGGCTCGCCAGGATCACGCTCTCTTCCGCCGATCACTCCCTGACGAGAAGGGCTATGTGCGATGCGTTGAAGTTGGTATCGGGCCTGGCTGCCTCGATCCTCAGGAAAGAGAGCCGCTGAGGGATCCATGAGGATCTCGCTGGTTTACGCGTTCCAGTCTCGGAGCCGCCGCGTCGCATCTCGCACGACCGCCGCTCGCCGCTAGTCGCCCTCCTTAGCGGCCCCGTCGAGGGTCTTCTGCTTCTCGGCGGCT
>CAZPAN010000109.1:0-5569 GCA_964584585.1 uncultured Coriobacteriaceae bacterium | reverse complement strand
TGCGACCTTCCACCAGTTCTACACGAACTGCCAGGTGCTGACAGACGATGACGCTCTGACCGATGCGAGGCTGTGCCTCGCGGACGCCACCCGGAGCGTCCTCGCATGCGCTCTGGGTATCCTGGGAGTGAGCGCCCCGGAAAGGATGTAGCGCGGGATGCAGCGCGCGGCGCGTCCGGCGGCCTGAAGGGCGATCTTACCTGCGGGGCGCCCTCCGGCCCACGAGGTCGGTGTGTTCCGCAGACATATGAAGGAGGCCCGTGCAAGCAACGGGTTTCGAAGCTTCGAAGATTGAGGAGCAGCCAGCATGAGCACTACCAACGAGAAGGCACCGGACCGAGGAGACGGAATCAGAGCGGAGGAGCTGGGGGCGGTGCTTCCCCTCACCGCGAAGATCGACGATTCCGACATCCACGAGAAGCATCTCTGGATAGGGGGAGTGAACGTCTCGAAGCTCCCCAGGACCACAAGCTCGCCGCTTTTCATCATGGATGAGGATCATATCCGCACCAAGCTTCGCGAATACAGGGATGGGATGAAGGCGCAGTTCGGCTCCAGCAGGGTCAGCTATGCGGCCAAGGCCTTCATCTGCACGGCGATGTGCAAGCTGGTCGAGGAGGAGGGCTGCCATCTTCTCGTCTGCAGCGGCGGTGAGCTTGCGATCGCCCAGGCGGCGGGATTCCCTCCCGAGCGCATCGTCATGCACGGCAACAACAAGTCGGAGGCCGAGATCCAAGAGGCGCTGATGGCCGGCGTCGGCAGGATCGTCATCGACAACTGCGGCGAGATCGGCAAGATCGAGATGCTGGCCGAGCTGTTGGACCGTAAGCCCGAGGTGATGATCCGCGTGCGTCCGGGCGTGCACGCCGACACGCACACCTACATCCAGACCGGCGAGGAGGACTCCAAGTTCGGCGTCAGCATCTCCAACGGGGAGGCGATGGATGCCGTCAAGATGATCCTCGGCTCCGACAACCTGCAGCTCAGGGGCTACATGGCCCACATCGGATCGCAGATCTTCAACCTTGAGCCCTTCGACAAGGAGATCGACGTCCTTGTGGACTTCGCCTGCAAGGTGCGCGACGAGCTGGGCTACACCGCAGAGGAGATCGACCTCGGCGGCGGTCTCGGCATCGCATACACGAAGGACGACCAGCCCACCTCCATAACCGACTTCACCAAGCGCATTGGCGCTCATATGAAGGAGAAATGCGAGCAGGCCGGCTTCCCCGTGCCCCTGGTCGCCGTCGAGCCCGGACGCTGCGTCGTTGCCAACGCCGGCGTCACCTGCTACAGGGTGGGGGCCGTCAAGGAGATCCCCGGGATCAGGACCTACGTCGCCGTCGACGGCGGGATGAGCGACAACATCCGTCCGGCCCTCTACGCCTCCAGATACGAGGCGATCGTGGCCAACAAGGGCTTCTACCCGCGCACGGACGTGGCCACCATCGTCGGCAAGCACTGCGAGTCGGGCGACGTCATCATCAAGGACGCCTCGATCCAGCCAGTGGAGGAGGGCGACGTCATCGCGGTATTCGCCACCGGCGCCTACTGCTTCAGCATGTCCTCCAACTACAACTCGATCACCAGACCAGGAGTCGCCTTCGTGCGCGATGGGAAGTACAGGATGGTCGTTCGCCCGCAGACCTACGACGATCTGCTGGCGTGCGATGTGATTGACGATTAGGGGAAACGAAGCATGAAGACCATCAGCATCGGCTTGGCGGGGCTGGGGACCGTCGGAGGCGGCGTCGTCGAGATAATCCGAAAGCACCACGACGACTTCGCCAGGTACCATGACGTCGACCTCCGCATCGTCAGGATCGCCTCCCGCAGCAGGCAGAAAGCGACGGCTCTCGGCGTGGAGGAGATCTTCACCACCAACCTGGACGAGAGCGTCGATGCCGATGATATCGACATAGTCGTCGAGCTCATCGGCGGGACAGATGTCGCCAAGGACGTCATCCTGCGCTCGCTGAAATCGGGCAAGCACGTGGTCACGGCCAACAAGGCGGTCATAGCCTCCGCAGGCGAGGAGGTCTTCTCCGCAGCCCGGGAAGGCGATGCGACGGTGCTCTTCGGCGGCTCGGTCGGAGGGGGGATCCCGATCATCGGACCGCTGAAGCGCTCGCTGACCGCCAACCGGATCACCTCCGTCATGGGCATCGTCAACGGAACCACCAACTACATGCTCACGAGGATGGGGGAGGAGGGGATCGGCTACTCCGAGGCCTTGAGGGAGGCGCAGCGCAAGGGATTCGCGGAGGCCAACCCCTCCGCAGACGTCGACGGCTTCGATGCTGCCGCCAAGATCGCGATCCTGGCCTCGATCGCCTTCCATCACCGCATCTCGCAGGACGACGTGCACACCGAGGGAATCACCAAGATCAGCCCGGTCGATCTTCAGTTCGCCGAGGAGATGGGTTACTCGATCAAGCTCCTAGCGATCGCCAACCTGCGCGACGAGGGCATCGAGGTGCGCGTCCATCCCGCGATGATCCCGAACACCCACCAGCTCGCGAGGGTTGACGGCGTCTACAACGCCATCTACGTCGTGGGTGACTTCGTGGGGGAGACGATGTTCTTTGGGGAGGGAGCGGGTGCCGGCCCCGCCGCCTCCGCAGTGGTCGCCGACATCATCGAGACCGCCAAGCACATCGCCGACGGCGCAAGCGCCTACTGCGGCTGCACCTGCACCGACGAGCTGCCGATTCTTCCCATGGAGAGCATCTCCACCGAGTACTACCTCAGGATCCCCGTGCTGGACAGGCACGGTGTCTTCGCGGAGATCGCCAATATCTTCGCCTCGCGGGAGATCTCCATCAAGTCGGTCGTGCAGCGAGGCGGCGACGGCAGGACCACCGACCTCGTCGTCATCACCCACCACGCCGACGAGGGTCCGATGCAGGCCGCGATGGATGACCTGCTGCGAACCTCCGTCATAGTGAGCGAGCCCCAGCTGATCAGGCTGGTTCACTGACGGCGGGTAGCCGTGCGTACGCTGTGCGCCATCTCTTCGCCAGCGATCTGATCGGCGCGTCTACGGAGAACGGCTTCGGAATGCCATCAGATCTGCTGGAAGAGGCGGGGAGTGCGAAATCGGGGGAGATCATGAGCTCGGTGACGATCGACGTAAAGAGATGCATCGGCTGCGGTTTGTGCGTGGACGACTGCCCCAACAACTGCATCTGCCTGGAGGACGGAAAGGCGACCGCCAGCGGCATCGGATGCATCGAATGCGGCCATTGCTACGCCATCTGCCCGGAGAACTCCGTTTCGATGATGGGATACAAGTGCGCCGACGAGCCGGTCGTCCCCATGACCGAAATCGATCCGGACACGCTTCTCGCCGCCATGAGGAGCAGAAGGTCGATACGTCGCTTCTCCCCACGTCCTGTGGAGGCGGAGAAACTGCAGAAGATCCTGGAAGCCGGGAGATACTGCCCGACTGGCGCGAACGCACAGGACGTCTCGTTTACGATCCTTGGAAGCAGGCAACGCGAGGCCGAAGGTATATGCGTGGAGCTGTTCCGCAAGGGCAAAAGGCTCGGGGAGCCGCTCGTGAAGTTTCTGAAAAGAATCGAGATCACCGACGACTTCTTCTTCAAGGGCGCTCCTGAGGTGATCGTGGTGTCGAGCAAGAACTCCCTAAACGCCGGTCTGGCGAGCTCCTATATGGAGCTCATGGCGTATAGCCTGGGGCTGGGGGTTCTCTACAGCGGATTCTTCGTCGTATGCACGAAGCTTTCCGGAACGCTCAGGAAGATGCTCCAGCTTCCCAAAGGACATGAGGCCGTGTCCTGTCTGGTCTTAGGCTACACGGACATCAGGTACCTGAGGATTGCGCCCAGAAAGCCCCTCCAGGTCAGGACTCTGTAGCGAAGACGATGCGAACTGGGACGCGAAACGCGTCTGAGCTGCCTGTCGGAGAAGCGCGCGGGAGAAGCATGCGGGCTGACTCGAAGGACGGCTATGGCAGGATGCGGGTCCCGGGGTGCGGCATTGGATACGGAATTGCAGGTGAGTTCATATGGGTTACAGCAATAGCGGCTGCGACGGCGCGGGGGAGATCCCTCCCCACGGAGGGGACATACTGACGTTCGAGGAGCGCTACGGGCGGGTGCCCGTGGACTTCTCGGCGAACACCAACCCCCTGGGGCTGTCGCCCATGGCCAGGGAAGCCGTCGAGCGCTCCCTGGACGTAGCCGATCGCTACCCCGACCCTCGCTGCCGCGAGCTCGTCGCCGCCATCTCCGAGCACGAGGGCGTCGACGGATCGACCGTCGTGTGCGGCAACGGAGCCTCCGACCTCCTGTGGCGCATAGCGGCCCTGACGGCCCCTGCCAGGGCCATGGTGCTCGCCCCTACGTTCTCAGAGTACGAGGAGGCGCTTATCGCCTCCGGATGCGAGGTCGTCCACCACGTCCTGCGCGAGGAGGACGGGTTCGTACCCGGAGGCGACCTCGTCGATCGCGTGAGAGAGGAGCTAGGACAAGGGCTGGGCGCCCTCTTCCTGTGTGAACCCAACAACCCCACTGGGGCGACGTCGCCCAGAGAGGTTCTAGAGGACGTGATCGGACTTTGCGGCGACGCAGGGACGACCGTCGTCGTCGATGAGTGCTTCAACGGCTTTCTGGACGACCCTAGCGCGGCCACCGTCGTTCCCCTCCTCAGAAGCTGCCCCACGCTCATCGTGGTCAAGGCGCATACGAAGATCTACGGGATGGCCGGCCTCAGGCTCGGCTACGTCCTCTGCGGCGACGCGGCTGCAGCGGAGGCCATCTGCTCCGCAGGCCCGCCCTGGTCGGTCTCCTCGGTCGCCCAGGCCGCAGGAGTCGCGGCTTTCGAGGACGTCGCCCATGTGGAGCGCTGCTGCAGGATCGTGGCCGCAGAGCGACCGAGGATCGCGGAGGCCCTCAGGGACGCGGGATGCAAGGTCTTCGAATCTCGGGCCAACTACCTGCTCGCAAAGGCTCCGGACTCCTCCCTCGCGGAGGCTCTGGCGCGGGAGGGGGTCCTGGTGCGTTCCTGTTCGAACTACCGGGGACTGTCCGACAGGTTCGTCCGCGTGGCTGTGCGTTCTCCCGAGGACAACGACGTCCTGATCGCCGCCCTGAGACGCGTCCGCAAGACAGGCTGAATAGGTCCGTCGAGGCGTCAAGTTGGCCGTGCTACACCATTGAAGCTATTTGCCGTACAGTTCAAAGTGGGTGAGGACAAGGTTTCTGAGACGATTCGGTACCTGCTGCGCCTTAAAAGAAGCTCTGCGAGAATCCGCGTGCGCGCGTGCGCGAACCGGAGTTTCTCGCGGTGCTGACGGGGGTGTCAAGATTTGCGCGCCGAACCCCGAAGGAGTCTATATCGTACCCATCAGGTGTTTGACGGCGTAGGAAACCCTCCTCGAAGCTTGCTTCTGTAATCAGCAAACCGCCGCGTCATTTCCCTAACGGCCTCTTATCCAAGTTGCGATTGCATCGAGCTAGCGTGCATCCGGTAAAAGCCTGAGTATTCTGCTTCATGTCCAATGTCGCTTCGACATAGGACATGCGACTGAAGGGCAAACAGGCCA
>CAZPAN010000108.1:0-5706 GCA_964584585.1 uncultured Coriobacteriaceae bacterium | reverse complement strand
CTGACCTCATGACTGCCAGTCATGCGCTCTCCCAGCTGAGCTATAGCCCCTCAAACGGCAAGGGCTAGTATACATAAGCCCGACTGCATTTCAAGCGATCTACGACGTGGACCTCGATCGCCCCCACAAACGGTCACGCACCTGAGCGCCTGAGCGACCTGAGCGACCCCACCTGAGCTACCGTCAGAGCGATCTGAACGATCTGGAGTCCGAGCGGGACTCCGGATCCATCGCGATGGACGCAACCGCGCAAGTGCACTTGGCGCAGGCCGGTCGCCAGGCCAGATGCGTTTCAGACCACGCCCCGCTAATATGTGTTCGGCGAGACTGACCTGACGAATCGAGGTGGAGAGATGCCTTTCAAACACATTCTCGTGCCATACGACAAATCCGAGGCGGCAAGACACGCGCTCGAACAGGCCGTGGAGATGGCGAAGAAAGACGCCGATATCCGCATTGACGTGATAACGGTGTTCGAGATGCCTCCTCTCGACCTCCCTATCTCCCATACAGGGGACTTCGTCGAACCCGAGCCGATCCCGCTGAGCATCAAGGAGATCGCCCAGATGAGGGACGAGGCGTTTGAAGCCGAGAGAGACAAAATCCTGGGCAGCGCCCATGATGTCTATAGGGGTATCGAGACTCAGGTCAGTGTGAAAGTCATCCCGGGCATCTCTCCCATGAGGGGGATCGTGGACTACGCCTCGGAAAACGGCTGCGACCTGATAATCATGGGCAACCGGGGACTCGGCACCATCCGCAGCATGCTGGGATCGGTCAGCTACGGGGTCGTCAGAAACTCCGACATTCCGGTCATGATCGTAAAGTAGCATCGGCTGAGAAGCCCTGCTCGTCATCGCATGGCGGCCCGATAGCGGTCTTGGCACCGTAAAAACCATCTGGATCCCGATCGACCCAGATCGACGTTCCGGCAATGGTCGCAATACGGCCCTGACCGGCGGCTCGTCTAGACCATGATGTAGAATGCAAATGCATATACCGGTTGTCTCAATCAAACGCCATAGGTCGATCGCGGACGGAAATTCAGGATCTCTGCAAGAGACCATCCTCCAGGATCCTCTCAAGGCGTTTAGAGCTTTTCCATGATTCTCAAGAGGTTGCCCATGGAGTTTTCAGACAAAGACACGCCAGAAAAGGACATGCCCAAGGGCAGGCACACTCGCACAGACCCATCTGAGCTAAAAGAAGCCTCGAACGACGAAACGGTGATCATCTCCCCACAACCGGAATCCCAGGGCACATCGGAAACCACCGTGATACCCATTATGAAAACCCCTTCTCCACAGAAGCAGAAGAAGGGATTATCTGGAAAGAAGAAGGCCCTCATATCCGTAGGAATCGTGATCGGCGTGCTCGCCGTCGCCTATATTGCCTTCTCGGTCTTCTTCATGTTCCGCTTCGGCTTCAACACCACGATCAGCGGGATGGATTGCTCGTTCAAATCTGTCTCCGAGGTCGAGCAGATGCTCTCCGATCATGCAGACGGATACGAGCTGGAGCTCATCGAACGCGACGGCGGCAGCGAGACCATCTCGGGAGAAGACATATCCTTCTCCTATGATCCGCAGGCCGGGCAGGTCCAGGCGATCCTCGACTCCCAGAACGGCTTCCTGTTTTTCATGAGGATATTCGACTCCTCCTCCATCGAACCCATCTACATCGAGTACGACTACGATGAATCAGCGCTTGACGAGCAGATATCCGCCCTCGATTGCGTGAACGATACCGAAGTCATACAGCCCGAGAATGCCTACCCCGAGTTCAATGGAACCGAATATGTGGTCCACGAAGAGGTCCTCGGCACCGTGATCGACACCGAGGCGCTGACGCTCAAGGCCAACGAGACCGTCTTGCACGGGCTGGACTCGCTCGACCTCGACGAGGGCGAATGCTACGTCAGCCCTGAGGTCACAAGCGATTCGGCTGAGCTTCAGGAGAGGATCGCCCTGCTCAACACCTACACCCCATTCGCCCTCACCTACACCTTCAGCGACGGGAGCACCGAGATTCTCGATGGCGAGACCATCTTCGACTGGCTCACGATCAACGAGGACGACAGCTACACGGTAAGCGAGGGAAGCGTGGAGAGCTGGGTGTCCGATTTCGCCTCCAGGCATGACACGGTCGGCCAGACCAGGACGTTCACCTCGGTCGATGGGAACACCTACACCGTCTCCGGAGGAACCTATGGTTGGTCGATCGACCAGGATGCCGAGATCGAATCGATTTACAACATGATCGAGACCAAGCAGAGCGAGACCAGGGATCCCTACTGGGCAACCACGGCGGAGAGCAACGCCACCGACGGCAGCGCCGACTGGGGCAACACCTATGTGGAGCTCAACCTCACGTCGCAGCATGTCTACTTCGTTCAGGATGGCGTGGCGATCTTCGAGGCCGATGTCGTCACCGGTCTCCCCAACGGCAGCTACGACACCCCCCAGGGCGTCTACTACATACTCGAAAAGATGCTGGACAAGACCCTTAGAGGCGAGATCCAGTCGAACGGACTGCCCGAGTACGAGACTCCGGTCGACTACTGGATGCGCATCACCTGGACAGGGATCGGATTCCATGACGCCACTTGGCAGTCAGCCTTCGGAGGGACCCGCTATCTGACCTACGGCTCTCACGGATGCATCAACATGAGCCTTTCCGACGCGGCCACCCTCTACGACCTGGTCTGGATCGGCCTTCCCGTGGTGAGCCACTACTGATCCGCCAGCACCATTTCGCGCGAACAAGGGCCGGCGCCCATCCGGATACCCAACGCCCATCCGGATGCATCCGGATGGGCGGTCAGAATTCGATTCCCTTCCTGGCGCGGGTCCCCTCGTCGTAGGGATGCCTCTCCTTGCGCATCTCGGTGATGTAATCCGCACAGTCCATGATCCAGCCGATCGGGCGATGGCCGGTCATCACGAGCTCGATGCCATTCGGTCTATCAAAGACGACCCTACGGAGCAGATCCTCATCGAGCACGCCATGTCTCAACGCATCGAGAACTTCATCGAGCACCAGCATGTCGCATTCGCCCGCATCTATTAGACGTAGCGCTTCGGCAAGATTGTCGCTGTGGATCCTGCAGGTCTCCTCGACCTCGCTCGGCGTCATGTTCCTCACCCATGTGGAGGTCGCCTTGCCTCTTATCACCTTGATGTTGGGGATCCTGGAGAGCTGTTCCAACTCCCCTGTCTCCATATCCTTCAAAAACTGGACGATGACGACCTTTAGACCGCATCCGCTGGCCCTGAGCGCCAGTCCCAGAGCGCAGGTAGTCTTCCCCTTGCCATTCCCGTAGTAGACATGCGTCAGTCCGCTGTCAGGCATTATCATCCCCCGCGCGTAGATCGCTTCGCCACCGATATGCAGGCGCTTATTGTACATTAGAGGTGTTTGGACATGGTCGATGATGGCAAATCACCATATGCCCCGAAACATCGTGCTCCGAATGCTCCGAAAAGGCCCGCATCGCATAAGCCTCAACGAACCACAGGCCGAGCAGAAGGGAGAGAGGCTTGATAGTCACCCTGATAAGGCACGGCCAGATACCAGCGAACATCGATAGGCGTTACGTGGGGAGAACCGACGAGTCGCTGACCGAGACCGGAAGGGCGCAAGCTGCGGCCTTCGAAGCCCCCGAGGTCGACAAGGTCTTCGTTTCCCCCTACTCAAGGTGCATCCAGACGGCTGAGATCATCTTCCCAAGAATAGAGAAGGTCGTCGTGGAGGATCTAAGAGAGATGGACTTCGGGATATTCGAATACCGTACCGCAGAGGAGATGGCCGATTTTGAACCTTACAGGAAATGGGTCGACAGCATGTGCGAAGATCCGATCCCCGAAGGCGAGAGCATGGCCGAGTTCGATGACAGATGCTGCGCGGCCTTCGAGCAGATAGCGCTCTCTTGCTCCAACTCCGACAGAATCGCATTGGTCGTGCACGGCGGCACCATCATGTCGATTATGGGGCGATTCGGCGACGAGGGGATCCCTTACTTCAGCTACCACCTGAACAACTGCGAACATTATGTCTGCGAGTGCCAAGTCGCAGATGACGGCACGATCGTCCTTCGCCGCATAGGCGGCAAGCAACCCGAAGGGACGCTTCCTCCTTCGGAAGAGGAGCGGGGCGACGTCTGAGGACGTCTTGGGCGGCCCGCTCCCAACTGTCGCGAAAACGATCGAGTTGGGAGAAGCTTAGGCGAGACGATTCCTGGCGAGGGTACCGTCCCACCTGCTGGACTCGGATCGAGCAGGGCTGAGGACGCATGCCCGCTACACTAGGAGCCTAAAGCGATCAAAAAGATAGCCCCCGGAGCCAAGGGGCTATCGCTAGGGAAACGCCCGAATGATCGCATTCGCCCGCCTCCGACCCGTGCAGGGACGCAGCACGTGCCGAAAGCGGGCGGAATTGATCGATCATCGTTTCCCAGACCGCAAAGGCAAAACGACGTTGACCTACAGATTATCGATCGCGTACTGGGCTTCTTCCTCAGTGAACTTCTCTCCGTATTCGGAGATCAGCTGGTCGTAGATAGCGTTGGTGGACATCGCCATGTTCTCCTGATAGCTCTTGGCCTTGGCCAGCGCGTTTGCGTACCAGTCAGCCTCCACGTTGTCTATCGCGTATTGGGCGGCATCCGCATCGAACTGCCCGCCATACTCGGAGGTCAGTTGGTCGTAGACGCCCTGCTTGGACATATTCATCATGTTGGCGTAGGTGTCCGCCTGCTTGAGGGCGTTGGTGTACTCTACGGGAACATCCTCCTCTTCCTCGGCTTCATCCGAATCCGTTTCCTCCGTCTCTATGACCGTCTGATCATCGGCATCCTCGGCATCGCTGCTCGAAGAGCATCCCACGATCGAAAGCGCCATTGCCATCATCAATGCTGCGATCACCGCGACGATGGCTTTCCATCTGATCCTCAATGAGTTCGTCGTCTTCATCTGATACCCCCCCTCGCCACGCAACGGGCATCGCTGCCATCCAGCGTGAATGATAATAAGACGATCACAATTCCACACTAAAGCCATGCGCATTTCATTAGCTACCAGCTAATATGCGTGTCTTTTCGTCGAGTTGTAGAAAGCGGGGTGGTCGCAATGGAGGTGGCGAGGGGCTTCGGTGCGCAATGAGTTAGATCAAACGCTCGCTCGCGTGCCCAGCCACGCGGTCCCTGAGCAGCCTCGGCGACCTCGGCATGTCGATCAGCCTATAGCCCGTAAAACATCCAGCTACCACGTTTGCTAATTTTATGGCCTTGACACCGCCTTTCTTGCGAAGAGGAGCAGATTCAACGGCCAATCACTGTAGTAAAAATCCGCCAACTGCTGTAGTAAAAAGTGGCCAATCACTGTAGTAAAAACTCGCCAAATACTGTAGTGACTATATAATCTCAGTAGTTAATGCGGCTTGTAAGGCGGTTTTGCGATGGATAAATACATGCCTCGGCTCTATGACCAGGTTTTACAGATGCGCCTAGCATCGAAGGGCGCCGTACTGATTGAAGGTCCCAAGTGGTGCGGTAAAACAACGACGGCTTTACAACAAGCCAAGAGTGTTGTTTACATGCAAGACCCAAGGACACGTCAGCAAAACATAAACCTTGCCAGTTTGTCGCCAAACATTTTGCTAGAAGCTGATCCTCCACTGCTTATAGATGAGTCGAAGGAGGCTCCTTCC
>CAZPAN010000107.1:1147-5733 GCA_964584585.1 uncultured Coriobacteriaceae bacterium | reverse complement strand
CCGCCGCGGCTCTTGCATACGGTCTCGACAAGGTCAACAAGGACGAGAAGATCCTCGTCTTCGACCTCGGCGGCGGAACCTTCGACGTCTCGGTGCTCGAGATCAGCGAGGGGGTCTTCGAGGTCCTCTCCACCTCGGGCGACAACCATCTGGGAGGCGACGACTGGGATCAGAGGATCATGAACTGGCTCGCCGACAGATTCCAGGCGGACAACGGGATCGACCTGCGTGCCGACAAGATGGCCCTGCAGCGTCTGCGTGATGCGGCGGAGAAGGCGAAGATCGAGCTTTCGGCCACCCAGCAGTCCAACATCAACCTGCCCTTCATCACAGCGGACGCCTCCGGGCCCAAGCACCTGGACTACACGCTCACTCGTTCGGAGTTCGAGAAGATCACCGAGGATCTGCTCAACAGGTGCAAGCAGCCTGTCGAGGCGGCAATGAAGGATGCGGGTCTCTCGATGGGCGACATCGCCGAGATCCTGTTGGTGGGAGGCTCCACCCGCATGCCTGCGGTACAGCAGCTGGTCAAGCAGATCACCGGCAAGGAGCCGAACATGTCGGTCAATCCCGATGAGTGCGTGGCGCTTGGCGCGGCTGTCCAGGGCGGCGTCCTTGCCGGAGACGTCGAGGGCATCCTTCTGCTCGACGTGACCCCGCTCTCCCTCGGGGTCGAGACCATGGGCGGCGTGATGACCAAGATGATCGAGCGCAACACCACGATCCCGACGTCCAAGAGCGAGATCTTCTCCACCGCCGCCGATGGGCAGACCTCGGTCGAGATTCACGTTCTGCAGGGCGAGCGCGAGATGGCCTCGGGCAACAAGACGCTAGGCAAGTTCCAGCTGGTGGGCATTCCGTCCGCGCCTCGCGGGGTGCCGCAGATCGAGGTCACCTTCGACATCGATGCCAACGGTATCGTGAACGTCTCCGCGAAAGACCTAGGCACCGGCAAGCAGCAGCAGATCACGATCTCCGGATCTACCGCGCTTTCCGATGACGAGATCGACCAGATGGTGAAGGATGCGGAGGTCCATGCCTCCGAGGACGCCAAGCGCAAGGAGGAGGCGGAGATCCGCAACACCGCAGACACGCTGGTCTACTCCACCGAGAAGACCCTGAACGATCTGGGTGACAAGGTGCCCTCCGATACCAGGAGTTCCGTCGAGGCCGCGATCGCCGATCTCAGGACGGCGATGGAGGGCGGAGACGCCGACGACATCCGGACGAAGAGCGAGGCGCTTCAGACCGCAGGGTACAAGCTTGCGGAGGTGGCCTATCAGAGCCAGCAGGGCGAGCAGGCCGGTGCTGCGCAGGATCAGCCTGGCGCTCGGCAGCAGGCTGCTGACGAGGACACCGTCGAGGCCGATTACGAGGTCGTCGACGATGACAAGGATGAGAAGTGATGTCTGACGAGAAGCGCGACGAGCGCATGGAGATGGATCCGGAGGAGTCCGACGTGAAGACCTCCGCCGAGGATGTCTCGCAGGATGCGGTCGAGCCCGGCGCCGTAGAGGATGGCGCGGCGGATTCCGAGGCGCAGGGCGATGAGGATCAGGAGCCAGACGACGTCTCCTCCGAGCTGGCGGAGATGTGCGACAGGTACGCCAGGCTGCAGGCCGAATGGGACAACTATCGCAAGAGGACGGCTGCCGAGCGCGAGCAGGAACGTAGCCGGGCCACCGAGAAGCTGGTGACCAATCTCCTGCAGGTCGTCGACGATCTCGAAAGAGCGATAGACAACGCCCCTGGAGGCGACGACGACCCGATGGTCGTCGGCGTGAAGGCGGTCTATAACAAGCTCTGTGATCTTTTGTCCCGAGAGGGACTGGAGGTCGTCGACCCGATGCCGGGGGATGCGTTCGACATACAGCTTCATCAGGCGGTATCGACCGTCGATGACATGGAGCAGCCGGACGAATCCATCGAGCAGGTCTACCAGAAGGGCTACACGATGGGCGGGAAGATATTGAGACCCGCCATGGTGTCGGTCACGAAGGGCGGACCGGCACGTCCGAAAGAGGATGCATCGGAGAAGGAGTGACGGACATCGGGGGCGGGCGCATGAATGCAGCGCCCGCCCCCGGATGAAAGCGATAGATCGGCGTTTCTCACGACGAGAGAAAGGCATTCGGAATCGGATCGAGGTAACGGACGATGGCAACTAAGCAGAAGTCCTATTACGACATACTGGGAGTCAATCGCGATGCCACCGCCGATGAGATCAAGAAAGCCTACCGGAAGCTCGCCAGGAAGCATCACCCCGATGCTGGCGGTGACGAGGAGTCTTTCAAGGAGGTGAACATCGCATACGAGGTGCTGTCGGATCCCGTCAAGCGGGAGCAGTACGACACGATGGGGGCCTACGGCACTGCTGCCGGCCCGGGTGCGGGTTACACGGGGTCCCCGAACGGGACCTGGACTTACACGGCCACCGGAGGAGGCGTCCCGAAGGACTGGGAAGACATCTTCAAGAACTTCGACTTCGGGAGTTTCGCGAGAGGTTCGTGGGGAGGCGGCTGGAGCTCCGTCGACGATGCTGCGAGGCAGCCCCGACCGGTGAAGGGGCGCGATTTGCAGACGACGCTCGAGGTTTCCTTCGAGGAGGCTTTCGAGGGCTGTCGGAAGAAGGTCAAGCTCAAGAACCCGGACTCGGGCGAGACCGAGGAGATCTTAGTGAAGGTCCCGGCGGGAGCGGTCGACGGCGGCAAGCTGAGGTTCAAGCACAAGGGAGGATACGGGTCGGAGGGCGCCGAGCGAGGGGACCTTCTGGTGGTGACGAAGATAGCGTCGCACCCGGTGTTCTCCAGGAAGGGCGCTGACGTGCTTGTCCTGCTGCCGATAACGCTGCCGGAGGCGGCGCTCGGTACCCAGATCACCGTTCCCGCTCCGGATGGCTCGAAGGTCAAGCTCAAGATTCCCGCCGGCACCCAGGATGGAAAGACGTTCGTGCTTTCCGGCAAGGGGGCACCCAAGGTGAAAGGGACCGGTCACGGAGACTTCAAGATCACGGTGGACGTCGTTGTTCCAGACGGTCTCACCGAGAGGCAGCGCAAGGCCCTGGAGGCCCTGCGGGACGCCGACGAGGCGTCCGGGATGAGCGTACGACCGGAGATCGACCGGATGGTCGGAAGGTAGGATGCGGGAAATGACCAAGGAAGACGACAGCAGGCCCCTGTTCATGATCAGCGTGGCGGCCGAGCTCACGGGCGTGCACCCTCAGACACTCCGCGCATATGAGAGCAAGGGCCTGGTGGTGCCCAAGCGCACCGCCGGCAACACGAGGATGTACTCCAGGGCCGACATCGAACGGCTCGGACTGATAAACGACCTCACCGACGAGGGGATCAATCTCGCCGGAGTGATCAGGATCTTAGACCTTGAGGAGAGGCTCGCGAATCGGGAGAAGCGGATCGAGGAGCTCGAGCGCGTCAACAAGCGCATGGAGAAGGAGCTTCACGATCTGAGGATGAAGGAGACGATCAAGGCGATCGTTAAGGTGGAGGGGAAGCCCAAGGGCTACCCATGGGAATGACGAGGCGCGCCTGGGTCCGAGACGGACGGGGTAGGGCTACAGGCACGTCCGGTATGCGGCTCGGACCCTCAGCCGGATCAGCAGGCGGGCTGATGCGCTGAGGACGAATGGAGATGATGAGATGAGGATAGACAAGCTCGCGGTTTCCGCGCAGGAGGCTTTCCAGTCCGCATACTCCATCGCTGCGGACAGCCAATCGGCGACGATGGAGCCAATGCATCTGCTGAAGGCGATCCTGGACGCGGACGAGAACAACATAGACGCGATAATCGAGAGAGTGGGGGCCAGCCCGGAGGCGATAGGCTCCGCTGTGACCTCCGAGATCGAGAAGCAGCCCAAGGTGTCTGGCGACTCGGCGATCCCCACGATACCCAGCAACTCCCTTGGCAAGGTCATAGACGGTGCGGTCAAGGTCGCGACCGAGATGGGCGATTCCTTCGCAACCACCGAGCACCTGCTGATAGCGCTTTGCGACGACAAGGGCACGGCGGGCAAGGCGCTCGAAATGAACGGAGTGACCTCCAAGAGGGTCAGGGAGGTCTATGTGGAGCTGAGGGGATCCACCAGGGTCACCGACGCCACCAGCAAGACCCAGTTCGAGACGCTCTCCCTATACGGACGCAACCTCACCGAGGAGGCCCACGCCGGCAAGCTCGACCCGGTGATCGGGCGTTCCGAGGAGATCAGGCGCACGATGCAGGTGCTCAGCCGTCGCACCAAGAACAACCCCGTCTTGATAGGCGAGGCCGGAACCGGCAAGACCGCCATCGTGGAGGGGCTGGCCCTAAGGATCGCCTCCGGGGACGTGCCCTCCTCGCTGAAAGACAGGGAGATCATCTCCCTCGACCTCGCGGCGATGCTGGCGGGAGCCAAGTACCGGGGCGAGTTCGAGGACAGGCTCACCGCCGTGCTTCGAGAGGTCGAGGAGTCTGATGGCAAGATAATCCTGTTCATCGACGAGCTGCACACCATCGTGGGTGCTGGCTCCACCGGCGACTCCACCATGGACGCGCGCAACATGCTGAAGCCCGCGCTGGCGAGGGGCACGTTG
>CAZPAN010000107.1:0-1137 GCA_964584585.1 uncultured Coriobacteriaceae bacterium | reverse complement strand
GAGAAGGACTCCGCTTTGGCCCGAAGGTTCCAGCCGGTGATGGTCAGCGAGCCCACGGTCGAGGACACGATCGCGATCCTGCGGGGCCTCAAGGAGAAGTACGAGATACATCATGGGGTCCGCATCACTGACGGGTCCCTGGTCTCGGCTGCGGAGCTCTCCAATCGCTACATCTCCGACAGGTTCCTCCCCGACAAGGCGATCGATCTGATGGACGAGGCTGCCAGCCGCTTGAGGATAGAGCTCGACTCGATGCCCTCCGACATAGACGAGGTGGACAGGCAGCTGACTCAGATGCAGATCGAGGAGCAGGCCCTCCAGAAGGAGACGGACGAAGCCTCCATGAACAGGCTGGAGACCCTGCGCCGCAACATGGCCCAGGTTCAGGAGCGGCTCGACAAGATGAAGGCCGAGTGGTCCAACGAGAGGGACGTCATCGACCGCGTGCAGCAGATCAAGTCGGAACTCGACGAGAAGCACGGCGAGTACGATCGGGCGATCCGCGAGGGCGACCTCAACGCCGCGTCCGAGCTGAGGTACGGGCGGATCCCTCAGCTGGAGGCCGATCTGGAACGTGCGACGGCCGTTCTCGAGGAGAAGCAGTCGAAGGGCTCGATTCTCAAGGAGGAGGTTACCGAGGACGAGATCGCGGAGGTCGTCGCCGATTGGACCGGCATCCCTGTCAAGAGGATGATGGAAGGCGAGATGGAGAAGCTGCGCAACCTCGAGACCGACCTCCACAAGAGGGTCGTCGGCCAGGACGAGGCTGTCGATGCGGTGGCGGGCGCGATCAGGCGAAACCGCACCGGGCTGTCCGACCCGAACAAGCCCATCGGGGTCTTCCTGTTCCTCGGTCCCACCGGTGTCGGCAAGACCGAGCTTGCCAAGGCGCTCGCTGAAAGGCTCTTCGACAGCGAGAAGGCTCTGGTGCGAATCGACATGTCGGAGTACATGGAGAAGTTCAGCGTGCAGAGGCTCATCGGAGCGCCTCCGGGGTATGTCGGATACGAGGAGGGCGGCCAGCTCACCGAGGCGGTCCGCAGGCATCCTTACTGCGTGATCCTGCTCGACGAGATCGAGAAGGCGCATCCGGACGTGTTCAACGTGTTGTTGCAGGTGTTCGACGATGGCAGGCTC
>CAZPAN010000106.1:4311-5752 GCA_964584585.1 uncultured Coriobacteriaceae bacterium | reverse complement strand
TCGCTCAGGCGGTTGACTCCTGCGGAGAGTATTGTCGTGCCGAACAGGGTTATCGAGTTCATCGGGAACTCGCCCTCGATGGCGGCGTCGAGACCTGCCATGTTGAGTCCGGCTATGCGGCCCTCCTCGACGGCGCTCGGCCACAGGGCGATGACGCGATCTGAACCCTCGATGCGGTCGTGGGTCACGGCGACGTCGCCGGCCGCGTAGATGTCGGGCAGGGTGGTGCGCATGTGATCGTCGCAGACGATGCCGCGATCGACCTTCGCGCCGGCCTCCTTTGCGATCGAGTCGTTGGGGCGGACGCCGGCGGCCAGTATCACCAGGTCGCAGGGAATCTCGGTTCCGTCGCTCAGTCCCAGCGAGACCACCTTTCCGTCCTTCTTGGTAAACGAGATCGCTTGGGTGGAGAGACGAACGTCGATCCCAGCGTCTTTCAGCGCTCTTTCCGCGATCGGACTGGCCTCGGCGGCGAGCACGGATCTGAGGATCTCGGGGCTGCGGGCCAGCATCGTTACCTCGTCGGTCAATGCGGAGATCCCCTCGCAGGCTTTGCAGCCGATGAGACCCGAGCCTATGACGACAGCCCGGACGGGGTTTCCGGAGCGGGCGGCGCGCGCCTCATCGATGCAGCTGCGGACGGCCAGGGCATCCGTGAGGTTGAGGAAGGGGAACACGTTTTGCCCCTCCAGGCCCTCGACGGGCGCAGGCGCGGGCGCGGATCCGCAGGCGATGAGCAGCTTGCCGTATCCCACCTCGGCGCCGCTCTCGAGTTTGACGGTACGGACCTTGGCATCGATCGAGACTGCTGCGCTGCCTAAAAGGCAGTCGACGCGGTTGCTCTCGTAGAACCCGGCCTCCCTTATCGGCATCTTGGAGATGTCGGTGGCGCCTTTGAGCAGGTAGGAGATCATCGGGGTGGAGTAAGCCGGATGCTCCTCCGGGGAGATCACGGCGATCGTGCCGTCGGAGTCGAGCGAGCGGATAGCCTCGATCGCGCTGATCGCGGCGGCGGAATTGCCGATCATCAGGTAGTCGTATCTAGCAGGCATCGCACACCGCCTCGCTCTCCATCAGAAGCAGGGCCCTGTTGGGGCAGGCCTCCACGCAGGCCGGCGCGCCCCTCTCGCCCCCGGTCCGTCCCACGCACATGTCGCATTTGATGACGGAGGCGCCATGGGCGGCCGGATGCACGCATCCGAACGGGCAGGCCGCCACGCAGGTGAGGCAGCCGATGCATCTCAGAGAGTCGACGCTCACCAGCCCGGTCGCGGGGTCTTTCGACATCGCGCCGGTTATGCAGGCTGAGACGCACTCGGGGCTGTCGCAGTGCCTGCATTGCACGGCCATGCTGCTATCGAGATCGCCCTCGACCCTGATCCTGCTCACAGGGCGGACCTTCTCGAACCTGTGGGCCTTGACCGTATCCCCTGAAATCGAG
>CAZPAN010000106.1:0-4301 GCA_964584585.1 uncultured Coriobacteriaceae bacterium | reverse complement strand
AAATCGAGTGCGCGGTCTCGCAGGCTATCTCGCACAGCCTGCAGTCCATGCACCATCTCTCGACGTTGTATATCCTTTTCATCCCACGTCACTCTCCTGCATGCCTGATGCCGAGGATCTCCAGCTCGCGGTCGGTCATGCAGATGCCTCTGAGCATCAGCCTGTTGCCACGCAGCGAGTCGAGGGAGTTGATCCCCATGCCGCCAATCATCTCCTGGATCTCGTGATTCCATCCGTTTATGAGGTTGACGACACGTTCGGACATTATCTCCGGGTTGAGTCTCTTTACGAGCTCCGGGCGCTGGGTCGCGATGCCCCAGTTGCATCTGCCGCTATGGCAGTCCTGGCACATGTGGCAGCCTATCGCGGCAAGGGCCGCGCTCCCGATGTAGACCGCGTCGGCGCCCAGGGCGATCGCCTTGACGACGTCGGCGCTGTTGCGGATCGACCCGCTCGCTATCAAAGAGACGCTAGAGCGAATCCCCTCCTGGTGCAGACGCTCGTCAACCGCCGCCAGGGCGTACTCGATCGGGATCCCCACGTTGTCTCGTATGCGCTTGGGCGCCGCGCCCGTGCTCCCCCGGAAGCCGTCGATCGCGATGATGTCGGCGCCCGCACGGGCGATGCCCGAGGCGATGGCCGCGCAGTTGTGGACCGCCGCTATCTTGACCGAGACCGGCTTGGCGTAGCCGGTGGCCTCCTTGATCGAGTAGATTAGCTGCCTTAGGTCCTCGATCGAGTAGATGTCGTGGTGGGGTGCGGGGCTTATCGCGTCGGTGCCCCTCGGGATCATTCTGGTGACGGAGACCTCGTCGTTGATCTTCTCTCCCGGGAGATGCCCTCCGATGCCGGGCTTGGCTCCCTGGCCGATCTTGATCTCGACGATCGAGCCGGCATTGAGGTAGTCGACGTCGACCCCGAACCTCCCCGAGGCCACCTGCACTATCGAATGCTCGGTGTAGGGATAGAGGTCGTGGTGCATCCCGCCCTCTCCCGTGTTGAAGAAAGTGCCGAGCCGCTCGGCGGCCATCGCGAGCGAGAGCTGCACGTTGAGCGAGACCGCCCCGAACGACATCGCTGAGAACATGATCGGGATATCGATCTCCCGAAGAGGCGAGGTGGCCCCGATGATGGTCCGGGATTTCTCGTCGACCTTGATCGAGGTGGGCGTGGAACCGAGGACGACCTTGGTCTCCATCGGCTCTCGCAGCGGGTCTATGGAGGGGTTGGTCACCTGGCTCGCGTTGAGGAGCATCCTGTCGAACACGATGGGGTAGGGCCTGGGGTTGCCCGAACCGGCGAGCAGCACGCCGCCGCTTTGGGCTTGGCGAGCGATGTCGTTCAGCGCCTCCCCGTTGAAGACCACTGTGTCCGGACCCGACTGCGGGTTGCGCGTTATGGTGATCGCGTTGGTGGGACACATGACTATGCAGCGCTGGCAGTTGACGCAGCGGGTCTCGTCGGCCAGCACCATGTCCAGCTCCTCGTCGAGGCTATGCACCAGGTTGGCGCACTGCCTCTCGCAGACCCCGCATCTAATGCAGCGGAAGTCATCGCGCTCTATTCTGAATCTGGAGACGGTGAGATCCATAGGCATCACAGATCACCCCTGTAGAACATCTCGTTGGCGGCGTAGCGCTCCCGTTCCTGCCTGCGCATGCGCTCCACCGCGTCCTCGTCGAGAGTCGCTATGAATGGCTCGCCCCCGCCGATCTGCCTTACGTTGGCCGCATCGGGGCAGACGACCCTGATGGCCGCCTCCTCGCTTGCGAGGTAGACCTTGCTGCCCTTCTCCCCGACGACGAGAGATCTGAGCTTCAGGCGGTCGTTGAGGGCGAGCAGCCCCTTGCGGCTGCCGAGGATGATGGAGAACGGCCCGTTGACGAGCGCTCTCGAGTAGACTGCGCGCAGCGTGGTCTCGAACTCGCGATCGGCGGGTTCCATGCGGTCGATCTCGCTCCATTCGGGCGCGGTCATGATGTGCGCCGCCATGCCCTGCGAGAGGCCGTTTCGGCGCACCAGCAGATCGAAGAGGTAGGTTATGACCTCGGTGTCGGTCTGCAGGGAGCAGTCGTATCCGAACTGCTCGACATAGCGCCGGTTGGTGTCGTAGCTCGAGATCTCCCCGTTATGCACGATCGACCAGTCGAGCAGGGTGAACGGGTGCGCCCCGCCCCACCAGCCCGGTGTGTTCGTGGGGAAGCGCCCATGGGCGGTCCAGAGCCAGCCGTGGTAGTCCTCGATGCGGTAGAACTCGCCTATGTCCTCCGGATACCCGACTCCCTTGAAGGCGCCCATGTTCTTCCCCGAGGAGGCCACGAAGGCGCCGTCGATGTGGCTGTTGATGTGGAACACCGCCCTCATCGTGAACTCGTCGTCGCTAAGGGCGCTGTCCTTGAGCTTGCCGAGGTATGGTGCCATGAAGTAGCGCCAGATGTGCGGCTCGTCGGTGATTCCGCGCCTCTTGGTGACGGGCATGCGCTCGGCCACTTCGGTGCTGAAGAAGTTGGAGAGAAACGCCTCGGTCGCGTCACGGGCGGCCTTCGACTCGTAGAAGATGTGGAACGCGTAGAGGTCCGCGTACTCCGGATATATTCCGTATGCCGCGAAGCCGCCGCCGAGACCGTTGGATCTGTCGTGCATCAAGGCGATGGACGACATGATGTCGTGCCCCGACATGCGCTCCCCGCTTCGATCCATGATCGCCGCGATGGCGCATCCGGATGGAATCCGGACCTCCCCCTCCCTTGGGATCATAAGGTTTCCTCCTCTTTCCTCCTGACTTGTCGCAAATCCGATCTGAGCCAGCGGGCTTCGCGGATCGCGGTGCCGTCGAGCTTCAGGCGGATGGCGCACTGCTGTGACGAGCACCGGAGAGCACGACGAATGCGCGAGCCTACGGCCCCGCACGCATCAGATGCCATGTTCCGATTCAAGGCTCGCATGATCGCCGCAGATTGACTCTGCCCCTTCCGCCGGGCATGCCTTCGCGACATTTGCAGGAGATCGACCATGTCGTAGACGGTTCGAGTCTAGGAACCAGAGGTTTCGATAGTGTTTCGACACTGTAACGATTGGAAAGCGGAATACTCTATACTCCTGATCGGGCGTGAACGCCGATGCCTGATCGATCCTCCGAACATGGAAGCATGGAGAGTGTCGATGGGGTCTGCGAAGCGCCTGCAGCCTCTGCCGGCTCGGGCGGGCGCATGCGATCGAAACGATGGAGGCTTACGTGTACAAGATGAGCGAGGACGAGTTCGAGCAGGTGGTGGCCGATGCCATCGATTCTATGCCCGACCGGGTAATGGATGCTCTCGACAACGTCGTGATCATGATGCAGCTCGAACCCACGCCAGAGCAGATCAATTCGGCTCCCGATGATGAGTACGACGAATACGGCGATGTTCTCGGAGTCTATGAGGGCGTCTCGCTGATGGAGCGAGCCGACGGCTACGGCTACACCGACATGCCGGACATGATCGTGGTGTTCCAGGGGCCTCACGAGCGCTGCTGCGACACGCGCGAGCAGATGGTGGAGGAGGTTCGCAAGACCATCATCCACGAGATCGGCCATTACTTCGGTTTCATGGACGACGCCCTGTACGAGATGGGCTACTGAGCCTTCGCGCGCATGACACGGAGGAGGAAGACCTTGACGATCCAGCCTCCGTCCTGGCAGACCCGAATGAGCTTTCACGCGCATGGACGCGCTAGGCGAAAGCAATCAATCATCGTTTCCCTGAATGCTCCACCGGACCTGACGCGCTAACGTATATCATGAGAAATTGTGATTCGTGCGACGCGTGCTTCGGCCCGCTGGTCTGGCGATAGGAGATTACCACGATGGACAAGCCGAAGAGCTACGTGTTCACCTCGGAGTCTGTGACCGAGGGGCATCCGGACAAGATCTGCGATCAGATCTCCGATGCGATTGTCGACGAGATCCTGAGGCAGGAGACGGAGCTTCAGGCCAAGGGTTACATCTCTCCCGACGGGGTCTCTGCCGATCCGCTCAAAGCGCGCATAGCCTGCGAGACCTTCACCACCACCGGCCTGATAGCCGTGTGCGGCGAGATCAGGACCGTGGCCCATCTGGACGTCCAGGCCATCGCTCGTGAGGTCGTCTATGGAATCGGCTACAACGATGCCGAAAGCGGTTTCGACTGCAACACCTGCGCGGTCATCAGCGCCATCCACGATCAGTCGCCCGACATAGCGAGGGGGGACGACGAGGCCTACGAGATCCAGCAGGGACTCAAGGGTTCGGATGAGATAAGACTTGCAATAACTGACCCTGT
>CAZPAN010000105.1:4507-5842 GCA_964584585.1 uncultured Coriobacteriaceae bacterium | reverse complement strand
AATTCTCCACCTACGCGACGTGGTGGATCCGCCAGGCCATCACCCGAGCGATTGCCGACCAGGCCAGCACTATCCGCATCCCCGTGCACATGGTCGAGACGATCAACAAGCTCGTGCGCGTTCAACGCCAGCTTCTGCAGGAGCTGGGCCGTGAGCCGACGCCCGAGGAGATCGGCGAGAAGATGGAGATGAGTCCGGAGAGGATCCGCGAGATCCAGAAGATCTCCCAGGAGCCCGTCTCGCTAGAGACCCCAATCGGCGAGGAGGAGGACAGCCAGCTTGGAGACTTCATCGAGGATCAGGCCGCCGTCGCCCCGCCGGACGCCGCCAGCTTCTCGATGCTCCAGGAGCAGCTCGGCAAGGTTTTGGACGGCCTTGCGGAGCGAGAGCGAAAGGTGATCGAGCTGCGCTTCGGACTCGTTGATGGCCATCCGCGCACTCTCGAGGAGGTCGGCAAGGAGTTCGGGGTCACAAGAGAGCGCATCAGGCAGATCGAGTCCAAGACCCTCGCCAAGCTGCGTCACCCGTCTCGCTCCTCGAAGCTGAAGGATTATCTGGAGGAGTAGCAGCTGGGCCGTCCAAGGCGCAGGTCCGCATAGGGGCTGTATCCGGACGAAATGATTCGATCTTAGTTTTCTCTTGAGCGGGCGAAGCATGCGGCGGGAGGAGTCTCCATGGAAGTCAGGCCCAGAGACGAGATGCCCGATGAGGCCAAATGGGATCTCACGTGCATCTTCGCCGATGACGGGGAGTTCGAGAAGGCTCTGGCCGAGGCGATGGAGATGCCGGCCAGGATGGGGGACTTCAAGGGCCGGGTATCTACCTCCGCCGAGGATCTTCTAGAATTCATGCGTCTGGACGACGAAGCCACGCTGCTTCTCACGCGGCTCTCCAACTACGCGGGCCGCAAGAGCGACGAGGATACCAGGATCTCCAAGTACATCGGCTACTCGGATCAGGTGACCTCGGCCTACGTGGCGATCTCCAGCGCCCTGTCGTGGTTTCCGGTGGAGATCAACTCGATGGACGAGGAGACACTGGAGGGGTTTATCGGGAGCTGTCCGGAACTCGAGACCTACAGACGTTCCATCTACCTCATCCGCAGGATGAAGCCCTACGTGCTGGGCGAGTCCGAGGAACGCCTGCTGGCATCGGCGGGAGAGATCGCGCAAGTGCCCGGCAATGTCTTCTCGCTGCTGAACGACGCCGACCTGACGTTTCCGGACGCCGTCGACTCCGAGGGCAAGCGGCATACCGTGACGCAGGGGAGCTACATCCCGTTGATGATCTCGCAGGACCGGACGCTGCGCAGATCGGCCTTCGAGTCGCTGTACT
>CAZPAN010000105.1:0-4497 GCA_964584585.1 uncultured Coriobacteriaceae bacterium | reverse complement strand
GCTGTACTCCACATACGGCTCCTTCCGCAACACTCTTGCGGCGACCTTGTCCGGGCAGATGAAGCAGCTCGCGTTCTTCTCCAACGCCAGAGGATACTCTTCCACCCTCGAGTCGGCTCTATACTCCAACGAGGTGCCTGTCGAGGTCTACACCAACCTGATAGACGCGGTGCGGGAGGGGATCCCCGCTTTGCACCGCTACGTGGACCTGCGCAAGAGACTTCTCGGCCTCGACGAGCTGCACTTCTATGACCTCTACGTGCCGATGGTGGAGGACTTCGAAATGCACTTCACCTACGAGGAGGCCTGCGAGACGATGCTCGAGGCCCTGGCGCCGATGGGGGAAGACTACCTTTCGATCGTCCGCAGGGGACTGGAGAGCAGGTGGATCGACGTCTACGAGAACGAGGGAAAGAGATCCGGGGCCTACTCGTCCGGAGGTGCGGGGATCCATCCCTACATCCTGCTGAACTTCCATGGGACGCTCGACGACGTGTTCACGTTGGTCCACGAGATGGGCCACTCGATGCACACGTATCTCTCATGCGAGAACCAGCCGGTCTGCTGCTCGGATTACGTGATATTCGTGGCCGAGGTGGCCTCTACGGTCAACGAGGCGCTGCTGATGAGCCATCTGCTCTCGAAGGCGTCCGATCCCAAGGAGAGAGGGTATCTGCTCAACCATCACCTCGAGCAGTTCCGCGGGACCCTCTTCAGGCAGTGCATGTTCGCCGAGTTCGAGCTGGCTATCAACGAGATGGCCGCGCAAGGACATCCGATCACCCCGGACGCGCTCTGCGAACTCTATTCAAGGCTCAACCGCGAATACTTCGGCGACGGCATTGTGCTCGACGACGAGATAGCGCTGGAGTGGGCCAGGATCCCCCATTTCTACTACAGGTATTACGTCTACCAGTACTCCACCGGATACGCCGCTGCGATCGCCCTCTCTCAGGGGATCTTGAGCGGGGACGGGTCCAAACTGGATGACTATCTGAGATTCCTCAAGTCGGGCAGCTCCGCCGGCCCAATCGCGCTTCTGCGTGAAGCGGGGGTCGACATGGCGAGTCCAAAACCGGTCCGAAGCGCGATCGCGCGCTTCGACGCCCTGCTGGATGAAATGGGATCACTGATCGACTGAGGCGTCCACGATCCGCTTTTCCGAACGCGCAGCCCATCCCGCCACCTCGACCTCATCTCTGATCGACTGAGGCGTCCACGATTCGCTTCCTGCGGTCCTGCGGTCGTTTCGCTATGGGCCGTAGGTAGGCCGTATTGCGAGAGCTGTTTTCTGGTAAGTCGTATCCGTATCCGAAGTCTTATACTTAAGTCGTCAGTCGATCTTCAGAAGCGGAGGCTCTCGGCCTCTGCGTGTCGTTCGGAAGGGTAGCCTATGTCAATCAAGATCCCTATAGCGTTACGTAGACATGACGATCTTCGCGTTGAAACCTCGAACATGGGAATAGCCAAGAGGGTTGCTGCAACCGGTCTCGCTCTGCTTCTCTTGGCCTCCACCTCGCTTTCCGCTCCTTCCTCCGCTCTCGCCGAGGAGACTTCCGATTCGACTTCCTCCGAGATCCAACAGAGGTTCCAGAGCGTCCTCGACGAGCTGGAGGCCATCGAGGATGCTGATCTGGCCGTCGACACGGCCGAAGCGAGCAGTTCCGATCTCTCCACCGGCGAAGCCGCCTTCATAAGCGAGGGGGACATAGCGGAATCCGGATCCTCTAGCGAGGGCGATGAGGCTTACAGCGCTCTCGCGACCACCAACGTCACCGTGAGCTTCACCAATCAGTACAGCATGGCCAGGTCTATGCTCTCGATGATCAACAACCTTCGGTCGAGCGTAGGTGCGTCCAGTCTGAAGTGGAACAGCGATCTGGAGCTTGTGGCGCAGAAGAGGGCCGCAGAGATCAGCCTCTATTTCAGCCATACCAGGCCCAACGGCACCTCGTGGTCCACCATATCCTCCCTCGTGCACGGAGAGAACCTTGCCGCTGGGCAGACGTCCGCAGCACAGGCCTTCGAAGCCTGGAAAAACTCTTCGGGCCATTATGAGAACATGGTCAGAAGCGATTTTCAAAGCGTCGGCATGGCCTGCGCGTATGTGAACGGCAACTACTACTGGGTGCAGGTCTTCTCCTATTATTCGCTTAGCTCCGGCGAAGGGAATATCGGTAACAGCACATCGGTTTCCGTCAACACCGGAATTCAGTATCAGTTCAACGGATCCGATCGCTACAAGACCGCCACGGCGATGGCGGAGCAATATGCTTCCCCCGGCAGCGTCGTGATCGCGAGCGGTGAGAGCTATCCCGACGCGCTCTCCGCATCCAGCCTCGCCGGAGCGCTCGACAACGGCAACGGTGTCCCTATACTGCTCACCAACAGAGCCTCCTTGAACTCCGATGTCAGAGCCTACCTGCAGTCCCGGAACACCATCACGGACGTCTACATAGTCGGCGGGACCTCATCCGTCAGCACGTCGGTGCAAAACGAGCTCGTCTCCATGTACGGCGCCGATGGGGTCCATAGGATATCAGGCGACGACAGGTACAAGACGTCCGTGGCCCTCGCCAAGTACCTCGGTGATGAGATCTACGGAGGATACCGGCTCCCTACCGTGTTCGTGGCATCGGGGCAGAACTACGCGGACGCCCTCTCTGCATCTCCGCTGGCCTTCTCCTTGAAGATGCCGATACTTCTGGTCGGCTCGAGTTCCAGCAGTTCTCAGGCAGCGTTGGATTACATAAGCGCCTATGGTGACTATGTGGTGATCGTGGGCGGAGAGGGTTCGGTTAGCCAGAGCATTATGAGCCGATGCGCCGGATTCGTCGGGTCTGATAACACCGTGCGATTCTACGGAGACGACAGGTACGAGACCAGTGCCACGATGGCATTTGTCACCGTGGGCGTGGATTCCGAGACGTACAGCTGGGAGAACATCTCCTTCGCAACAGGCACCAACTACCCCGATGCCCTTGCGGGCGCGTCCTTCTGCGGATATACGGGTTCGCCGCTCGTGCTGATCGATGAGGGTCAATACACGCCCTTCGCCGTCGTCTTGCTGTACGACGGGGATGACAGATCCTATGTAGACGTCCTCTACTACCTTGGCGGCGACAACTCGATAACCTCTCGCACCCGCCAGCAGATCAGGAATGTCCTCTTCTGGGCGTTCACCGACATTCCGCTATACACATGGTTCTAGGGAAACGTTGATCGATAAAACGCTGATCGATCGCTGATGTCAGGACCCGCACCGGCGGCTATCGACGGTGCGGGTCCTGCACGTTGTTGGTGGTGTGCCGAGTATGGCACGCTCGATTCACTGGATATCCATCTGGATCCGCAGTCCGATCGCGAGCTTACCGCCGCTATTCCTCCGCTCTTGAGAGTTCTCTGGCAGCTTCAAGCCTCGTCAGGCAGTCTTCGCGGTCGAGCAGCGCGATCGACTCGAAGAGCGGGGGAGACACCTGGGTTCCGGTGAGCGCTACCCTCGCCACCTGGAAGAGCTTCTTTGGCTTCACCCCGAGCCTTTCGGGGATCGCCCTCAGTGCGGTCTCGATCGGCTCCGCTTCCCATGTCAGCGATTCGTCTCCGAGCGCTTCTGCCAAGGCGTCGACGATCTCGACCGCCCCCTCTTTGAGGAGCACCTTGTTCACCGAGGCCTCATCGAACTCCACGCTAGGTCCGGTGAAGAGGAACCTCACCATTGCGGGCAGGTCGTCGAGCACCTTGACCCTCTCGGCGACAAGCGGGTAGATGTCCTCGTACCATCCGCGTCTGGTCTCGATGTCCTCGTATGTGGCGAGGCCTGCCTTCACCAGGAAGGGTTCGGCTCGGTCGATGAACGCACTTGCGCCCATATCCTTTATGTAGACGCTGTTCATCCACTGTAGCTTGGTCTCGTCGAAGACCGCCGAGCTGCGGTTGATCCTATCGAGCGAGAAGCTCTCGAAGAGCGTCTGCCTGTCGATGATCGTGGTCTCGCCATCGAGCGACCAGCCCAGCAGTGCAAGGTAGTTGAGCATCGCTTCGGGAAGGTAGCCCGCGTCGCGGAAGGCCTGCACGCTGGTGGCGCCGTGGCGTTTCGAGAGGCGTTTGCTGTCGGGGCCGAGGATCATCGAGAGGTGGGCGAATTCGGGCACCGGCATCCCCAGGGCCTCGTAGACCATGATCTGCCTGGGGGTGTTGGAGAGGTGGTCGTCACCTCGGATCACATGGGTAATTCCCATCATCGCATCGTCGACGGCGGTGGTGAAGTTGTAGGTGGGGGTGCCGTCGGAGCGCATCAGCACGAAATCGTCGACGACTTCGGAGGCGAAGCTGCACTTGCCGTAGACCTCGTCGTGAAAGACGATGTCGCCCCTGTCGAGCGGTACCTTGATCCTCCATACATGGGACTCTCCCGCAGCGATGCGTTCGGCGGCCTGATCGGGGTCGATGTCGCGGCAGGTCCTGTCGTATCCGGAGTAGCCCTCGGTCTTCTGCCCG
>CAZPAN010000104.1:0-5860 GCA_964584585.1 uncultured Coriobacteriaceae bacterium | reverse complement strand
CCCCGCTCTTCTTCAGCAGAGAAAGCCAGGCGGTCGGCGTCATCGCGGTCGCCGACACGGTTAAGCCGACGAGCGCACGGACAGTCGCGGAGCTTGGCACGATGGGGATCGACGTCGAGATGCTCACCGGAGACAACGAGCGCACCGCGAAGGCAGTCCAGAGACGCTGCGGGATCGGAAAGGCCATCGCGGGAGTGCTCCCCGCCGACAAGGCCGCCGAGGTGGCGAAGATCTCCGCCGACGGGGCCGTGGCGATGGTCGGAGACGGAATCAACGACGCGCCGGCGCTTGCGACCGCCGACGTCGGCATCGCGATCGGCGCCGGCGCCGACATCGCGATGGAGAGCGCCGACATGGTACTGATGCGCAGCGATCTCATGGACGTGCCGGCCGCGATACAACTCTCCCGCGCCACAATGCGCAACATCAAGGAGAACCTGTTCTGGGCTCTCGTCTACAACGCGATCTGCATCCCGCTGGCCGCCGGGGCCCTGTCCGCGTTCGGGATCAGCCTCAACCCGATGATCGCGGCCGCCGCGATGAGCCTGAGCTCCATATGCGTCGTGGGCAACGCGCTGAGGCTGAGGGCCTGGAAACCGAAGTTCGCAACTCCGGAGCTTTCTCGAGATTCGGATTCGGGAGAACCCCTCGGCTATGCCTCGGTCGCGGTCTTCGACATTACGGCCGAGCGGGTCTCGCCTGCGGGCGATGACGCAGCCGCTGCGAGCGCGGGGTCGGGACAGGACACGGACGGCCCGGAAGAGAGGGCCGGAACCGGCGAGACGACAGGAAGGAAGTCAGATATGAGAAAGACAATCGACGTCAGCAGAATGTCATGCCAGCACTGCGTCAAGCATGTGACGAAGGCCCTGGAGGGGATTGACGGCGTATCGGAGGTCGTCGTCGACCTCGATGCCGGCGTCGCCACGGCAAAGGTCGCCGAGGGAGTCTCCGACGAGACCCTTGAAGCAGCCATAACCGACGCGGGATACGAGGCGCAGGTCAGGTAGAGAGCTCAGGTTCCAAGCGGACGGAGGCGGGTGAAATGAATCGATCAGCGTTTCCTTAAGCCCGCTGCAAGGGCTAGAATCCAGCCATCGGGGCCTTCGGGTCCCACGTCCGCGAAGCATGCATCCCAAGGGGGTCCCATGAACATCAGCGAATCGGCAATGGCGTATCACGAGAAGATGTTTCCCGGCAAGCGGGGGATGTTCATGGACACCGATCCCGAGTTCGCCGAGCGCTTCGATAACTTCGCCTTCGATGAGGTGGTGAACAGCGACGACCTCGACGACAGGACCAGGTTCATGGCGATCCTGGCCGCGCTGATCGGCTGCCAGGGGATCGACGCCTATCGCGCTATGCTGCCCGCAGCGCTCAACTTCGGGGTCACCCCGGTGGAGGCGAGGGAGATCGTCTACCAGTCGACGGCCTATCTGGGCATCGGCAGGGCGCTGCCGTTTATCAAGGCCACCAGCCAGGTTCTGGACGATCTCGGCATCGAGCTTCCTCTGGAGAACCAGGCCACCACCACCGTCGACGACAGGGTCGAGAAGGGCAACGAGGCTCAGGTCGCGATCTTCGGGGAGGGCATGCGGGGCTTTCAGGACACCGGCCCCGAGGACCGCAGGCACATCAACAGATGGCTCGCTGGTCACTGCTTCGGGGACTGGTACACCCGAGGCGGTCTCGACCTCGCCCAGCGCGAGATGATCACCTTCTGCCTCATAGCCGCTCAGGGCGGATGCGAGCCGCAGCTCATCTCGCACGCGATCGGCAACATGAACATCGGTAACGATAAGGCGTTTCTGGTGAAGATCGTCTCTCAGCTGGTTCCCTACATCGGCTACCCGCGCAGCCTGAACGCGCTGGCCTGCGTGGACAAGGCCGCCGAGCAGCTGGAGGGATAGGGGAGGAACAGTGGGAATGCGCCTGACGGGCCACCAGTACGTGGGGGCGCCGCCTGGGTCACCCGTGCCCCTTACCCCACCTCGTAGATCGCGCAGTTGTTGGGGGTCTCGTAGCAGTCCACCCGGCCGACGGGCAGACCCTGCTCGATGAGGGTGTCGGCGAAGTACCTCGCCAGATTCTCAGCGGTGGTCCTAAAGGGGAGTATCGTCAGCGTGAAGCCCTCTCGCTCAAGGTTGGCGATCGTCTCGTCGGAAAGCGTCCCATCCTCCACGAGGAAGGTGTGGTCCAGCGTCTCGGCCAGCTCGCGGACCGCCTTCTTGAACACCCCGAAGTCGAGCACCATGTCGCGCATCGTGCCCTCCTCCTGAAGGTTCTCCTTCTCTAAATAGACCACGACCTCCCATCTATGGCCATGCAGGTTCTCACATCTGCCGTAGTAATCGGCGAGAAAATGGGCGCTGTCGAAGAACGCTTGGGTCTTTAGCCCGTACATGTCGTGCCTCCGTACTCGCGGATCCATGGATTGGTCTTTGCGGCTATGATAAGACCCGGCTAGGCTGAACAGCCGGCGAGTCCGGCGACGCGGCGTTCGGAGGGGGAGAGACGCATGGCAGCCACAACACCGGCGCTTCTCACGCGCAAGGACGAGGTCAGGGATTTCGTCGCATCGGCAAGGGCCAGGGGAGGCAGAATCGCGCTCGTGCCCACGATGGGAGCGATCCATTCGGGGCATCAGTCGCTAGTCGAGAGAGCCTTCGTCGAGGGCGCCGGAACCGTCGTGGTCTCCGTCTTCGTGAACCCTACGCAGTTTTCCCCGGAGGAAGATTTCGACGCATATCCGAGGACCCTGGACGAGGACGTCGTCAAGCTCGGGGACTCCGGCGCATCGGCGGTGTTCGCACCAAGCGTCGCGGAGATGTACGGCGAGGGGATGACTGGGAAGATGAGAAGTCTCGGCGCCGCACCCATGACCGAGATGTGCCATCCGGTTGCCGGGAGCGCTTCAAGGCTGTGGGAAGGCAACGAGAGGCCCACGCATTTCGACGGGGTCGTCACGGTAGTCGCCAAGCTCTTCAACATCGTCCGGCCCGACCTAGCCTGCTTCGGAGAGAAGGATTTTCAGCAGCTGGCCGTGATAAGGCAGATGGTCTCCGACATGGACTTCGAAATCGAGATCGTCGGCTGCCCGATAGCCCGTGACCCCGATGGGCTTGCGATCTCCAGCCGCAACAGGTACATGGACGAGTCGCAGCGGACCCGCGCCCTCTCGCTCTCGGCGGCGCTCCGGAAGGCCCGCGAGATGTTCGCTCGGGGCTGTCTGGACTCCGCCGTAATCTCCCGTGAGATGCATTCGATCCTAGAGGTGGCGCGTGTCTCCGTCGACTACGCGGCGATCGTGGACTCCGCGACCCTCGAACCCCTCGAGACCCTGGAAGGCGTGGAGGGCGCCCATGCGCGCGCGATCATCGCGGCGAAGGTCGACTCCACCCGACTCATAGACAACGCCCCGCTATCCTAGACGCTAGACGCCGATCGATTCGTTCCGCCTGTCTTTGGCGCGTGCCGTACCCCTGCGCGCTCAGGCCCATCAGCGTTTCCGGTAATCCGCAGCCTCGATTTGGAATCCCCAACTTTCCATACTCAGCACAATAGGGAGGTTAGTTTGAGAAGTTACCCTCGCACCTCTTCGCCAGCGCACTAAGCCTCTTCTTCGCGAATGTCCTGAACGCGTTGAAAGCCGGTTTCTCCGCGCGATCCCTACGCCACGCAAGCACGGTCGTCGATGTGGGTTGCGGGGACAGCGGGATGAAGGTGATCCTGCTCATGTCGAACATCAAGAGCGATTCCTTCGAGCAGAGGAAGATGCCGCTCCCGTCGAGCACCATCGATATGCCGGTGCCGCACGTATTGCTTGTGGCTCTCACGTCCAGCTTGCCCTTCATAGGATCGATCCAGCTCGCAAACTCCCCGTACAACGCGTCTTTCGTCGGCATTATCAAGGGGACGTTCTGAAGGTCGCTGACCGTCACGCTCTCCTTCTCGCTCAAAGGATCGTCGATTCTCGTTACGACTCCCAACCTCTCCTTCATCAGGAGGTCGAGCGTCTCGTATCTCGCCTGGTCGGCAGACTCGAAGAGAATCCCCGCATCCACCAGACCTTTGTCCATAAGCGTCTTCACGTGGTCATGGTTGGACGAGTGCATGTTGAACATGACTTTGGGATAGAGCTCCGTGAACTCGGTCGTCAGCCTGGTCACAACTCTCGTTGATCCAAGCTCGCCGCAGCCTATCGAGATGTCGCCTTCGATATTATCGCCGTCTCCGGAGATCTCGGCCTCGATCCTGCCTGCCAGCTGAACCATCTCTTGGGCCCGGATGCGCAGAATCGCGCCCTTCTCCGTGAGGACCATCCTGTTGGAGCGTCTGTCGAAAAGTTTCGCGCCGAGTTCGTCTTCTAACTGGGCGATCTGCCTGCTCAAGGTCGGTTGGGTTAGATGCAGGTTCTTGGCTGCTCTGGTCACGCTGCCTTCCTGAGCCACCTCCAGGAAGTATCTGAGCACCCTGAGTTCCATGTGGGTCACCGCCTTGATGGGACGCTTTTTCAAATGCTGGGAGAATGTGCTCTGATCTCCAACCATATGCTTTCCAAGCATCATACAATACGATGCTGTATATGTGGTGAAATGTAAGCCGAAGGAAAGGAAGCTGAAGGTTTTATGGCTGAGATCAAGAATAGCCGGACGGATGATGCTAGGTCGAAAGGCGCGCGTTGGCGGAGCTGGCCGATCCGGCGCACTTATATGCGGTGGCCGACATAAAGAGGGACGAGTACTACATCAACATGGCCAGGCATGGTATTTCGCCACGGCGCTGACAAGGCAATGGGAGGCGACGCTTCCTATCTTCGAGGCGCGGCCTCCGGTTCTCGACGATTGGATCCATGACAACCCATCTCGCGGATCGCGAGCGGGGGAGGCCTTCCGACGGGACCTCATCCCCGCCCGCTTTGAATGACGTTTAGCATGTTCGAAGGATCGGAATCGGGTTTGCATGTACGGGGGAGGGAACGATGGCCAGATCCAGATCGACTGGGATGAAGACGCTTTCCGTCTACTGGAAGATGACGATGCGGCACAAGCCGATGTTCGCTCTGGTCATGCTCACCACTCTCGGGTTCGTCTTCTTCCTCTCCTACGCCAACCCGATGATACTTGGAATGATCGTCGACGAGATGTCGGCTGAAACGGTGGCGGCCGACCGGATCTTCCAGACCTTCGGCCCTCTGATAGGAGCGCTCGTCTCCGTGAACGTCATAGGCCAGGTCTGCTCCAAGCTTCAGGACTACGCCGCCTGGAAGCTCGAGATCCACGCAGCGTACGACCTCGCGACGATGGCCTTCGACACGCTCTCCAACCAGTCGATGACCTTTCATTCCAACCGTTTCGGCGGTTCGCTGGTGAGTCAGACCCAGAAGTTCATCAACGCCTACGCCACTCTGATGGAGTCGCTGGTCTACGCGGTCGTTCCGATCGCGGCGTCGGGAGTCTTCACGGTCGCGCTTCTCGCCCCGATCGTCCCGCTGTACGTGGTCATACTCGTCATGCTGATGGCTGGCTACGTCATCGTCGCGTACAGGCTCTTCAAGCGGATCCTCCCACTCAACTCCAGGGCGGCGGCCGCCCAGAACATGCTTTCGGGCGAGCTTTCCGACTCCATCACCAACATACTCTCGGTCAAGACCTACGGTCGCGAGGCCTACGAGCGCGACATCTTCGACCAGGCCAACCGCAGCGTCGTGGCGGCCGACTCCAAGCGCATGAGGGCCTCGATTATCAGAGGCGCGATCACGAGTGCGATCATCGTGCTGATGATGGTCGCGGTCTCGGTCTTCATCGCCGGCGGCAACGCGTGGTTCGGAATCAGCGCGGGAACCCTGGTGATGATGTTC
>CAZPAN010000103.1:0-5897 GCA_964584585.1 uncultured Coriobacteriaceae bacterium | reverse complement strand
GGAGACGCCAGGATGGAGGTCTTGGACTGCACCCATCCCGAGGCCGGGATCACGAGCCACAGGGGCGACCTCATCAGCGGCAGGATCGCCGTGGGAGATGAGGTCGCGGCCGCGATCGACGTGCCTCGCCGCGAGCGCATCCGGCGCAACCACACGGCTACGCACATCCTCCACCACGCCCTCCGGAAGGTGCTGGGGGATCACGTCAAGCAGGCCGGATCGCTGGTCGCCCCCAACCGCCTGCGGTTCGACTTCACCCACTTCGAGAGCATGACCGCAGAGCAGATCTCCGAGGTCGAGAGCATCGTCAACGGCAGGATTATGGAGAACCACGGGGTCTCCTACTACGAGACCTCCCTCGACGAGGCCCGCGCTTCTGGCATCACGGCGCTCTTCGGGGAGAAGTACGGCGAGGTGGTGAGGGTCCTCGAGTGCGGGGACTTCTCCCGCGAGCTTTGCGGGGGCACCCATGTCGCACGCACATCGGAGATAGGTCTGATGAAGATAGTCTCCGAGTCGTCCATCGGATCCAACACCAGAAGGGTCGAGGCTGTCACAAGCTACGACGCCCTCGCGTACGTCGATGAGAGGCTCGGAGTGCTCGACGGGGCCGCTGCCGTGATGAAGGTAGCGCCGATGCAGGTGGCCGATCGAGCTGCCGCCAACGTCGCCAAGATCTCAGAGCTGGAGAAGGCCGCGCGCGAGGCCAGGAAGGCAGGCGGCGGCAGCGCCATCGACTCCAAGATCGCATCCCGGTCGGCGCTTGAGGCTCCCTACCAGGTGGAGTTCGTGATCCTGGACGGGGCTGATATGAACGAGCTGAAGTCGTTCTGGGATTCCATCAAGGCGGCCTCCCCCGCAGCGAGGGCGCTGATCTGCGCCTCCCGGACGGGCGACGAGTCGGTTTTACTGCTTGCCGCCGGCAACGATGCCGCAGCCGAGGCCGGGTTCGACGCTGGCAGGATCATCAGGGAGGTCTCGCCTATGGTCGGTGGCCGGGGGGGAGGCAAGCCCAAGATGGCCCAGGCCGGTGGGAAGGATCCCTCCGGCATCGACTCGATAGCGCAGGCGGCGCAGGGGCTTCTATGAGGCCTGCGACATCCGGTCGAGGGCCGTTTCCGGCGCAATCGGGATCGTCTCTCATGCGATTGGAGATCCTTAGTTGAGGATCATGGCCTTGGACATAGGACGCAAGCGCACGGGGATCGCCGTCAGCGACGATGGCGGATGTGTGGCCTGCCCTGTGAAGGTCCTCCCCTCCCAGGAGGTCGCATCCTGCGCCCGAACCTTCAGGACCGTCCTAGAGGATTACGAGCCGGAGCTTCTCGTGGTGGGGATCCCTGTCTCGTTGGACGGGCGGGAGAACGACCATGCGGAGTGGGTGAGGAATCAGGCGGCCGGGATTTCCTCAAAAACGGGGATCCCGGTGGATTTTCAAGACGAGAGGCTGTCATCGGCTGAGGCCAAGAGGATAATGAGGGAGCAGGGTCTGAGCGAGAAGGACATGCGCGGCAAGCTAGATATGATCGCCGCCTCGATCTTCCTCCAGACATATCTAGACGGCATGCGGTGAAACAGGAGCGCTATGAACCGCCAATATTCAAGCAGGCATTCCCGCAGGGGGCAGAACGACTCCCGTAGGAGGCAGCGCAACAGGCCGCGCAAGGAAGAGGCTTACTACGCTAGGAACCGTTCCCCGATGCAGCAGATCAAGGCGCGGTCTGTCCACAGACACGCCACCAAGCGTTTCTCTCAGTACGATACCTCTGCGATCAGGTCCAAGAAGAGCGCCGTCCCCAGGGTGATCGCCGTGGTCGTCGTCATCGCCGCCGTGGCGGCTCTGGCGTGGTGGATGGCGACCTCGGTTTTCGCCGACGACAAGAGCGACGTCACGGCCGGGCTCGCGGTGGAGGTCACGATACCGGAGGGATCCTCGACCTCGACGATCGCCGATCTGCTCTACGACTCCGACGTGATAATGAACAGGAACGATTTTCTCTCGGAGGTGTCGGCCCAGGGCGCTTCGAGCAGCCTCAAGCCCGGGACCTACGAGCTCGCCACATTGATGGACTACGGCGAGCTGGTGGACCTTCTGATAGCCGGACCGGACTATTACGGCACGAAGCTCACGATCCCCGAGGGACTTACGCTGGCGGATACCGCTGAGATTGTCGAGGAGACCCTCGGGATCACGACCGTTGAGTTTCTCGATTTCGCCCAGTCTGCGGACTCCTATGCGGAGGACTATCCGTTTCTGGAAGGCGCCTCCGCCAACTCGCTTGAGGGATACCTCTTCCCCAAGACCTACGACGTCCCCGATGGGGCATCCGCCGACGACGTCATAAGGATGATGCTCGACCAGTTCGACGCCGAGATGTCAGATGCGGGCATCTCGTACGACGGTGCGAACGGGATGACGTTCCAGGAGATCGTCACGATTGCCTCGATGATCGAGAACGAGACCTCCGTGACCTCCGAGATGGCCACGGTGGCGTCGGTGATCTATAACAGGCTGGAAGTCTCGATGAGGCTCCAGATCGACGCTACGGTCGTCTACGCGATGGGCGAGTCCTACACGGGGGGCGCGGTGACCTACGAAGATCTGGAGATCGACAGCCCCTACAACACCTATCAGAACGACGGGCTGCCCCCAGGACCCATCTGCTCGCCGGGAGTCGATCCGATCAAGGCTGCCGTCTCTCCGGAGGAAACCGGCTACCTCTATTATGTGGCGCTCAACGACGACGGCACCCATGAGTTCTTCGAGGACTACGATAGCTTCCTCGAAGCCCAGCAGTAAGAGGTCGGCTGCCTCGAGATGGGTCTTTTCAAACCTGACGACATAGTGAGCTCGATCGACAAGATTGACCTCGAAGAGCTCTCCGGCAAAGGGATCGGCTGCCTTCTGGTCGATCTCGACAACACGCTGCTCTCAAGGGAGACCAAGGAGGTGCCGCAGGCCGCGAGGGACTGGCTGCGCCGCGCCGCCGATGCCGGCATGGCCGTCTGCCTCGTATCCAACAACTGGCATTCCACGGTTTTGGAGGTGGCCGAGGATCTGGGGCTGCCGATAGTGCGCAAGGCGATGAAGCCCTTTCCTCTGGCCTACGCGATGGCCCGCAGGCGGATGGGGTTTTCCAGGAAGAGGTCGGTGGGGATCGGAGACCAGCTCATGACCGACGTCCTGGGGTCGCATCTGAGTGGCATGAGGGCGATCATGGTGCTTCCCCTCGCCGAGACCGACCTCCCGCACACCCTCATGCTGAGGAGGGTGGAGAGGCTCCTGATGGGAGGATCCCCACGCCCTAGGGTTTGATCAGCGTTTCCCTAAGCTGCGCGGTGGGGACGCGATGAGGGATCGCCCCGGGCTGATCTCGGGGCTTCGACGGCATTGGATCGGAGGCTCGGAGATGGAATTCAACGCTGCTGTGATCGGATATCCGGTGGGTCACTCCCTGTCCCCGCAGATACATGGCGCCGTCTACTCGGCGATGGGCTTCCCGTGGAGCTATGGGCTTGTCAGCGCCCCCGACGAGAAGGGCGTGAAGGCCGTCCTGGCTTCGGCGAGGATGGATGCGATGATGGCGGCGGAACCCTCCGAGGCGGTCGTGGGATTCAACGTCACCACTCCGCACAAGATCCTCGTGACGCAGCTGTGCGACAGGGTCGGTGCCTCCGCCGAGATCGTCGGTGCAGCCAACACGATCACGTTCATGGAGGAGTGCGACGAGACCGCCTGTCGCGCCGTGCTGACGTGCGACTCCACCGACGGGGAGGGTGCGATGCGGGCGATCGAGCGCGCAGGGCATGCGGTCGCGGGTCTGCCGATGCTGGTGCTGGGCACCGGCGGTGCAGCGATGTCGATAGCGTTCTCGGCCCTGATGCGCGGAGCCTCCGAGGTGATGGTGGCATCCCGTGACGTGGAGGCGGCCGCTGCCAAGCTCTCCGCGATGCTGGATCGGGCCGATCGCCTGGCAGAAGGCGGCGATCTCGTCAGCTGGGGCTTCGCCTCCGAAACGCACGAGATCTCATGGACGAGGCCGGGTCCGGATCGTATGAGGGCCGTCGGGTACGACGAGGTGCTTGCGGCCGCCGCCGGATGCTCCGTCATCGTCAACGCCACCCCGGTGGGGATGTCCGTCACAGACGGCTCGCCGATCGAGGGGGCGCGCTTCTCGCCCGGGCAGCTCGTGATGGACGCCGTCTACGGCCATGGGATCACAAGACTCGTCGCCGACGCTCGCGAGGCCGGTGCCTACGCGATCGATGGCCTCGGAATGCTCGTGGAGCAGGCCCTGCTGACGATATGGATATGGGCGCTCGCCAACTACATGGACTTCGACCCGGATTCCGACGCGGTGAGAAAAGCCGTGGACTCCTGTGGTCTGCGCGAAGCCGGGTGATTCCGATGCGAGGCGCGCCTCACATGCGTTCGGCTACGAGATGGTCGGCTGTTCCAGCCGGAGCCCATCGGGTGGCTGAAATCGTGGAGATCTCAAACCTGGCCTCTCTTGCGTTGGCGCTTGCAGCCGTGCCTCTCGCCGGAAGGTGGGGCTGGGCACCTGCGGTCTCGTTGGTGTTCGCCGCCGCATCCCTCAGTGCGACGCTCGGGCTGTGCGTTGCTACCGATGTGCTGTTCAGGAGGATCCCGACGCCAGCCGCGAGATCTCTTGCGATCTGCGGCCTGTCGGCTTCGGTCTCGATCGTGCTGCTGGCGCTTCAGGCCGACGCGGGGCAGATCGCGGCGTCAGGCACCGTTCATGTCACGGCATCGGGGGATGCGGGATTGGCCGGAGACGCGCTCGTCCTCGGGATTGCGAGATCTCTCGGAGGCGCGTTCGTCATGGGTGGCGTGGGCATCGCGGGCGCCGCGCTCGGCAAGGCGCTGCCGTCGGGATTCGGGACCCGAGGTGCGGCCTCGCCCTCTTGTGCGACCCCGCCCGTAGGCGGGGGAGACATCCGCCTGATGATCGCCCTAGGCGCCTTCTGCGGGCCGGCCGCCTCGCTCGCGCTCCTCGTCGCCTGCGTGCTGGCCTGCGCCTACTGTCTGACGACCCGCTCCGTCAGTGCCCCATTCGGCCCCTGTCTGGCGTTGCCCGGCCTGGCGCTGTTCCTGGCGCAGGCCGTCTCGGTGCTCTAGGGAAACACTGATTAATTCATTCCGCCCGCCTCCGACCCGTGCCGCGCCCCTGCACGCTCAGGCTCATCGCCGCAGGTCACTGCGACTTCTTCGCCTTCACGCGCATGGGCTGCGCCACGCGCCGGATTCGGACGAAAGCAATTAATCAGTGTTTCCCTAGGGGTCTATAATCGGCTCCGGCCGGCGTCGCGTTCGATGCCGGCATTCGAAAACCGGAGGTGGTCGGGTGAGATACGAGAGCGCCGGGGAGTCGCACGGACGCGGTCTGACGACGATAGTCTACGATGTCCCGGCAGGCATCGGCATCACCTCTAAGGATATCGACGCCGATCTCCGCCGGAGGCAGATGGGATACGGGCGGGGCGGCAGGATGGCCATCGAGAGCGACTCCGCCGAGGTCTTCTCGGGGGTCAGGTTCTCCAAGACGCTCGGAACCCCGATCGCGCTGATCGTTCGCAACAAGGATCATGTCAATTGGACCGACCGCATGAGTCCGGACGGTGAGGTCCCAAAGGGGATGCCCGTCGAGCGCACGCCCAGGCCCGGGCATGCCGATCTGGTCGGCGCCCTCAAGATCGGCACCTCCGACTGCAGGGACATACTCGAGAGGGCGAGCGCCCGCGAGACCGCCTGCAGGGTGGCCGCAGGCGCGGTCGCCAAGGCGATGCTTTGCGAGCTGGGCGTGGAGGTGGCCTCCTACGTCGTTCGGATCGGCGGCGCGTCTCTCCCCGAGGGTTTCGGTGCGGAGAGGGGGCTG
>CAZPAN010000102.1:0-5951 GCA_964584585.1 uncultured Coriobacteriaceae bacterium | reverse complement strand
CTTGGCGTCAACGGTGACGACCTCGCAGGACGAGATCAGCCTGGCGAGCAGATCGAGGGTCGACGGATGGCCGCGCAGCACAGCGACCTTCTCGGAATCGCACGCCACGATGGCAGCATCGGAGGCGTCACCATCGAGACCGAGCGAGAGGACGCCGTCTGGCTCGGCCGCGCCGTCGATCACCATCACCGAGACCGTGGCCGCCCTGTCCGCCATCGCGGAGATCGCGGCGACGGCCTCCTCGCCCGTCATGAGCGGGAGCGGCTCTGGCCCGCAGAAGCCGGAGGCGGCCCCAGAGTCCGCCTCGTCGCCGGCCGCAGCAGCTCTCAGCCCCAGGATCCTTGGGATCTGAGAGGAGATCTCCAGCTCCTTGAAGGAGTTCGCGACCACGGTGGGATCGAAGTCGGGGAAGCGCACCGAAGCCATGTCGATGTCGACTTCGAGGTCGCGCACGATCGTGGCCACCATCTTGCCGGCCTCGATGGTCTCGACGTTGTCCGCGACGTTTCGTGCGAGCCTGCCCTTCAGCTCCGAGGCATGCTCCACCACTCCCTCGGCCGAACCGTATTGGGCGAGCAGCTTGGCGGCCGTCTTCTCTCCGACCCCGGGGACGCCGGGGATGTTGTCGGAGGAGTCGCCCTTCAAGGCGATGAAGTCAGGGACCAGCTCCGGCCCTATCCCGTAGCGCTCCCGGACCTCGTCAGGTCCGTAGACCTTCACGTCGGAAAGGCCCACGCGGGTCGTGATGATCCTCGTGGTGTCGCTGGCGAGCTGGAAGGCGTCCCTGTCGCCCGTGACCAGGTAGGTCTCGAGGCCCTGCGCATCTCCCATGGCCGAGAGCGTGCCCAGCACGTCGTCGCCCTCGTACCCCTCGACCTTCACCACGGGGATCCGCATCGCCTCGAGCAGCTTCTCGATCATCGGGAACTGTTCCTTCAGATCGGGATCGGTCGGCGGCCTCTGGGCCTTGTAGCGCTGCACCGCCTCCAGCCTGAAATCCGGTATACCCGCATCGAAGGCGCAGATCACGCCGTCGGGCTTGAAATCCTCCAGAAGCCTGAGCAGCATCGAGATGAACCCGAACACCGCGTTGGTGTGCCTTCCGTCCGAGGTCATCATGTGCGAGGGTACGGCATGGAAGGCCCTGTGCATGAGGCTGTTGCCGTCGATCACCGCGATCCTGGTCATCTGCCGCCTTTCGATCGTCGCGCTCCCGGCAGGGTCAGAAGCTCCAAAGATACCCCACGCCCCTGACAGTCTTGAGATGCTGGGAGAGATCCGGACCGAGTTTCGCCCTGATCCTCCTCACATGGACGTCCACGGTGCGCGAACCCCCATAGTAGTCGAAATCCCAAACCCGGTTGAGAAGGGCGTCGCGGGAGTAGGTGCGTCCGGGATGGGTCACGAGGAAGGCGAGCAATGCATACTCAAGGTAGGTGAAATCGACCGGATCTCCGTCGATCTTGACCTGGTAGGTGGCGAGGTTGATCGTGAGGCTCCCCTGGCGTATGAAGTCGCTGCCGGTGGCCTCCTCCCCTGGCCACAGCAGATGTCTGACCCTGGCGGCCAGCTCCTCGTCGGAAGCGGAGCGGTCGATGAAGTCGGAGACGATCTGCACCGGTATGCGCAGCCCGTTCATCTGGTCGCGTCCCACGACCAGAAGCAGGGAGAACGCCTCCTCCGGGGCGGAACTCTCCAGTATCGGGAGCATCGAGAGATCTTCGTCGGAGGCGTCGACCACCATCAAGTCGTATCCCGAGGGCATCCTCCCCCCGGGCAGCTCCGAGAGGTTCGTGGTGCTCCTCGTGCACTGGGCGTCCATCTCCTGGGTGAGGTGCGATATCCTCCCCTCAAGGCTGCCTTGCTTGGACAGCACTAGTATCCTCTTCTGATGCATTGGATCACCGATGCCTTCTGAACGACGTCTCCCCCACGATCACAGTATGTGGAGATACCGAGCGATCTCCCATTCCGTGACCGCCCTGTTGAACTCCGCGCACTCGTCCCGCTTCGCCTCTAGGACGTAGTCGAATATGTGGTCGCCGAGCACCTGACGCATCAGCTCCGACTCTTCGAACCTGTCGAGGGCGTCCGACAGGGTCACAGGCAGCTCCACGATCCCCGCAGCGGCCCTTTCCGAATCGGACATGCGGGAGATGTCCATCCCGTCGCAGGCCGGAGGCAGATCCAGCTCCTGCTCGATTCCCGCCAGCCCGGCCGCGAGCGTCACGGCGAAGGCGAGATACGGATTGGCTGCCGGGTCGGCGAGCCTGAGCTCGGCCCGGGTGGACTGCTCGTCGCCGATGCGGTATCCGGGAATGCGGATCAGCGCGTATCGGTTAGACCTCCCCCAGCAGACGAAGCGCGAGGTCTCGTTGCGCGAGATGAGGCGCTTGTAGGAGTTGACGTACTGGTTGGTGATGGCCAGGTACTCAGGCGCGTATCGCAGAAGCCCGGCGATGTAGTGCTTGGCCGTCTTGGAGAGCCCCAGCCCGTCCGGGTCGCTCGGATCGAAGAAGACGTTCCTGTCGTCATCGTCGAACAGCGACTGGTGGATGTGCATGCCGCTGCCGTTGAAGTCGCTTCGGGGCATGGGCATGAACGTGGCGTAAACGCCGTGCTCGAGCGCGATCTCCTTGACGACGAGCCTGTAGGTCATCACCGAGTCGGCCATCGAGAGCGCGTCGGAGAACCGCAGGTCGATCTCCTGCTGGGAGGGCGAGCACTCGTGGTGGGAGTACTCCACCGGTATCGACATCTTCTCGAGGGTAAGTATCGTCGATCGTCTGAGATCCGAGGCGTGGTCGGCGGAGGTGAGGTCGAAGTAGCCTGCGGTATCGAGCGGCTCGGTGCAGCGCTCGCTCTCGAAGTAGTAGTACTCCAGCTCGGTGCCGATGTTGGCCGTGTACCCCATCTCGGAGGCCTTGGCGACCACCCTCCTGAGGGTGTTGCGCGGATCGCCCGCGAACGGGGTGCCATCGGGGTTGCGGATCTCGCAGAACATCCTGGCGACCCCGTTCTTGCTCGGACGCCAGGGCAGCACCTGGAACGTCGAGGCTATCGGAAAGGCCACCAGATCGGACTCCACCACATCACTGTACCCGGCGATGTACGAGCCGTCGAACCCCATTCCCCTCTCCAGCGCGTTGTCTATCTCGCTGTTGGTGACGGCCATCGACTTGAGGTTCCCAAAGACATCCGCGAACCACAGGCGCACGAAGTGGATGTTCCTCTCCTCCATCTGTCTCAGGACATAGTCCCTGTCGTTGAGCATCTTGGGCATCGGCATCGCCCTCCCCCGCAAAACGCCTGCACCTGGGCGCTCGGCTCGCTGCGCCTCCCGTGAGCCTCGATCCAAGCGAGGCCCCCGAAAGACGCCGACGCCTGGGCGCTCGGCCTGGGTGATAAACTTATCGGACATCGTCGGGCGTCCCGGGCGGATCTTTTGCCCTAGAGAGGCTTCGCACGGATCTTCCATGCGGGAATCGCCGTCATGCCACCGGGCGGATCGGGACGAATCGCGCATCCGGACGAAGCTTCGCCGCGACGAAAAGCACGGGACAAGGATAGATGAACGGGCGTCGGGATGTGAAACCCGGGTTCGCCGAACGTAATATGATCGAAAAGAATCAGAAACATTACGCGGCTATCGTCACAGAACGTGAAAGAGCGTATATCGAGAAAGGTTTGGGCATGCCGAAGATTTCCGAGGAGTACGGCAAGAAGGTCTTCAACGACCACGTGATGAAGGAACGCCTCCCAAGCTCCACCTACAAGAAGCTTAAGTCGGCGATCGACAACGGCGAGAGGATCACCTCCGAGGTGGCCAACGTCGTGGCCCATGCGATGAAGGAATGGGCCATAGAGCTTGGCGCGACCCATTTCACACATTGGTTCCAGCCGCTTTCCGGAGTCACCAGCGAGAAGCACGACAGCTTCATCAACCCGACCCCCGATGGCAGGGCGCTGATGACCTTCTCTGGCAAGGAGCTGATCCAGGGCGAGCCCGATGCGTCGAGCTTCCCCTCCGGAGGCCTGCGCGCCACCTTCGAGGCCAGGGGCTACACCGCATGGGACCCCACAAGCTGGGCGTTCATCAAAGACGACGTACTCTGCATCCCCACCGCCTTCTGCAGCTACACCGGGGAGGCGCTCGACAAGAAGACGCCGCTGCTTCGCTCGATGGAGTCCGTGGGCAAGCAGGCGGAGAGGGTGGTCTCCCTGCTCGGAGACGACATCGGGCACGTGACCACCTTCGTCGGCCCCGAGCAGGAATACTTCCTGATCCCTCGCGGAGACTACACCGAGAGGCTCGACCTCGTGATGACCGGGCGCACGCTCTTCGGCTGCCCGCCATGCAAGGGCCAGGAACTCGAGGAGCATTACTTCGGCAAGATCCGCCCGAGGGTCTCGCGGTTCATGAAGGAGCTCGACACGGAGCTTTGGGAGCTGGGCGTCCCCGCCAAGACCAAGCACAACGAGGTCGCACCCTCGCAGCACGAGCTTGCTCCGATCTTCGACCAGACCAACGTGGCCGTCGACGCCAACCTCGTCTCGATGGAGATGATGAAAAACGTCGCCAAGCGCCATGACATGATCTGCCTAACCCACGAGAAGCCCTTCGAGGGCATCAACGGGAGCGGCAAGCACAACAACTGGTCGATCGGATCGCGTAGCGTCAACCTTCTCGACCCGACCGCGCACCCCGGAGAGAACCTGCGCTTCCTTGTCTTCCTCTCCGTGGTCATCGAGGCCGTCTACAAGTACCAGGACCTGCTGAGGGCCAGCGTCGCCACCGCAGGAAACGACCTTCGCCTGGGCGCCAACGAGGCTCCGCCGGCTATCGTCTCCATCTTCCTCGGCGACGAGCTCAACGCCCTGGTGGAAGCTCTGATCAATGGCTTGGAGTACAAGGAGACCGAAGAGGGCTACATGGACCTCGGCGTCAACGTGATACCCACCTTCAAGCGCGACAACACCGACCGCAACCGCACCTCCCCCTTCGCCTTCACCGGCAACAAGTTCGAGTTCCGCATGCCCGGATCCGACATGAACCTCGCCGACGCCAACTACGTCATCAACACCGCCGTCTCCAAGGTGCTGAAGGATTTCGCCGACGAGCTCGAGGGCGCGGACAACGTCCGCGAAGCCGCGTTCAACAGGGTTGTGAGGTCGCTGCGCGAGTGCCAGCCGGTGATCTTCAACGGAAACGGCTACGGGGACGAATGGAGGGAGGAGGCCGCAAGGCGCGGCCTGTCCAACCTGGCGAGCACCGTCGATGCGCTTCCCGCGTTGATGGAGGAGAAGAACATCGAGCTCTGCGAGGAGATGGGGGTGCTCTCGCGCACCGAGATCGAGAGCCGCTACCACGCCAAGCTCGAGCAGTACTCCAAGGTCATCAACATCGAGGCCAACACGATGCTCACGATGGCGAACACGCTCTACATCCCTGCCGTCAGCCGCTTCTCCAAAGGCATCGCCGAGTCTCTCGCCGCCAAGCGGCAGGTGGGGATGGAATGCCTCTCGGAGGAGAAGCTCCTCGGTCGCCTTGTGGAGGGCCTGGACCGCATCTACGAGGTCACGGCCAAGCTTAACGAGGTGGAGGATGCCGCCGCCGAGACCGAGGACGATCTCTCCGCCGCACGCGCCTACCACGACGACGTGATCCCGGTCATGAACGAGCTGAGGGCCGCCGTCGACGAGATGGAGCAGATCGTCCCGGAGGACATCTGGCCCGTTCCCAGCTACAACCGGATGCTCTTCTACTCCACCAAGTGTCCGCCGTGGGTCTACGACCACGTCAGAGGCCTCGGAATGAAGTAGGAAGCGTCCTGCAGCTGCGGCCCGCGCGGAGCGATCCGCCATACTCGGCAATCGAGTAGGAGGCGTGCCATTACTTGGCACGCCGTCCTCTCACACCACCGTGCGTACCGTTCGGTACACGGCGGTTC
>CAZPAN010000101.1:1846-6028 GCA_964584585.1 uncultured Coriobacteriaceae bacterium | reverse complement strand
GCGCTGGCTTCATCGTTGCCCTCACCGGTGAGGTTATGACCATGCCTGGTCTGCCTAAGGTTCCTGCGGCTGAGAAGATCGACGTCGAGGAGGACGGCACCATCCACGGCCTGTTCTAAACGGCAGAATCGACTAGAGAAGGCTGCGCGTGGGAGTCTCTGCATAGGGCTTCCACGCGCAGCTTTTCAACGTTATCCGATACCTTAAGGAGCGTCAAAGCATGGCTTTCATCGAAAACAGCGTGGCTGACTTCACCGAAGTCCTCGCCTCCAAAGAACCCGTGCCGGGCGGCGGCGGCGCCTCCGCACTGGTTGGTGCGGTCGGAATCGCTCTCGCCAGCATGGTTGGCAACCTCACCGTCGGAAAGAAGAAGTACGCCGACGTGGAGGACGAGGTAAAGCAGCTGATGGAGGAATGCGAGTCGATCAGGCTCGAGCTCCTCAAGCTCATCGATGCCGACGCCGAGGCCTTCGAGCCGCTCTCCAGGGCCTACGGCATCCCGAAGGACGACCCTACCCGCGACGAAGTCATGGAGAACGCCCTGCGCGTCGCCTGCGGCGTCCCGATGGACATCATGAGGGCGCTGGGCCGCGCGATCGAGATCCACGAGCGCATGGGCGAGATCGGCTCGGCCTTGGCTATCTCCGATGTGGGAGTCGGCGTCATCTGCTGCAAGACCGCGATGCAGGGCGCGTCTCTCAACGTTTTCATCAACACCAAGACAATGAAGGACCGCGATTACGCGCTCGACCTCGAGAAAGAGGCCGACGAGCTGCTCGGCAAGTACTGCGCCATGGCCGATGCGACCTACACTGCGGTCTACGACAGGCTGAGGGGGTAGAGCGATGGCGAAGATACTAGACGGCAAGGAAGTAGCAGCTGCTTTGAACGACAAGCTCGCGGCCAGGGTCGAGGCGCTCAAGAGCGAAGGCGTCCAGCCCACCCTGGCGATCCTCCGCGTGGGCGAGCGCCCCGACGACATCTCCTACGAGAAGGGTGCCACGAAGCGTTCGGAGGCGGTCGGGGTGGCCGTCAAAAACGTGCTTCTCCCCGAGGACGTGACGCAGGAAGATCTCGAGAAGGCGTTCAAGGAGATCAACGAAGACGACTCCGTGCACGGCATCCTCATGTTCCGCCCACTGCCCAAGCACCTCGACGACAAGCCCATCGTCGCGATGATGGATCCGGCCAAGGACATCGACGGCATCACCGTAGGCTCCATGGCCGGCGTCTTCATGAACAGCGGAGAGGGCTTTGCCCCCTGCACTGCCCAAGCTTGCATCGAGATCCTCGACCACTATGGGATCGATCCGAAGGGCATGCGCGCCGCAATCATCGGCCGCAGCCTCGTGATCGGACGCCCGGTGGCCATGATGCTGATGCACAGGAACGCCACTCCCACGATCTGCCACACCAAGACGGTCGATATGCCGAGCATCACCAAGGAGGCAGAGCTCGTCATCGTGGCCGCCGGAAAGATGGAGACGATCGGCGCCGAGTACTTCTCGCCAGGCCAGATCGTCATCGATGTGGGGATCGGATGGAACGACGAGAAGCAGAAGCTGTGCGGAGACGTCATCTTCGAGGAGGCCGAGCCGATCGTCGAGTCCATCACTCCGGTTCCCGGTGGGGTCGGAAGCGTTACCACTTGCGTGTTGATCAGCCACGTGGTCGATTCTGCGGAAAAAAAGTCCAAGTAATCGACAATTATTCCGACCATAGGGTTATCATCGGCAATAGCTTTTGCGGCAGCTCGCACCACCCGATGCGGGCGGTTCGAGGTCAGAGATAATCGTTGAAGTAGGAGGCACAATGGAAGGCATGATCATCATTGCGGAGAAGATCAACGGATCGATCCCCAAGACCAGCAAGGCGATCGATGAGCGCGACGAGGCGTACATCCGCTATCTTGCCAAAGCCCAGGCCGAAGCCGGAGTGGACTACATCGATTGCTGCGCCTCGCGCAACGAGGGCGAGCTTGACTATCAGAAGTGGCTCATAGGATTGATCCAGGAAGAGTCTGATCTGCCGATCGCCATCGACTCTCCGAGTCCTGAGATCTGCGTCGCCGCAATGGATCTATGCAACAAGCCTGGAATCATCAACTCCATCTCGATGGAGGGCAACAAGTGCGATGTCATCCTACCTGCCATCAAGGGAACCGACTGGGGAGTCGTCGCCCTCCTCTGCGACAACAATGGAATCCCTGCGGATTCCGATGGACGCATCAAGGTCTTCCATGAGGTCCTAAAAGAGATGGAGAAGTACGACATCGACGCCGACCGTGTCTACATCGATCCGCTGGTGGAGACCCTCGGTGCCAACGAGGAGTCGCTTCTGACGTTCGCGGAGGTCTGCCGCGAGGTCAAGAAGGAGGTTCCGGACATCCATATCACCTCTGGCCTCTCCAACATCTCCTTCGGTCTCCCCTGCCGCAAGATGATCAACATGGCCTTCCTCGTACTGGCCATGCAGGCCGGCATGGACTCCGCCATCATCGATCCGCTGAACCGCGACTTCATGGGCGTCCTGTACGCCACGAACGCGCTGCTCGGCATCGACGAGATGGCTCTCGAGTACATCACCGCCTTCCGCGAGGGCAAGTTCGGTCCGGTCGAGGCCAAGTAGCCTTTCCCGATCAGACGACCCAGCGTAGCCGATCGAATACGGCGACGGTAAGAACTCAAGGGACGGGATCCGAGTTTTGGATCCCGTCCCTTTTCGTATGCCGAGGCATGTCAGTTGCTCCATAGAAAACAACCGGCTCCCACATCGTCACGACATGGGACCCGGCCGTATCTGCATATCGTCGGTCGTCTAGGGCGCTCGCCTCACTCGGCCCCCTAGGAAAACTAAGATCTATGCTTCCCTAGACACCTGCACGCACGCCAATCCCCCTACTTGTGCTACTTCTTCGAGTCGTAGGGATCGGGACTCTCGTGCTCGAACGACTTGTCCAGGTAGATCCTACGGGAGATATTATCCCTGCCCAGGAAGTAGGCAGCCCACGGAGATCCTCCGAAGAGATCCCAGTTGTTCGGGGGAACGATGTACCCCTTGAGCTTGCTCTCTTCACCAAACTTGCGAAGCCTGTGATAGGCACGGTAGAAAATGCACAGGCGCTCGCCCGGGTAGACCTCGCACCATGCATCTGCGGAGCCACCGCACGGTCCGTTGCGCTGGCACTTGGGGCATTGGGTCATCGGGCAGACATAGGCTGTCGAGGGCAGTCCGCAATCACCGCAGTCCATGCAGCCGAACAGGAACGACTTGGCGGTGTGCTCGATCGGATGATGGCGATGGGTTCCGTGCTTCTGCTCCTTTTTGTACATCTTCCGCTGCATGAACGGGAAGAACTTCTTTTCAGGCGTGAAAAGCCATTTGTGCGTGAACCTGGCAAGCTTGTAGGTCTTCTGGACAGTTCGGTCGTTACGAGCCGGAGCGAGCTTGGAGTACTGTTTGAGGTTGAGACCAGTCTTCGGATCCTGTTCGTAGAGGTAGAATCCGCCGGGGACTCCGAACAGTAGCTCGGGGACGTAGTCCATCCAGTTGTCCTGAAGCTCGTCGGACTTCTCGAGGATGTAGCTTGCGACTTCAGGGGTTAGACCGATGCCGCCGACGTGGACTCCGGCATATCCGAGACCTCGGGCGATGGCGACCTGCTTGGCGGCGCGCAGGAGCCTGAGCTCCTTGCCCTTGTCCGGTGCCTTGGCCTCCTCCTGGACCACGGCCAGCAACTCATCGGTGACGATGCAGCCAGGGAACTTGCCGGCGTTCATCAGCTTGGCAACTCCGGCTGGGAGCACGAAGATGTTGGCGAGGATCGGGATGTGACCGAATCCCTGCTCCTCCATGACCATGATGACTTCCTGCATCTTGCGGGCGTCGTACCCGACCTGCGAGATGAGGTAATCGGCACCGACATAGCACTTCTTGTAAAGCTTGTCGTACTGCGGGATCAGCTCGCCCTGGGTGTACTTGAACGGACTGACGACAGCGCCGGCGAAGAAATGGGTCGGCTTGAGATGGGCGACGCCTCCCTTCGCGGGATAACCAAGACCTTCGTTCATCGCCTTGACGTGCTGGACCATCTGCACCGAGTCGTAGTCGAAGACCGGTTTTGATCTTCCGGAATAGCCGCTGACCGGGTAGTCTCCGGTCATGCAGAGCAGGTTCTCGATG
>CAZPAN010000101.1:0-1836 GCA_964584585.1 uncultured Coriobacteriaceae bacterium | reverse complement strand
CCAACGCGCTCGAGAGCGTAGAGCTGGGCCTCGATCTGGTTGCGGGCGCGGTCCTTACAGGTGAAATGGACAATCGGGGTAACCCCCAGATTGAGAATGTCCTCGGCGAACTTGTCGGCCAGAAGAGCCGGGTGACCGCTCGGGTTGTCGGTGATCGAGATGGCATGGATCCTATCGATGGTAGCGATCTCCTTGGCCTCCTCGATGAACCCTTCTTGCACTTCCTCGTTTGCACCGCGTCCGGGAATTAACTCGTAGGTTACTGCGAATTCCCCATCACGCAGGGCCTTTGCCAGCCTGTTCTCCATATGATTCCCCTATCCTCTTCCTAAGACGACTGCCCCGCGCAACGGGGTCGAACGGCTATCGGCCGATAAGACCTGATTGCAAGACCATCCGACGTATCGCGAATCCCCTGCCTGCATAGCCAGTCCGTTATACTACCAGATCGATATACTAGCTTTTTTCGCAATTCAAAATCACGATTGTTCGACACTTCGCTTAAAAATGGCATGAACACCCTATAAAAAAGCAAATTATTACTGTCTTCCGACCGCATCGGAGACTCGATCCTCCCGCCCGACTTCCTAAAGCTTCCATGAGATGAACGCCCACTTGGATATCCTCTTGTAGGCGAGAGCGAGCTTCCCATCCTGTTCGGGGTCGGGGACAAGTGACGACTCGATGAACCTCCTCGCCAGCTTCTCCTCCTCGGCGGTAAGGTCGCAGATCCTGGAGACCCTGTCATGCACCGCCTCCTCGACAGAGGAGTAGGAGCACCTCTTGTCGTAGTCGATGTAACGAACCTCCGGACGCAGCCCCATCTGGAAGAGGATGTTGAGGCAACAGGGCACATCGAACTCGCTCACCGACCTGCGCCCGATAGCGTGGAGAAGGCTCTGGTCTTCGACCGGGGTGCCGCCCGTGGAGAGAGTGACCGCCACCTTCTTGCGGGCAGCCCGGTTGAGCTTGTCGATCGCCTCGCCCAGATCGGGGACGATGATGGAGCGGGAGGCCACCGCTATATCGACGCAGTCCTCTTCGACCCCGCAGGAGTCCCAGTCGTCCTCCCAGGACATCTTGACCACCCGCACGCGGTCGCCCACCCCGTCCTCCTTCGCGTGGTCGACGAGGTAGGAGAGCATCCGGGGGGAGAAGTCGGCTGCGACGACGTCATGGCCCGACCTTGCGAGGTTGAGCGCGATCTCGCCGGTGCCGCAGCCCATGTCCAGGATGCTCTCGCCTTTCTGAGCGTCAAGGTACCCGACGAAGGTCGTGGAATAGGGAGATTCCCTACGGCTGGCAAACGACTCGGCACGGGCATCCCATATCGAGGAGTCGGGGACGGGTCCTCTGAAGCTCTGCAGCTCTCTCCAGTAAGCCCGCCAGTCGATATCGGCGATGGTCATCATCAGCTCCCATCTGCAAGATCGTGGAGGTCAGGAGAGGAAATCCTCGAGGATGCACTGCTCGGCCTCCTCTTCGGTCAGGCCCAGGGTCTCGAGCTTGATCAGCTGGTCCCCCGCGATCTTGCCGATGGCGGCCTCGTGCATGAGCATGGCGTCCTCGCTTCGGGCTTCGATGGCCGGAACCGACTTGACCACCGCTTCGTCCATGATGATCGAGTCGCACTGCACGTGGGCGGTGCACTTGGTATCCCCGACCACCAGCGGCGAGAAGACCTGCCTGGACCTGTCCTTGGCGACGCTCCGTGAGACCACCTGCACGGTGGAGTCCTCGCCGACAAGCTCGACGTTGAGGTCGGACTCGGCCATCTGGTCCCCATGGGTGAAGAGCTTCTCGGTGACAACGAGCTTCGCACCCGGCCCGACCTTG
>CAZPAN010000100.1:0-6293 GCA_964584585.1 uncultured Coriobacteriaceae bacterium | reverse complement strand
GCGCCGTTGCCGGCACCGACGCGAATGCCAGCATGACGGCCATCGCCACAGCAGCCACTCGCCTGGCCAGGGAGGAACCCTGCTGAAGTCTTGTCATATGCAATCCCTTCTCTCGTCATGGCAGACTCGACCTAGCCGCTCCGCCAATATCCCGAATACTCCTTACTTAGTAAACGGGAACTAACTTTTTATATGGTACTACTCAGGACTTTGAATGCAAGGAAATTAGTTAGGATTGGTTAATCTTTTTCACAAACGATCCCCAAACGCTTCCTAAGGGCCTTGGGAAACGCTGATCAATTGCTTTCGTCCACAACGGAAGCGGGTCATGCCCTGCAGCTGCCCCATGATAGAATCGGGGTCCAAATCCAGAAAAACCAGTCATCACACCCGAGACAGAACCGGGAGAACAGAATAATGGTGTTGTTATTTTTCATTCCTGGCTGGCTTATCTTCGCAATAGCCTTATTTGTCGTTGCGGGCGTGAACCTTTTTCTACAGTTTCTTCCCATCCTCTTGATAGGGTTCGTCCTTCTAGTGATAACCGGTATATTGCTGAAAAAGTTTCCGATAGCGACAATCGCGATTCTTTCTGTCATTTCTGTCGCTTGTATAGGTTATGTCCTCTTTTTTGGACCCAATGGGCTTATCAGTAAGAACGTTGAAATATACGTAGCTACAGGCGATTGTCTTTTTTATGACGAAGATTACTCAGCACACACCATCAGAGAGGGGAGCGTTTTTGCGCTTTATAAAGACAGCAAGCAATACAGTGAGGAAGAATACCCTTCGACGAAACTTGTAGTGAATTATCGGAGATACTGCGTAGTGCATGACGCCGATGGAAACGAAGTGACTTTTTTTGTGGCCACTATTCCAGATATGTATAACGCCGAGGAGTTTGGCGTAACTGTCAGAAACGAATGGAACAGCGAAAAGATCGCAGATATCAACTTGCTGGAATTTAAAACCACAGAGTGGTGGCAGCTCGCTTCTAGTTAGCGGCCGTGTCCTCCTCGTCGATCACAAGTTCGTCGGAATCGGAATCATCCTCTTGCGACGCTATTCCCAGGGCATCCACGATCGCGGCAACCACGTCGTCGCCCATAGTCGCGGGTCCTCCGAGGAACCTGATCTGCTCGACCTCGTCAGCATGCTCCGACAGAAGCGAGATCGTGGAAGTCGAACTTCCCGACACCAGCAGCATCATCGAACCGCTCTTGCCCTGCAAGACCCCTCCGACCAATGCGTCGGCGCCGCTGGATCCGTTGGTCACGGCCGCCTGCGTCCAATCGAGGTATCCGAGGCCATCTGCCCAGTTGGCTAACGCCGCCGACGTCCCGTAGCGATCTACACCGGAAACCCTCGTCACGTCGGCTGCCACGTCGCCGGTCGCCGTGATGGAAGCATATTCCATCACCGACTGAATGAATCCCATAGTCCTATCGGAGACGCTGTTTGTGCCGCCGAGAATGACGGCCTGGGTCGCGGTGATCTCGCTGAGGCAGCTCACCTGCATGTCGGAGAAGGTGCCGTCCTGGCCCGCTATGAAGATCGGTATCTGCTGCGCGAACGCCACCGACGAGGCCGAGAGGGCGTCGGCGAAGCTGTAGCCGTTGGCCACCATGATGATATCGGGGTTCCATCCGGCTTCATGCTCGACACCGTATTCGATGCCATACATGTATATGGAAGCCTGGGTGTCGAACCTGTTGTCGCCGGCGATGCGCTCGCATGTAAGGCCCGCGTCCTGGAGCTGCGCGGCTACCCCGTCGCCAACGGAGCCAGTGCCGCCCACTATCAGGGCATCGGTCGCGCCCAGCTCGGAGATGGCCTCCGCGACGGAATCGGGCAGTGTCTGATCCTGGGTGAGGAGGATCGGAACGTCGAGCAGCCCGGCGAGCGAGGACGCCGAAAGCGAGTCGGCGCGCTTCTGGTCGTCGCCGCTGGCGATGACGACGGTGGAGGCGCCATCGGGGTAGGCGGTCATCGCGATCTGGGCGGAGGTGTCGTACCTGTCGTCGCCGTAGATCCACACCTCTTCGGTGTCGGCGGCCGCAAGGGCGACCCCGGGAATCGCCAGAGTACAGGCCAGGGCGATCGATGCGGCAGTGGTGAGGAGGCTGCGGGAGAAGACGTGGTTTGTGCTCATCGATGTCATCGTTCCTCCATCCGACGGGATATCCCCGTCACCTTGGATATGCCGGCGCTCGCGCGCCCGGTCGTCACCGATCCGCCACAGGAACCGGCCCCGACGCTTTGGCTGATCGCCGGGCCGCCAAGGCCGCCGCATCAGCCGAGCCGGACGCACCGCCTGTTACTCGGGGTCCCAGGCCGCCGGCGCGGTGGGCCGGCGGCCTGCGGTGAACCCTCTATGATTTCAAGATCGCCGCCGTCACCTCGTTGGCAACGGTCTCCTTTCTGGAGAAGTAGGTACTCATGTCGGAGCTGTTGTCGATGAAGCACGTCTCCAGCATCACGGCGGGGAGAGTACCGGCGAGCACCGCGACCGCCTGGGTCTGCTTGCCGCGATCCGAAAGTCCGACACCGGCGATCAGTCCCGGATGCACCACGTTCTGAACGGCGGACGACCACTTGCTGGCGTTGTACGAATGGATCAACGATAGCGAACCCGTCCCACCGCCTGCATTGAAGTGCACCGAGATGATCATGTAGCACCCCAACTCCCTGGCCTCGGCATGCCTGTAGTAGTACGGCCCACCGTCATCGTTGAGAAACACGTCGACGCCCTGCGCCTCCAGCCTGCTGGCGATCATTCCCGCCAGCTCGGCGGCCAGCTCGGCCTCGCGATATCCTCCAGAGGTGGCGCCGGAATCGTACACTCCGTTTCCGGTGTTGTTGTACCCGTGCCCGGCGTCGACGTAGATCTTGACGCCCTCGATGTCGGTGATGCCGAATCCCAGCACCATCGCGATGTCGGTCCTGGTGTAGGGCGTCACGGTGGAGGTTCCGCCGAGAACCCTCACCGACTGGATGCCTTTGCCGGAAGCCGCGTTGAGAGCGGTCTCGTCGCTCTCGCTGATCAGCAGCAGCACCGAGGAATCGCTTCCCTGAAGCACTCCCCCGGCCAGTGCGTCCACCGAGGAGGTTCCGCTCGCGAACGCCGCATCTTCCCAATCGAGATATCCGTTCGAGACCGCCCACTGCGCGACAAGCGCCGAGGTCTCGTAGCGCGTGCTTCCGCCGATTCTCTGCACCGAGGAGAGATCGTAGCTGCCGGAGACGACGGCGGCGATGCCGTCGAGGTATCCGAGCGACTCATCGGAAATCGTCGATGTTCCGCCGAGCGCGATATAGTCGGTGATGCCGCTCTCCAGAAGCGCGCTGCGCTGCTGCGTCGTGAAGGTTCCGGAGGTGGGCAGGAGGAACATCGGGGCAGCTTCGCTGTATGCCAGAGGGGAGATCGACAGCGCGTCGGCGTAGGTGCGGCCCGAGACCACGATGCCGAGATCGGTATTCCATATCCCTTGGTCGGCACCGTACTCGTAGATCCTCAACTGGGTCTCGTACCTATCCGCACCGCCCAGGCGCTCCACGGTCATCCCAGAAGACTGGAGCTGGGAGACGACTTCGTCGGAAACGGAGCCGGTCTGGCCGATCACGATGACGCTCTCAACTCCCAGCTCATCGAGAACCGAAGAGGTCTGATCGGGAATGTTGCTGGTTTGGGTGTAGACGATCGGACAGTCGAGCGCCCCGGCGAGCGAGGTGGCCGTCATCGAGTCGGGCCATGCGTTCTCCGAACCGCTGGCCAAGATCACCATCCCGCTAGACACCCCGTCGGGAAAGGCCGACCGCGCGATCTCGGCGGCGGTCTCGTACCGATCGGACCCGTAGACCGCATCAACCTTGTAGTCGTCGTCGACCGTGGACATCGTCGTTATCGTGCCTGACTCGGATTCAGACTCCGCAGCCGCCTCGGCCTCCTCGGCCGCAAGCGTCTCGGATATGGACGGCATGCCTTCGACCCCGTTAGCCAACGCCCACGCGATCTCCTCATCGGAGGCGACGTAGGTCTCATCCTCGCAAAGACCTACCACCTCCCCCTCTAGGTCCGGACTCTCCGCAAGGACCGTCCCCGTCGTAGACAAGAGCAGCACCCCGGCCAGAATGGCGCAGGACAGTTTCTTCCCTACCTTGAACATAGTTCTCCGTTCGAACGATTGTCTGATACTCGGTTTCACCCATAGACTCCACGATATATCGCCCCACGAGATCTCGAAGGCGGTGCCGGGTTCAGGAGATCTCGCCGATGATGCGCTCCCTAGAAGCCCTGGTGACGGCCTTCGCCTTCTCCACATCGATCGTGGGCCAATCTCCATCACGGTAGCAGATTCTCCCGTCGACCATCGTGAGAACCACCTCGGTTCCCTGCAGCGAGTACACGAGGGTCGATGCGATATCGTCGGCCGGAGTCGTCCAGGGCAGATCGAGGTCCACAACCACGAGGTCCGCCCTGGCGCCGACCTCCACCGTTCCGCAGCCCTCCCTGCGCTGGGCCCTCATGCCTCCGATGGTCGCCGCCTTCAGCACGTCGGCGGCGGTCACTCCTAGCGGATCGAGCTCGTCGCCCTTATGCGCTATGGCGGCCAGGTACATATCACGGAAGATGTTCAGCGCGTTGTTGCTGGAGACCCCATCGGTCCCGATGCCGAGGTTCACGCCGGATTCCACGAACCTGCTGGTGGATGCAATTCCGCTGCCGAGCTTCAGGTTCGACGCCGGGCAGGTGGCCACAGTCGCGTCGTGCTCGGCCAGGATGGTGAGGTCGGCGTCGGTGGCCCACACGCAATGCGCTGCGGTCAGCGGCATATCGAGCAGCCCGATGCTCTCCAGATACGCGACCGGCGTCATCCCGCCGTGCCTGGACATACATTCCAGATGCTCCGACCTGGTCTCCGACACGTGTATATGTATGCCGAGTCCATGCTCGGCCGCTTGCTCGGCCACACCCCGGAGCGCCTTCTCGCTGGTGTCGTATTCCGCATGCGGACCGATCTCAACCTTGAGCCTGCCGTCGAAAGCCCCGTGATAGTCGGCGACCAGGCTCTCGATGATCTGGCGGTCGGGCATGTCGCGGTACTCCACCGTCGGATCGAAAGCCAAGATGCCTCGGGAGAGGTTGGCCTTGATGCCGCTCTCCCCCACCGCCTGGACGCGGGCCTCGTCGAAGAGGTACATGTCGGAGAACGAGACGGTACCGAACCTGAGCATCTCTGCGATCGCAAGCTTGGTGGCCCACAGCGCCGACTCGTCATCGATCTTCGCCTCGAACGGCCAGATCTTCTCCTGAAGCCATCTCTGCAGCGGGAGGTTCTCACCGTATCCCCGCAGCAGTGTCATGGTAGCGTGGGTGTGGGAGTTGACGAGGCCGGGCATCAGCACCTTGCCGCGCCCGTCGTAGACCTCGCCGAAATCGCCCTCTGGTGCCGAGTCCCCGATATAGGAGATCGCCTCCCCCTCCACGGCGACCCACATCCCGTCCTTGCAGTCCATGTCGGGTCCCATCACCTTGATGTTCGCGAAAAGCATACGTCACCTCCAGATGTCGGCACAGGACCGCATTTTCAGGCGCGGGAAAGAGAGATCGGCGACGCGACGCAGGCGAGGTGGTTAGCCCAGAATCGCCGAGAAGAGGAACGTCAGGCCGAATGCTATGATCCCGCAACCCGGAAACGTCAGCACCCAGGCCCAGATCATGTCCTTTGCGAGACCCCATTTTACCGCACTGAGCCTCTTCGCGGTCCCGACCCCCATGATGGCCGTAGTCTTGGTGTGGGTGGTGGAGATCGGCAGGCCGGAGATGGTAGACACGTAGATGGCGACCGAGGCGGAGATCGTGGCGGAGAAGCCCTGCCATTTCTCGAGCTTCACCATGTCCATGCCAACGCTCTTGATGATCTTCTTGCCGCCTATCGCGGTGCCCAGCCCCATCGAGAGGGAGCAGAGGATCATCACCCAGAGGGGGAACGACATATCGCCGGATGTGTCCGCTCCCAGCGAGAGCATGACGCCCAGCAACGCGATGCTCATGAACTTCTGGCCATCCTGAGCGCCGTGCATGAAGGCGAGGATGGCGGCCGATACGTCCTGCAGCTTGCCGAACACCCTCTGCGAGCTTCTGAAGTCGAGGTCCCTGCATGTGACCGCGATGAGCTTCGTGATTCCCCACCCGAGACCGAAGCCCAAGGCGATGGAAACCACGAGGCCGTAGAGGACCTTGACCCACTCATCGAAGTTCACGCCGCCGAGACCTCCCTGCAGCGCGATCG
>CAZPAN010000099.1:0-6340 GCA_964584585.1 uncultured Coriobacteriaceae bacterium | reverse complement strand
TTGCCCAGATAATGTTAGAAGTGTATCTAAACCCCCAAGCTTTCATTACTTCAAGACCCTCAGGTAGCAATGCGTTGGGAACCCAGAGATACAGATGAGCGTTATCGGCACATACATCACTAACCGGTAATGCCTTAATTTCATCTAGTGACATAGTTGAATATCGTCCCAGCCTTTTATGTTCCGGAGCGACTTTTCCCGTTCTGTTTTGAAAACGCCATGGTGGATCAGCAAGAACTGTTGAAAAGCCTCCGGCAACAGACGGGAGTTCGATCATTTTTTCCATGTTATCCTTTTTCTCATAAATTAGATCTATATTTAGATCTATAAGTTTATTTTTTTCATTATTTCAAATCAACTAAAATGCAACTTATGATCGAGACTTATACATACCGGGAAGCTTTTCCGGCCGACGTGCTAGCAAAATACACATTTCTTGAAACGCGTTCAGCTTCGCAAGTCCTCAAATACATTTGTCCCGATGAGTTTTCTGATCTGCTAAACGTTCTTCGGGATTTTAGTCTTTCAGCTAGACTGCTACTAACCAAGGGTGGAAATCGAGGACCAATCCCCATCATTATTGATAGGTCTTTTGAAAGACTCGGATGGTCCGAAGCTCGCGTGGACATGGAGCGACGGGCGTTTCTGTTTGAAGGGCATAACTCAAACCAGTCAGCCGAAAATGATCCTGATTTATTCAAAAGCAATCTTGTATCAAGAACTTATCAACGAGGGTATTCCATCGATAACGTCAAAGGTCGCGTAGCGCTAGATATCGAATGGAATCCAAAGGATGGCAATTTAGATCGTGACTTCTCGGCATATCGAGCCTGGCACGAGGAAGGACTTATTGATGCAGCGGTTTTGATAACCCGAATGCACCAAGAAACTCGTGAACTAGCAAACGATGCATGGGATCTTTTTATTCAATCAAATCCTGAGTATCAGCATTTTGCACAACCAGTTGACTACAAAACAACAACAACGGCAAATTTCGAAAAAGGTCGTGATAGGATCCTTCGAGGTGACCTGGGAACCTGTCCTATACTTATGGTGGGAATTGGGAAATCCACTTATGACGATGTCCCCTGGGATGGCAATGCCGTCAAGTGGGATTCTACGAAAAATGATTTATTCATAAAAAGTGCATTTGATGACGAGGGCACTGGAGAGAGATTCAAGTAGTTTGTCGCTCGACTCGATGATACCGTTTGATATTTTGTTGACAACAGCTCCGATTTACCTCCCACGATCTACAATCGATGATTCTAGGCGATGGCGGCTTCGCCAGGGGCGGCTGACATAATCGGTGCGGTAAAGCCCCCAGGCCGAGAAGGAGACCCATGGGCACTACATCTGTAGCTTCCGCAGAGACGCCCGCATCGGATTCGAACTCTGGCTCAACGCAAACAGGCGACGTTGCATCCACAGGCCATGCCTCGCCAAAGGCCGCTGAATTCGCAGGCGATACCGCGTCCGGCTCCGCGCCGGCAGCCGCTCGCCCCGTCGCCCCTGTCCTGGAGGTCGACGGCTTCTCGAAATCGTATGGCAGAAAGACCGTAGTCCGCGACATCAACCTCTCGGTCTATCCCGGAAGCATCTTCGGATTCATCGGCCACAACGGCGCGGGCAAGACCACCTTGATCCGCTCGATCGTAGGAGCGCTGCACTTCGAAAAGGGAGATATCCGCGTATGCGGCCACTCCATCAAGACCGAACCCGTCCGATGCAAGCAGGTGTGCGCCTACGTCCCGGATAGCCCTGATGTCTACGGCTATCTCAAGGGCTCCCAGTACCTGAACTACGTGGCCGACATCTTTGGCGTGAGCAGATCCGATCGAGTGGAGCGGATCGAGCGCTACGCTGGACGCCTCGGGATCCAGGACCGTCTCGACGAGATGGTCTCGGCCTACTCGCATGGCATGCGCCAAAAACTGGTGCTGACAGGCGCCTTCATCCACGAACCCACCCTGCTGGTACTCGACGAGCCCTTCGTCGGACTCGACCCAGAGGCGGCCTATGAGCTTCGCAAGATGATGGGAGAGCTTACCTCGCGTGGTGGCGCAATCTTCCTCTCGAGCCACATGCTCGACACCGTGGAGAGGCTATGCGACCGGGTAGCCATCATCCGCAACGGCGAGATCGTCCGCGCCGGCACAACCGAGGAGATCCGCCAAGACGAGAGCCTTGAGCAGGTGTTCCTTGAGATCGCGAGAGAGGGTCGCGATGCCTAGGGGCAGCCTCCGCACCCTCCTCAAGATCCAGCTCCTCGGGGCGTTCGGAATCGGGACGATCGTCAACTCGCGCAGCACCAAAGGCATGGCGAAGCTGATCGGCGCGGCAGCCGGCCTCGTATTCCTGGCGCTCTTTCTAGCCGCGTACTCATTTGCCGTCGGAATTGTGATGGTCATGAGCAGAGCCGTAGATGCCATTCCACCGTTTGCAGTCATCGCCTGCGGTCTGGCAAGCGTCGTCTCGCTGTTCACCAAGGCCAACGGGGCATTGTTCAATGTCGGAAACATCGACATGGTTGTGTCCATGCCCATTCCCATGTGGAAGATCGTCGTCTCGCGCGTGGCACCGATGTACGGAATGAGCCTTGCGCTTTGCCTCCTCGTCGGCCTGCCCATGATGGGGATCTACTTCACCCACGTCGGAGCAGGTCCGATTGAGGTTCTGACCGAGATGCTCCTGCTCTTTTTCACTCCGGCGATCCCCATGGCCATCGCCCTGGCCGTCTCGTTCCTGGTAGCCTGGGCAACCTCGCGAACCCCCTTTGCCGACAAAGCCCTCTCTGTTCTCAACGCGGCCGTCACGATCGCCCTCATAGTCGCCATCTTCGCCCTGCAAATCAACTTGAATGATGTCGATGATATCGACCTGCAAACGATCGAGGGCTACGCCTCTGGTTTTCAGGTGCATCTTGCATCGATCTGGCCTCCAAGCGCCTGGGCCGAAGAGGCGCTCCAAGGAAACGTGCTCTACCTTCTCCTCTTCGTCGGGGTTTCTCTCACAACGCTTGTCGCGATGCTGATCGTCCTGTCTAAAACGCTACTTGGCATCAACACGCTTTTGGCTTCGGGCGCTGCCAGGAGACGGAGCAGGCGAGGTGAACATGGCAGGGCGAAGGCGCAGACGGCCAATACGCCCGCAGGCGTTTCGAAAGGGATACCGAAGGGACGCAGCCTATTTGGAGCGCTTCTCGTAAAGGAGTTCAAGCTGTGGGCTGGGACTTCGGCCTTCTTTTCCAACACGGTCATCGGCCCGGTGCTCTGCATGATCGTAGGCGTTGGCGTTGCTGTAGTCGGGCCAGAATCCATAAGCAGCCTGATCGCATCAAACGAGGAATACTTCGTATTCGCAGACGACCTGGTCATCGTCCTGATTCCCTGGGTGATGGGTTTTTGCTGCGAGATGACCGTATTGACTGCGTGTTCCACGTCTCTTGAAGGCAAGATGCGATGGATCGCCCAGACCGCCCCTATCCCCAGCTCAACAGTCATCGGCGCCAAGATCGTCTTCCAGCTCCTGGTGACAATCCCAGCAGCGATGATCGCCGGGGCGATCATCGCGATCAGCAGCGCATTGTCAGCGATGGATGTGATCTTGCTGTTCCTGATCCCGATCGCCTTCGGAACCTACTCCGCCTGCCTCGGCGCGTTTCTAGACGTTCGCAAGCCAAAGTACGAGTGGGCGTCAGTGTACGAAGTGGTCAAACGCTCCCCCAACGTTAGCATCGTCGCTATTTCAGGCATAATCTTGCTTTTCGGTGGAATCGCGGTGACATTGGCGATAGGAGAGAACTGGAGATTGCCGGGCCTGGCGTTTGGGATCATCCTACTGGCCGTCTCCGCCCTCCTCGCACGCGCCGCGATGCGACGCTCCCTACAAGATCGATAGCAGACATCGCAGGGACTTCATATTTTTCTCTCAGCGATTCAGTCGCCTCGAAGGCGTCAGCATTCAAACCTTCTGCACGCTCGCGTTCCGAGATCATAGTGCGCTCGAGGATTCGAGTGCGAGCCTCTGCCTGTTCCAATCGGGAGTAGTCCAACTCTTAATCCGGCGCGTGGCGCAGCCCATGCGCGCGAAGGCGAAGAGGGGCGCTGACCTGCGCCTTCTTCGCGTTCGTGCGATTTGGCTGCGCCACGCGCGCAAGGCTACGAGAACAGCGACAGGAAACTATCCCAGATCCCAGCCAGCCAGGCGAAAAACCCGCCTCCGCTTTCGCCATCGCTTGTGCTGTCGATGGCATCGGCCGTGTCTCCTATGGCGTTATCGCCAGTTCCAAAAGCCGTGCTGGTTCCGAAGTAGTCGTCAAAATCCGTGCGATCTACCGTGGCGTCACTGAGGTCCACCGCCCCCGAGGTGTCGATTTCCGTTGAATATGAGTTGGTGACGGTAACCGTGATATCGCTATCGCCAGACACCACAGTCTCGCCATCCACAATGATGCTCACGGTGTTTCCGCTCTCATCTACAACCTGAGCGCCCTCTTCGACCAGGAGATTGGAAACCGTTGAGTCGCCCGTCACCACCCACGAGCTTCCGTTTTCAATGGTTATCGAAATCGGCTCATCGCTTGTGCTGGCAACGGAATTCTCGGTGATCAGGGTGTCGCCCGTAAAAGTGGAGCTGTCGACCAGATACATTTCCAGCGAGCTGATCGTGTCTACCGACACGGTGCCCTCTAGCGTCTGCTCGTGGGCGGTCAACGTCACATCCGCACCGTTGGAGCCTGCGGTGCCCCAATTGTTGGAGTCGTTGCCTTCCACGGTGATGAGATTGGCAGCAGAGCTATCGAAGGAGAGTTCTGTGTTGAAGAGCACGATATCTGCGCTGGTGTTGGTGAGATAGAACATCGAGCCAGACTCGATCGCGCTGCTGAGGCTCGAATCTCGCACCTCGAACAGGGCGCGCTCGCCTGTTGAGGTATCTGCATCCCCCGATGTGCTCTGATAGATGATCACCCCATTGGCTATGGGATCAGAGGCTGTTGCCCGCGTTATCGAACTCTCGAGCGTAGAGTTGGAGATACGGATGGTGTTCAGGCCCTCCATGCCGGCAATCTGAGATCCGGTAGCTGTTCCTGTGATTCCATCAGCCTCCACCGCGCCAGTGGAGTAGAGTATCGGCGATCCGGAACCTTCGGTGCTAATCACACTGTTGGCAACGGAGACATATCCGCCTCCACGGTCGGTTGCGGCCCCTGCGCTGTGATCGCCCGAGGTGGAGATACTCGCCTCGTTGACTATCACGGTTCCACCGTATGTCGCATCAAGACCGCGCGAGTTGTCCGATGATGTCGATATCTCGATATCGTTAGCCCAGATGATCGCGCTGTCAGTGGCAAACAAGGCGTTGCTGCCTTCGGAGTCGGCATCGAAGCTTGTGTTTGAGATTCGAGCAAGACTCTCTTCGCCCACGGCAAGAAGTATCGAGTTGATGCCGTAGAAGTTACAGGAATCATCATCGGAGGAGTCACCAGACTTCACCAAAGTCGAGTCTGTGATATCAAGCGTCCCGGCATCTTGGACTAGAGCAGCATTGGTGTCAGACTCCGAGGACTCGATGGACTGTCCATCAGCGGAATTTTCCTCACCATCGGCAACAAGAGTGGCGCTATAGCTTCCTGAGTAGTCAAACGACTGGGTATCAGCGCCCCCTGCACCGCCTCCGCCACTGCCGCCGCCAGGCTGCCCTCCTTCCGATCCGCCCAGCTCGCTCCCTCCTCCAGGCATATCCGGAGGCTGCTCAGCTGCATAAGCGAGTCCGGAGAGTGAAATTGATGTCATGAGAACCAGACACAAAACCGATGAAAACGCAATCCGGATGCCTTTTAGAAACTTGCCCCGGCAAGACTTAGCCAGGGCGCTTGATTCATAGGTGCTCATTAGATTCCTCTTTTGAATATCTTGGATGCTGATCTGCCTCAATAAGAGTAGGCTTCTTAATTGAAATGGAAATGAAAGACCGCCCCCTTGCCGCATGCAACGACTTAGGGAACCAGGTCTTGGTATCATCGCGAATCCTATGTTGCTGGAATGCTACTACTCGAAAAACTTTCCAAATCTGAAACTTTTTCGAGTAGCAAGTATAGTGCAAACGATGTCATGCTCGATGCGACATGCAAAGAGCTTTCCAAGAATACTGACTCAACCCGTATATTTCTCGGCCTGGGCTTCCCACAAACGCGCGTAGGCGCCGCCTTTCGCCAGCAGCTCATCATGAGGTCCCTGCTCGACCACTCTCCCCTCTTCCATCACCAAGATGCAGTCGGCATCACGGGTCATCGACAGCCTATGCGACACCACTATGCAAATGCGATCTGAGAACAAGT
>CAZPAN010000098.1:0-6405 GCA_964584585.1 uncultured Coriobacteriaceae bacterium | reverse complement strand
TTTGCAGCGCGAGGGCTTCAAGCGCCTGGGCGTCAACGCCGATTGGGAGCATCCCTACCTCACCTATCAGCATGATTACGAGGCCGGCAACGTCGAGGTATTCAAGAAGATGTACCTCGACGGCTCGATCTATCGCGGCCGCAAGCCGGTGCACTGGTGCAAGAACTGCCACACCGCGCTCGCCGAGGCCGAGATCGAGTACGGCCCCGAGGTCTCTGCCTCGATATTCGTCAAGTTCGCGCTCAACTCCGTGCCCGAGGCCTTCGTCGCAGCGGGCGCCGATCCGTCGTCCTCCTACGTGCTCATCTGGACCACCACCCCATGGACCCTCCCCGCCAACACTGCGGTATCGCTCGCACCTGCGGCCGACTACTGCATGGTCGAGGTCGACGGCGACTTCCTGCTGATGGCGCTCGAGCTTGTCGAGAGCGTCGCGGAGACCTCCGGATGGGAATCGTTCAGAACCCTTACCGCCGCCGATGGATCGCCCGTGACGATGAAGGGCGCCGACCTCGCCGGCATCGCCTACGAGTGCCCGATCCGAACCGATCTCACGGGAACCTTCGTCTACGGCGACCACGTCACGCTCGACACCGGAACCGGCGCGGTCCACACCGCTCCCGGGCATGGTCAGGACGATTACCTGATGTCGCTTAGATTCGACATCCCGTTGCTGATGCCGGTGGATGACAACGGACAGCTTACCTCCGAGGCCGGTCCGTTCGAGGGACTCGACACCGACGAGGCCGATCCGGTCATCATCGAGTGGCTGCAAAAGCGCGGCACGCTGGTTTCGCAGAAGAAGATAGACCACAGCTACCCGCATTGCTGGCGCTGCCATGAGCCGGTGATCTTCAGAGCCACCGATCAGTGGTTCGTCTCGATGGACGACAATGGTCTGCGCGAGAAGGCCCTCGATGCGATCCGCGACGAGGTCCGCTGGATACCGGAGTGGGCTTCGAACCGCATCGGCTCGATGGTCTCCGACCGTCCCGACTGGTGTATCTCGCGCCAGAGATCGTGGGGCGTGCCGATCCCGGTGTTCAAGTGCGCGAAATGCGGATCGACTGTCGCCACCGAGGCCACGTTCGACGCGGTGATAGACCTGTTCGAGCGGGAGGGTTCCGACGCCTGGTTCATCCGCAAGCCCTCCGAGTACCTGCCCGAGGGCGTCGTCTGCGAGGTCTGCGGTGCTGTCGATGTCGAGCCCGACGCCGACATACTCGACGTCTGGTGGGAGAGCGGCGTTAGCCACACTAGCGTCTGCAAGAAGCGCGCCAGCGAGGGTCTCCATTTCCCGGCCGAGATGTATCTGGAGGGATCCGACCAGCATCGCGGCTGGTTCCAGTCCGCGTTGCTCACGAGCGTCGGGGCCTATGGGACGCCGCCGTACCGGTCGGTCATGCACTGCGGATTCACCGTCGACGAGAACGGCGAGAAGATGTCGAAGTCGAAGGGCAACGGCATCGACCCGGCCGATGTGATCAAGAAGTACGGCGCCGACGTGCTCAGGCTATGGGTTGCGAGCGTCGATTACTCGCAGGACGTGCGCATCTACGACGAGGTGCTGAAGCAGGTCTCCGACGCCTATCGGCGCTTCCGAAACACGTTGCGCTTCCTGCTCGGTAACCTCTACGACTTCGACGATCGTTCCGATGCGGTTTCGTGGAAGGAGATGCCCGTGGCCGACAGGTGGGCGATGGTCCGCCTCGCCAAGCTCGTCGACGATGTCACGGCGGCCTATTCCGAGTACAGGTTCCACCAGGTCTACCGTCTGCTCTACGAGTATGTGGTGGGCGATCTCTCCGCAGTCTACCTCGACGCGCTCAAGGACAGGCTCTACTCGGAGGCCCCCGCGTCGCCCGCCAGGCGAAGCGCTCAGACCGTGCTCGCCAATATCCTCGAGGCGCTCGTGAGGATGCTCTCCCCGATTCTCAGCTTCACCGCCGAGGAGGCGTGGCAGAACTACTCCGAGAAGATGAAGGCCCATAAGGACAGGCCCGTGAGCGTCCAGCTCGCCGGATGGCCCGAGCCTGGTGATCTCAACCCGGCCATTCCCGATGGTCAGTCCGAGGAGATCCAGGCGCTGTTCGGCCATGTTCTGGAGTCACGCGAGGTCGTCACCCGTGCGCTAGAGGTCGCAAGGGGCGAGGGGATGATCGGAAAGAGCCAGGAGGCCGCCGTGAAGCTGACCGCTCCCGCCGAGGCTCGCGCCGCCCTCGAATCGCTGCCCGCCGGCACGCTAGAAGAGCTCTTCATCGTGGCATCGGTCGAGGTGTCCGCAGGGGACGAGCTGGTCGCGACGATCTCCGTCACCGACCTCGACAGGTGCCCGAGGTGCTGGAACTACCGAGACCTCGTGTCCGACGGGGACGACCCCGGGGTCTGCGGCCGCTGTGCCGAGGCGCTCTCTAGGATCTAGGGGCTGCCGAACGTGCCGGTGACAAGACGCCGTGCGGTGACGCTCTTCGCGATCGCCGCCGCTGTGCTTCTCGTTCTCGATCGCGCGACCAAAGCGTGGGCGATGGACTCCATACCTTCCGGAGGCCTCGAGTTCCTCTCAGGCGCGGTGGGCTGGTTCCTCGTGTACAACAGAGGCGCTTCCTTCGGAATGCTTGAGGGCGCCACCTGGGTCTTCATCCTCTTGTCGCTGGTCCTAAGCGTGCTGATCGTGGTCTACCTGGTGAGATACAGGAAGCATCCGGGCTTTGAGGCCGTGATACTGGGCGTCGTTTTCGCCGGGGCCGTCGGAAACGCCATCGACAGGCTGGCATACGGCCATGTAGTCGATTTCATACATCTGGAGTTCATCGACTTTCCGGTGTTCAACGTCGCCGATATCTGCATAACGCTGGGGATGATCTCCTGGGTGCTCTTCATGATCTTCCACCCGCTGAGTCCGTTCTCTGCAGAGGTGGAGGAGGGCCGTGGCGAGAGGGCCGGGGTCGGCTTCGACGGGGTCTCCGCATCCAGTGCTCTTCACACCGTCGATGCCGGGACCTCCAGAGCTGCCGATGCCGGTGGGGCCGGGACTGGTGGCGATCTTCTCACCGGAGACGATCTCGATGCGCGCTGACATCGTCCATATGGTCACCTCCGACGAGTCGGGTCTTAGGCTCGACGTGTTGCTCGGTACCCTCCGAGTGTTCCCCAGTCGTTCCTCGGCGGTCAAGGCAGTGGAGCGTGGAGACGTTCTGGTCAACGGCGTCTCCTCCTCCAAGAAGCTTCAGCTGAAGGAGGGCGACGAGGTCCTGATAAGCCTTCCGGAGCCGCAGCCCGACCCCTACGACCTCGCCCCATACGAGGTCGACCTGGATGTGCGCTACGAGGACGAGGGTATGCTCGTGCTGTCGAAGCCGGCAGGGCTGGTCTGCCACCCCTCCCAGGGTCACTACGGCGACACGCTCGTCAACGCGCTGATCGCCCACTGCGGTCGCGAGCACCTCGCGAACCTCCAGGGGGAGGACAGGCTTGGGATCGTCCACCGTCTCGACATGGACACCTCGGGGCTGATGCTCGCGGCGAAGACCGACGAGTGCGGGTACATTCTCCAGGACGGCATCCGCACTCGCAATATCGACCGCCGCTACCTTTGCCTGGTGCACGGGTATATCGCGAAAGACACCGGCTACATAGATGCGCCGATCGGCCGCCACCCCAAGATCCGCCTGAAGATGTCTATAAGCGACTCCGTCTCGGCTCGCTCGGCGGTGACGACCTTCGATGTGCTCGAGCGCTTCGAGGCCGGCAGGCGCGACGACGGTTTTACTCTTTTGGAGTGCAAGCTCTTCAGCGGGAGGACCCACCAGATCAGAGTGCACATGAACTACATCGGTCATTGCGTGGTCGGCGATCCGATGTATGGGACCGGTTCGGAGAAGGCGAACCTCGGCCTTATCAGGCAGTTCCTGCATTCCTTCAGGCTCGAGTTTGACCATCCGCTTTCAGGCGAGCCGATGGCGTTTGTCGACAGCCTCCCCGACGACCTGGCCGAGGTGCTGGACTCTCTGGGCGACCGCTCGATGGGAAGGACCGTCCGCGGAGAGGAGATCTTCGAGGTGATAGGGGCCGCATCGGGCGATGAAACCCGATAGCGGTCGGTTTTGCTTCGGCCTCCGGGGCGCGGCACGCTCAGGCTCATCGCCGCAGGCCAGCGCGCCCTCTTCGCCTTTACGCGCATGGGCTGCGCCACGCGCTGGAACCCAGATGGACGTGATCGATCAGCGTTTCCTTAATAAGGGTTCGCTCTTTCGGTCTTCGTAAGCGAAAAAGACACCGATTAGAATCTAAACGCGGTCAAATTCTCCTACATGTTGCGTTGTAATTCGGAATCAGCTCGATTCCAACACATCATGTCGCGCTTAGGGGATAACACGAGCCTTGACTTGAGGAAGACTATGGAATTCCTTTTAGATAAAAGGAAGCCGACAGTCATTTTTCAGGCGCTCGGATTCGTCTTGGTTTAGAAGAAAATCATACCGAAGCGATGCTTTTACGATATCATTCCAAACTCCGAAGACCAGCCTTCCGCGAGAGGGCAAGACAATGCTTAGCGAGATCAACAGAAGTATTGGGAAGAATCTGGTGGAGGCGGGCCTGACGGACGAGGCCCCTCCGATGAGAGTGTGTCTGTTCGGAGGCCTCAGGGTCTACATCGACGGAGTCGAGGTGCTCAACTATCTCTGGGTCAAGGCCAAGTGCAAGCTGCTGCTGGCCCATTTGGTGACTAGGTTCGGCAGGGAGGTCGCGAGGGACATCCTGCTGACATCCCTTTGGCCGAACATGAATCAGAAGAAAGCCGTCGACAACTTCTACGTCACCTGGTCGATGCTCCGCAAGACGTTGCAGAGCGCCGGCGGGGGAGACAGGAGCTTCGTCAGGAGCATCGACACTTTGTACAGCGTGGATCCGGATCTGGTCGAGTCCGATGTCCACGAGCTCGACATGCTCGCCAGGGAGATGCTCTTCGGCAACCGCAGCCACGAAGACATGGGGAAGATGATCGTTAGGATCGACAAGATATACACGGGAGACATACTCACCGGGGTCGATTGCGACGCGTATATGTTGAAGCTGAGGGACAGGTATCGGGCTACATATGTGGATGTCCTTCTGGCCGGAGCCAAATCGATGATGGACTCCGGCAATTCGCTCGGTGCCCTGTGGTTTGCGAGGAAGGCGTTCGGAGTCGATGCGAACCGCGAGGACGTGTATCAGACTCTCATGTCCATACAGGCGCTCTCGGGGCAGAGGACCGCAGCGATGGAGACCTTCTTCCAGTGCAAGGAATATCTGGATAGCGAGCTGGGGATACCGTTGTCCAAGCGCACGGTGGATCTCTATCAGAGGCTCATAAACGACGACATGTGACCGGATCAGTCCGGGTCGCACGGACGCCTGGATGCCGCGCGGGCGGTTGTCCGCCACGGGGCGTCGCGCGGGCGGTTGGAACCTGGTTGGATCTGGTTCGGATTCTGTTTAGGACGGGGTTGGGACTGCGGGGTCGTTGGTTTAGATCGACCCGCTAGCATCGATGCAGAGCGGATCGCACCCGTTGTGTTTTTGTTCTAGCTGAGAAGGGGAGGGCTGGTGTTCGGGGGTGGGGTGCAAGGAGGCCGGATGCCGTGCGCGTCCGCGTCCTCCATATCCGCTGCTGCAATGTAGTCGGATGTTTTGATCGGAGGTGCGTTTGAGTTGCGGGCCCGCATCGGCGTTCTGCCATGCGGGCCGCCGCCTCCCGGGGTTCGATCGCCGTTGCCGGATCATTCCGCTCGCGGGCCATCCGCGCCAAGCCTGTCGTGAATCTCAAACGGGTCTGTCATCGGCATGTAGGCTATTCTTGTGTTCGAAATACAGATAAGCGTCCGAGAAGGCAAGCGTTTGAAGGGAAAGTCGCGACGAGATGCCAAATTTTTTCAAGAAACTGCTCACGATGGGACAGGGCAAGGAGCTTCGGGCCTACGAGGGAATAGCGGCTAGGATCAACGATCTCGAGCCGTCGATGAGGGATAAGTCCGACGAGGACCTCGGGGGACTCACCGGAGAGTTTAGGAATAGGTACGAGAACGGTGAGTCGCTGGAAGACCTCCTCCCAGAGTCCTTCGCGGCGGTCAGGGAGGCCGCTCGCAGGTCCATCGACATGAGGCACTTCGACGTGCAGCTGATAGGAGGCATGGTCCTCAACTCCGGTGCGATCGCCGAGATGAAAACCGGCGAGGGCAAGACCCTCGTCGCCACGCTGGCCGGCTACCTCAACGCCATTCCCGGCACTGGTGTGCACGTCGTCACCGTCAACGACTACCTGGCGAAACGAGACAGCGAGTGGATGGGACAGGTCTACAGGTTCATGGGCCTCGACGTCGGTCTCATCCAAAACGGCATGAAGATATCTGCGAAGAAGCCGGC
>CAZPAN010000097.1:2996-6407 GCA_964584585.1 uncultured Coriobacteriaceae bacterium | reverse complement strand
TAAAGATTCAACTTGATTAGGAGCATCTAATGAAAATTGCAGTTTCTGGAAAAGGTGGAGTTGGTAAATCGACCGTTGCCGCATGTATTGCACGAATGCTTGCAGACGATGGAGAAAAAGTTCTTGCGTTAGATGCAGACCCCGATGCAAATCTTGCCAGTGCCTTTGGAGTCACAGACGAGCAGCAAGAACAGATTGTTCCGATGGTTTATCGCACAGGACTCATTGAAGAGCGCACTGGAGCCAAAACCGGTGTTATGGGTCAAATGTTTACCTTGAATCCCAAGGTGGACGATTTGATGGAAAAGTTTGGCGTAGATGTAAATGGCGTTTCTTTGATGGTTCTAGGAGCTGCAAACAGAGGCGGCGGAGGATGCGCTTGCCCGGAGAATACTTTTCTAAAGCGCATTGTGGATGATCTCATCCTAAATAAAAACGAAACTCTGATTATGGACATGGAAGCCGGCGTTGAGCATCTGGGTCGTGCCACAGCTCAGGCTGTAGATGTTTTGATAGTTGTCGTAGAACCCGGAAAGAGATCCATAGAATGCGCAGACTTGATCGAAAAAATGTCTGCTGAGATTGGTATCAACAATCTTCTGTATGTATGCAATAAAGTTACCTCAGCCGACGACGAGGACTTTCTAAATAAAGAGCTAGAAGGCCGAAAAATCGCCACAACGCTTCCCTTTAGCGACAATGTTAGAACCGCAGACAGAGATGGGCTTTGCCCTTATGACAGGCTAGACGACGATGAAAAGGCCCGTTATGAGCAAATCCTAAAAGCTCTTAAAAGCTCTTAGACAGATTGTTGAGAAAACTTCCAACCTCCACCATCACATGTAACAAACACAACAACCCGGATGCCATCTAAAATCATTTCGCAGCTTCTCGATCCTGCCCACTCCAGTGTGCATGGGGCGTCTGTCCCGCCATCCGATGTCCCGCTCACCCGCCAGCGCGCTCGTTTTCCGCTCGGGTGGCGATTCCCGCTTTGACTGTGAAGCGACCCGGACGTAAACTCTACGGGTTAGTTTTCATAAGGCCCCGTGAAAGTCGTATGGAAACCACGTCCAGATGTATTTGGAGGAACTTCAAGTGAAGACTTACTATGCGAAGCCCGGAGAGGTCGAGCGCGAGTGGCTTCTCGTCGATGCCGAGGACGTCGTCCTGGGACGTCTGGCCACCGAGGTGGCGAGCATTCTTCGCGGAAAGAACAAGCCGCAGTTCACCCCCCACGTCGATGTGGGCGATTTCGTGGTCGTGATCAACGCCGAGAAGGTCAAGGTCACCGGCAACAAGTTCACCGACAAGGAGTACTACAGGCACTCTGGGTATCCGGGCGGTCTCAAGAAGGAGACCTTCCAGGAGGCCATGGCCAAGCACCCCGAGCGCATCATCGAGCACGCTGTCTTCGGCATGCTCCCCAAGAACAAGCTCGGGCGCAAGATGTGCAGGAAGCTCAAGGTCTACGTGGGTCCGGAGCATCCGCATGTCGCCCAGAATCCCCGCAAGATCGAGCTGGAGGGCTAGACAATGGCTAACAACGACGCTGTCTACTACGGCACCGGACGTCGCAAGAGCGCGGTCGCCCGCGTCAGGATCATGCCGGGAACCGGCAAGGTCACCATCAACAAGCGCGACGGTAGGGAGTACTTCGGCCGTGAGGCCCTGCTGAAGAGCGCTCTCGCCCCGTTCAAGGTCACCGACACCGTCAATCACTTCGACGTCGTGGCCACCTGCAACGGCGGTGGCATCTCCGGGCAGTCCGGGGCTCTCAGGCTCGGCATCGCCCGCGCGCTCCTCGAGGCTGGCGACTACCGCTCCGACCTCAAGAAGGCTGGATACCTCACCAGAGATGCGAGGAAGGTCGAGCGTAAGAAGTACGGTCTGAAGAAGGCCCGCAAGCGCCCGCAGTTCTCGAAGCGCTGATCCACACCTGCACAGGCCGCGCCACTACGGCGCTGTCTGTCGAATACGACCGATTCATGGAGACGGAGGCTGGCACATCGGCTTCCGCCTCCTTTCTTGTACGCTCCTTTCGATGGAGGTTTGACATGTCCGACCGTCTGTTCGGAACCGACGGCGTCAGAGGCGTCGCTAACTCCGAGCTCACCCCATCGCTGGCGTTCGATCTCGGAAGGGCGGCCGTTCGTTTCCTTGGCAAGCGGATAGTGGTGGGCAGAGACACCCGCCGCAGCGGCGCGATGCTCGAGTCGGCCCTTGGCGCGGGCATCATGTCAGCTGGTGGAGACGTTCACTTCGCCGGCATCGTGCCCACCCCGGCCGTGGCCCTCATAGCCTCCAAGGGCAATTACGACGGCGGCGTCGTGATCTCCGCTTCCCACAACCCTCCCCGTTACAACGGAATCAAGTTCTTCGACGCGTCGGGCTTCAAGCTTCCTGATGAGCTAGAGGACAGGATGCAGGAGCATATCGAGCGGGGATGTCCGGCCGAGGGCGAGATCATCGGCAAGGACCTGGGGACGATGCACGTGATCTCCGATGCCGAGGAGATCTACATCTCCAATGCGGTCGACGAGCTTCGCGCGCAGGGCGTCGACCTCGCCGGCATGCGCATCGCCGTGGACTGCGGCCACGGTGCCGCTTTCCGCACCACTCCGGAGGCGCTGCGGCGCTTGGGCGCGACCGTAATCGCGATCAACGCCGACTACAACGGAGACGACATCAACGTCGGCTGCGGGTCCACCGATCTCGCCCAGCTCAAGAAGACCGTCCTCGAAAACGGTGCCGATCTTGGGATCGCCCATGACGGCGATGCCGACAGGGTTCAGGCGGTCGACGCCGCAGGCAACGAGGTGGATGGGGATCAGATCGAGGCTGTCTGCGCCGTGGATATGCGCGATAGGGGAGTGCTGGAGAAGTCCACCGTCGTCTCCACCGTGATGTGCAACCTCGGGTTCAAAAAGGCGATGGAGCGTGAGGGGATAGCCGTCGAGACCACCTCCGTGGGCGATAGGTACGTGCTTGAGCGCATGAGAGAGGGCGGATTCGTTCTCGGCGGCGAGCAGTCGGGTCACATGATCTTCCTGCAGCAGAACACCACGGGCGATGGACTTGCGACAGCGCTCAACCTGCTTGCGGCTATCAGGAGGTCGGGCAAGCCCCTGGGCGAGCTTGTCAAGGTTATGGAGAAGTTCCCCCAGGTGCTCGTGAACGTCCCGGTTTCGGACAAGAGCATCCACGAGACCTCCGAGACGGTCATCGCCTGCATCCGCGAGGCCGCCGAGAGGATGGGGTCGAACGGCAGCATTCTCGTGAGGGCTTCTGGCACCGAGCAGCTGATCCGAGTGATGGTGGAGGCCGTCGACTTGCCGACCGCCGACTCCGTGGCATCCGAGATCGCAAGGGTGATCTCGGTGGAGGACGCCGCCGCATCTGCCGACTGAG
>CAZPAN010000097.1:0-2986 GCA_964584585.1 uncultured Coriobacteriaceae bacterium | reverse complement strand
GGGTTTTCCGGGGCCGGGCCGTCGAGCTGAGTATTTCAGCCCGACGGCCCGGCCTTCGTCTATCGGGACCCGACTGGATTGCAGGGTTATGTGTCGGGCGGACTCGCCGAGAGCGTGCCCAATTCGCCGCTCTCAGATCCGGAATCGCCCGACGCCGAGGAATCCGAACCCGACGTGTCCTCCGATGACGTGGCGTCCGAGCCGTCTTCCACGACGCCTTCGTCGGTCGAGACGTCGTCAGTGTCGGTCGTACCGGTTCCGGTGTCCGTTCCGTAGGTGCCGCTTCCTTCGCTGGAGGAGCTGTTGGAGTCACTGCTGCTCAGGAGGTCGTCGAACGTGTCGTCGGTGTAGGGCGGATCGTCTGCATCCGGGAAATCCTCCTCTTCCACTCCCGCGAGCGCTGCAGTCATGTACTGCTTCCATACGGGGCAGCAGTTCGAGCCCCCCATGTTGTCGGAGATGGCCCGTTCCTCCCTAGATCCGATCCACACCGATGTGGAGAGCTGCGGGGTGTATCCGCAGTACATGGAATCCCTGTAGTTCTGCGATGTCCCGGTCTTGCCGGCGGAGACCTGGTTGGAAAGCTGGGCGGAGGTGGCCGTTCCGCTGGTCACGACGCTCTCAAGCACCTCGGTGGTCGCATGCGCTACCTCCGGGGTCAGGACCTGCTCGCCTTCCAGGTCCTCGCTCGCGTCGTATACGACATCGCCCTCCCTGGAGATTATCTGGGTGATGAACTTGGGCTCGTGGTAGACCCCTCCGGATGCGAGCGTGGCGAACGCGGAGGCCATCTGGAGGGTGTTCACTCCCTGGGTGCCGAGCGTGATGGAGGGCACCGCCTCAAGCGAGCTCGTGATGCCCATCCTCTCCGCGACGTCCACGACTTTGTCCGCGCCGATCTCGCTGATGAGCCTTGCGAACGCGGTGTTGGACGAGATCTGGGTCGCCTGCTGGATGGTCCTGGCGGAATAGCTGGCTCCGCCGTAGTTTTCCACCTCCCAGCCGTCGATGGTGACGGGGGAGGAGCAGCTGATCCTCGTCTGCGGACTTATCCCCTCCTCTATCGCGGCGACCAGCGTGAACACCTTGAAGCACGACCCCGCCTGCCTTTCCGCCTGCGTGGCCAGGTTGAACTGGTCGGCGTAGTAGTCGCGGCCTCCGACCAGGGCCACCACGTAGCCGTTGTCGGGGTCTATCGATGTGAGGGAGGCCTCGACGTCGTCCTCCATCGTGGCGAGCTTGTCGTTGCAGGCCGCCTCGGCCGCCTCCTGCTTGTCCACGTCAAGCGTGGTGTAGACAGTGAGGCCGCCCGAGTAGACCACTTCGGAGCTGTAGTCCTCGAGCGGCAGCTGGCGTACCCACGAGGTGAAATACGGGTAGAGGTAGATGCCGTCGCTGGAATTCTCCGGCTCAGGGTCCAGTCCGAGAGGGGAGCTTGCCGCCTCGTCGTACTCCTCCTGCGTGATCATGCCGTTGGAGAGCATCCTATCGAGCACCACGTTGCGTCTGGCCAGCGCGGTGTCGGGGTAGTTCTTGGGATTGTTGTAGGTGGGCGACTGCGGGATTCCTGCCAGAAGCGCCGCCTCGGCGAGCGTGAGGTCGGAGGCGCTCTTGTTGAAGTAATGGTTCGCAGCGGCCTCGATGCCGTACGCGCCGTCGCCGTAGTTGACGGTGTTGAGGTACATCGTGAGGATTTCGTCCTTGCTGTATATCTGCTCGACCTCCAGCGCGAGGTAGGCCTCCTTGACCTTTCGCTCCAGGGTGATGTCGTTCATCTGGTCGATCAGCAAGGTGTTTCTCACCAGCTGCATCGTGATCGTCGAGGCCCCTTCCTCGGTCCCTCCCGAAGCCAGGTTCACGAGCATGGCTCGGATGACCCCCGTGACGTCCACGCCATCGTGCTCGTAGAAACGCTCGTCCTCGACCGCGACGGTCGCGCTCTTCACGTAGTCGGAGATGCTGGCCGAATCCACCGGCTCCCTGTCCTCCAGGTAGAGTTCAGCCAGTAGGGTCGTTCCGTCGGAGGCGTAGATCCTGGTGATCTGAGATTCGCTGTAGATGTCTATGTCGGTGTAATCCGGGACATCTTTAATCCAGTTTCCTACGAGCGCCGAGGCGACGGCGGTTCCGAGTGCCATGATGGCGAGCAGAGCGGTTATGGTTCCAATCACGAATCGGAAACCCCGGCCGTGCTGTTGCCTTGAGCGCCTGCGCGAACTCGAAGACATATGCTCTCCTAATAGCCGATTGTCCTGCGCGCGCCCGTCTTGGATGACTTTGGGCGCGCGCTGTCCCGGTTGCGATCTCGGGCATGTGAAGCTCCGATTATACCAAAGGGGCCATTTCGGCCCCCTTTGGACGCGATCTGCAGCTGGGTTTCTCGGAGATATCCGATGAGCCGCTATGCGATCGGCTCCCGTCTCGTCCGACCTTGCGCCCGACGCTCGCAGCTCCGACGCTTGCAGACCATGGAACGCGCGCGATCTTATTGTAAAATCGTCGTGCTTTTCTAGGATCATGGGATTGCCCGGCAGCTGGCCGTGTGCATGCATGAGGAGAGAATGTGGATCTGAGCCTAGCCGCCGTTCTTCCGGAAATCGTCTCCGATCCTATACTCTCGATTATCCTGGTACTCTCCATCGGCACCATCATGGTGAATGGGGCCACCGACGCACCTAACGCCATCGCCACATGCGTCGCCACGAGGTCGATGTCCCCGGGCAAGGCCATCATGATGGCGGCCCTCTTCAATTTCCTCGGCGTGTTCACGATGACGTTCTTTTCCTCCGCCGTCGCCCACACGATATTCGGCATGGTGGACTTCGGCGGAGACAGCCAGATGGCCCTGATAGCGGTCATGGCCGCCTTGGTCGCGGTGATCGCCTGGGGGGTCATCACCTGGGCGTTCGGGCTGCCCACTAGCCAGTCGCATTCCCTTATAGCTGGACTCACCGGAGCGGCGATCGCGCTGCAGGGAGGTCTTGGC
>CAZPAN010000096.1:0-6462 GCA_964584585.1 uncultured Coriobacteriaceae bacterium | reverse complement strand
TTGCTCTTACTGAATGAAAGGTTAGCAGCTCGTTCGGAGGGCGGATGCGGCAGGGCCGCGACGGAGGACAGGTGGAACCGCTAGGGCGGCTCGCCAGCGGGGCGGACTGAGGCGAAAGCAATTAAGCATCTCCCCAGCGGGTGATGTCAGCCTCGCCCGTCATGTGCTTGTCTCGCCCGAAATCAGTTAAAACCGGCGCTTGGCGGAGCGGGCGCTCTCCACCTCCCTTTTTGGTTTATAAGATAGGTCGTGTGTGGATACGACGCCATGGCCGACTGCATGGAAGCGCAGTGGCGTATGGCGATTCTTCTGAGGAACCCGAAGAACAGGCTGGGAGGTTGAGCGAGATATGTTTCGCATCGCTGTCGATGCCCATTACTGCAAGGGATGCGGGCTGTGCGTCAGCTATTGTCCCAAGGACATCCTCGAGCTCGACGCTAATACGATAAGCGCCAAGGGATACCATCCCGTTATATGCACGGATGAGTTGAGGTGCATCGGCTGCGGGAGCTGCCAGACTATGTGCCCCGACGCTGCCATACAGGTTGTGAGGTGAGAAGATGGCTGAGAAGGTGTTGATGAAGGGCAATGAGGTCATGGCCGAGGCCGCGATCCGTGCCGGATGCAGGTACTTCTTCGGCTATCCGATCACTCCTCAGACCGAGATATCCGCGTATATGTCGAAGATGATGCCGAAGGTCGGGGGGCTTTTCCTCCAGGCTGAGTCGGAGATCGCCGCCATCAATATGGTGTACGGGGCGGCTTCGGCTGGTGCCCGTGTCATGACCTCCTCCTCGTCGCCGGGCATCAGCCTCAAGAGCGAGGGCATCTCCTATCTATGCGGTTGCGATCTGCCTGCCGTCATCGCCAACGTGCAGCGCGGAGGCCCGGGACTCGGCGGCATCCAACCCTCGCAGGCCGACTATTTCCAGGCGACACGCGGCCTTGGTCACGGTGACTTCCATGTCATGGTCTACGCACCCGCATCCGTCCAGGAGATCGCCGATCTTGTGTTCAAGGCCTTCGATAAGGCCGACGAGTACAGGATCCCGGTGCTGATTCTCTCCGACGGGATGCTCGGGCAGATGATGGAGCCCACCACGCTTCCGGAGATTGAGCCGAACATCCCCGAGAAACCCTGGGCCACCACCGGCACGGGCATGAAGCGCGAGCACAACATCACCAACTCGCTCTTCCTTGAGGCCCAGGTGCTCGAAGACATCGTTGTCAAGCGCCAGGAGAAATACGAGCGCATCAAGGCCGACGAGCAGATGTGCGAGACCTTCATGACAGATGACGCCGAGCTAGTGCTCGTCGCATACGGTGCCTCCGCGCGCGTCGCGAAGAGCGCTGTCATGCACGCCAGGGAGCGTGGGATCAAGGTTGGCCTTGCCCGGCCGATCACGTTGTGGCCCTTCCCCGTCGACACGATCTCCGGCCTCGCCCAGAACTGCAAGGCGTTCATGTCGGTGGAGATGTCGATGGGCCAGATGGTCGAGGACATCCGCCTGGCCATCAACGATTCCAGGCCGGTCAACTTCTTCGGCCATACCGGGGGCATCATCCCTCAGCCGGAGGAGGTCCTCGTATGCATCGAGAAGGTCATCGCAGGGGAGAGGGTGAACCTGGTCCCGTTCCACCAGAGGCTTACGGAGGGAGACTAGCATGGCTGTCAACGATACCGCGCAAGAGCTGAAGGTCGAAAGGCCGCACAGCCTCACCGACGCTCCTTTCAGCTACTGCCCCGGCTGCGGACATGGGATAGTAACCAGGACGCTCGCCGAGCTTATCGACGAGATGGGGCTTGAGGGCGACACGGTCGGCGTATGCCCGGTGGGATGTTCGGTGACGATGTACGATTTCTTCGCGACCGACATGGTCGAGGCCGCACACGGACGTGCCCCGGCGGTCGCCACCGGTCTCAAGCGCGTTTTGCCCGACAAGTTCATCTTCGCCTACCAGGGCGATGGCGATCTGGCCTCGATCGGGATGGGCGAGACCGTGCATGCCGCCACCCGAGGCGAGAACATCACCGTCATCTTCATCAACAATGCGATCTACGGCATGACCGGCGGTCAGATGGCGCCCACGAGTCTGCCCGGGCAGATAACCCAGACCAGCCCTTATGGCCGCGATGTCGACGTAGCCGGCTTCCCGATCAGGGTCTGCGAGCTGCTTTCCACCCTCGATGGCGTCGCGTTCGCACAAAGGGTCACGATCGATACTCCGGCGCATGTCAAGGCGATGAAGCGTGCGATCAAGAAGGGTATCGAGTACCAGCAGCGCAAGCTCGGCTATTCGATCATCGAGGTCGTCTCCACATGCCCCACCAACTGGGGTCTCGACCCGGTGGAATCGATGCAGTGGATGCGCGACAACATGCTCACCTACTATCCGCTCGGGGTCTACAAGGACATCGGAGCAGATGGCGGTGCGGGAGCGGCGGCCAAGGATTCGGCGGTCGCGAAGGAGGCGAAGTAGGATGGCAGGCCAAACCACCAACATCATGCTCGCGGGCTTCGGCGGGCAGGGCATCCTCTTCGCGGGCAAGCTGCTTGCCTACGCGGGGCTGATGGATGGGAAGGAGGTAAGCTGGCTTCCATCCTACGGTCCCGAGATGCGCGGCGGCACGGCTAACTGCTCCATCGTGATCTCCGATGAGCCGATCGGCTCGCCTTTGGTAGTGGTTCCCGATGTGCTCGTCGCGATGAATCGTCCCTCTTACGAGAAGTTCATCGATGCTGTCAAGCCCGGCGGCACCGTGATCGTCGACACGACTATGGTGGAGAACTCTCTCGATCGTGAGGATGTCGTCTATCATGCTCTGCCGGCGACCTCGATGGCTGAGGAGAACGAGATCAGCGGACTCGCCAACGTCATCATCACGGGCAAGCTCAACAAGGAGGTCGGCCTGGTGAGCGATGAGTCGCTCGATGATGCGGTTCCCAAGTGCGTCTCGGCCAGGCGTCAGGACATGGTCGAGTTCAACAAGAAGGCGCTTCAGATAGGCCGCGAGTCGTAGCGCAAGGGATTGCGGGATGCGTCTGTGTTCGGGTGAGGCTATGCATGTAGACCAGCCCGGCACATCCCTACTGCCGTGGTATCTGCGGTGTCCCGCTGCGGCCAAGGCGAAGGAGCGAGCTGAAAGGCTTCTTTCTGGTCTCTCTGGCGCGATGCATCTCTGGTTTTGGATCTGATCCCGCTTGGCACTCCATCTGGGAGTTTCAGGAGCGTTTTGGGTATACTTCTTACCTGCGTGATCGCCAGGGAAGCGATGATCGATCAGCGTTTCCCTAGGATCGCCGTGACAGGCCAACATAGCTCAGATGGTAGAGCAGCTGATTCGTAATCAGCAGGTCAGGGGTTCGAGTCCCCTTGTTGGCTCCATTGCACAAGATGCCGGCGGGTGCGGATTCCAAGAGGTTTCCAGCCCGCCGGCTTGTAGTTTTCTTAGGAACGACTAAACCGTGAGGTTTGTGCTTTCCGAATAAGGATTTTGTTCTGCCAACACGAATCCCTTTTTGCTTTTGAGCGGGGGTTTCCGTTGTACTTGCTTGTCCGGTGAATGACCTCCATTCATGGGGGACCCACTTCACCGGGCTTTCTGATGCGCCTCATGTTCTCCCCATCTATGACGATGATAGGATATACAAGAAAGGGTCCCAATCTTTAATTTGCGCGTAACACTTAACTCTGAAAGCAGTGAGTGAAGAGATTCCTGCAACTGTTCAGAACATGATTCGCGAAGAGTTGTAGTCAGTCGCAGAGCGGCCTGAAATGGAGAAGGTCTATCTGAAGGGAGGCCGCAAAATGGCAGACTTGAACCCTCAAGTACTTGAATGGGCTGTGCGCCGAAGCGGCCTCAACGATGAGCAAATCATCAAGAATTTTCCGAAATACCCGTGCTGGCTCGACGGATCTTGGAAGCCAACTGTCAAGCAGCTTCGTGATTTTGCTAGTAAAACACACGTGAGCGTAAGCGATCTCTTCGCAGATGACATTCCGAATTACGCGCTTCAAATTGCCGATTTCCGCACTGTCGATAATACGCCGACGCACGATCCGAGTCCCGAATTGTTTGATACGATTGACGCGATGCTTAGCAGGCAAAGCTGGATGAGAACCTATTTTCTTCATGAGGAGTTTGCTCCCATTGACTTTGTTGGATCTTACAAGGATGCGCCACTTTCCGATGAAGTTAGAAATCGAATGGTGGAAGATTTGCATTCTCTCCTCAAACTTGAAGATGATTGGGCAGCTTCTTGTAAAAGCGTCTCTGGTGCTCTCAAGATACTTAAGGACAGCATAGAAGCGACAGGTATTTCCGTTGTTATTAACGGTGTTGTAAACGACAACACGCATCGCGTGCTCGATGTTTCTGAATTCCGAGGCTTTGCCCTTTCTGACAGAATCGCCCCTATCATCTTCATCAATGGGCGTGATGCGAAAAGCGCACAGATTTTTACACTCATTCACGAGCTGTGCCACCTTGCCTTTTTTCAGACCGGTGTAAGCAATGCTCCTGATGATGGAGACACTGACATCGTCATGGAGCGCTTCTGTAACTCTGTTGCGGCAGATTTTCTTGTTCCAACGCATACGTTGCTGGCTTATTGGAGAAATTGCTCCTCTGAGCAGTACACCAAGGTCCAGGCTATTGCTCATACTTGCAAAGTTAACTTTCTTGTTGTTGCTCGCAAAGCGAAAGATATTGGGCTTATAGCGGGCGACGTGTACTTTGCCTTATGCCGCCGCTATAGGAATGAGAAGCCTGTGGAGGCTAATGTTGGCAAAGATGGCGGAAATTATTTCAATAACAAGCAGTACAGGCTGGGTTCTGTATTTTCTGATGCCGTTCGCACTGCCGTTCATTCCGATTATTTGAGCTATAGAGATGCTTATGACCTCACGGGAATGAATGCACCAACCTTTAGGCGATATTTCGAAGAGGTGGCGTAATTTGGAGCGCTATCTTCTTGATTCAAATATCTTTATTACGAGCGCGAACCATATTCCTCAAGATATTTTCGAAGGCTTTTGGCGTGATCTTGGAAGCGTGCTTATGTCAGGTACGGCAATTCTTCATCAGGCCGTTTTCGATGAACTGAAACGCCGCAAAGACCCTCTTGTAGAGTGGATCGAGAGTTTTGTGGATATACAGGCAATGCCAGCAACCGAAGGAACGCTCGAGAAGTATCTTGAGGTATGTGCCTGGGCAGACAGGCAGGGATATAGTCCAGAAGCTCTGCGCGAATTCAAGAAGCCAGACAGGGCTGATGCATGGTTGTGCGCAGAGGCGCTGAATTCAAGCTTGACGCTTGTGACGTATGAGGTTACATCCAGCAGTCTTAATAAGGTCAAGATCCCCAATGTATGTAAAGGCTTGGATATCCCTTGCATTTCTGGCTTCGATTTTATGCGTGCGCAGGGCTTCCATTTTTAACGCGCAGCTTTTGAATCTATGAAAAGCAAGGCGACGAAGAAGAAAAAAGCTCTGAAAGGGCCAGCAGGCTATGTATTCCGTTTTCAGTTGTAGCCAGATACCGTTTTGTGGCGTTTGAGGATAGAAAAAGCGACCAACAATTTACGCATGGACACTAAATTGAATATTACACGGCGTGAGCATCGATACGCAAACCGTGGAATGGGTGATGCTCACGCCGTGTAATACTACTAATCGATAAAGGTTTATTGCATACTCCAAGATGCACCGGACTTTGAAGATGGCAGGACGAGCCCAGGCTCAAGTTGTTCACATGAAGTCTAGATGGATGAGATGGACTCCAGAGGAAAGGACAGTCATGAAGAAGAGTCTTGGAGACAAGGGCGAGCTGTTCCCGCAGTCTGTTTTCATCATCGGAAGCTACGACGAGGACGGAGTGCCCAACGCCATGAACGCTGCATGGGCTGGCGAGTGCTCGCGTCACGAGGTCTGTTTCAATATCGGTGATCACAAAACTACGGCAAACATTGTCAAAAAGGGCGCCTTCACGGTCGCTCCGGCAAACTTGGCCAATCTTGTGTCGGCCGACTATTTCGGAATCGCCACTGGCAAATTAGAAAAACTGCTGAGCAAAGCGCATCAAGGACATGCGATTGTTTACACCGGTTTTTCGGTGGATGTTTTCTAGATGCTTTCGAGCAGTGCTCGTTGCAATGATCAGTTTCTTAGCAGTCTCTGCAGTGGTCATTCCATAGGCCACACACTCCAAAACGTCTATTTCTCGATTCGTTAGCTGCCAGTGCGTTTTCAGCCTTTCTGTTTTAGAGACCCCAAAGCCTTTTTCTTCATATAGCTCAGAGAGTCGTGTTGAGATCTGAGCGGAAAGCATTTGCAAAATATAGAGGTCACGACCGGAAAAACTTCCCTGAATAGGTGTTCTGTCCAATGCTATCGCACCTAGCAGACTTTCTTGTTCTGCAAAAAGAGACACCAAGAGAAAATGCCCCTCTAGTTCATGC
>CAZPAN010000095.1:0-6559 GCA_964584585.1 uncultured Coriobacteriaceae bacterium | reverse complement strand
CTCGCACTTCTGCTGGAACAGGAAGTCGCCGACGGAGAGCACCTCGTCGACGATGAGTATCTCGGGAACGATCACGGTGGCTATCGCGAACGCGATGCGGGCGACCATTCCTGAGGAGTAGTTCTTGAGCGGCATGTCCTCGAACTCTCGGATCTCGGCGAAGTCTATGATCTCGTCGTAGTGCTCCTCGATGAAGTCCTTGGGGTATCCGAGCAGCGCTCCGTTGAGAAAGACGTTCTCCCTTGCCGTGAGATCCATGTCGAATCCGGCGCCCAGCTCGATCAGCGGCGCGATCTTGCCGTTGACCTCGACGGACCCCTCAGTGGGTTCGAGCACTCCGGCGACGATCTTGAGCATCGTCGACTTGCCCGATCCGTTGGTTCCCAGGATGCCGAAGACGTCGCCGCGTTTCACCTCGAACGAAACGTCCTCCAGCGCATGGAACTCCTTGAACATCAGCTCCCTTCGGGCAATGGCGACCATGTACTCCTTGAGGTTGTTGAGCTTGACGCTCGCCATGTTGAAGACCATCGTCACATGGTCGACCTTAATCATCGTCTCGCGGAGGTCGCTGCCCTCCTGCGTGAGAGTTCCCCCTATATAGGATGTGTTCAGGTCACGGGGCATGAAGCGGACTTCCTAACGTCTCGATCGGCCTGGCCATGGGGATGCCGCTCTCCCGTCCATGCATGAGCGTTCGCCCCAGAGCCGAAGTATACCGCGTCGCGATTAGGACGAGGTCCCGCCATCGCCCAAGCTCATCGACGCAGACCAGCGCACCCTCCTCGTTTTCGCGCGCATGAGCTGGGGGGCCGTGTCGTTGTACCCGTGCCCGACATCAACCCCGTCTCGCTTTCGCGCTGCAGGGGCACAGCATGGGCCGGGAGCGGGAGGAATGAACTGATCAGCGTTTCCCCCAGGGGGAGCAAGATCGTCGTGCTCCTACCGCAAGATCAGCCTTATTTTCAGAAGCTCGGGGCTGTCCGCTGCGGCGAACCCAACGTCTACGACTCCTGCGATCGAGACCCAGACGATCGCATCGCCCACGCGGATGACCACAGCATCGTCGCGCGCGGATCTGGGGATCTTCCTGTCGATCAGGATGTCCGAGAGCTTCCTGCTCTTCCCGCCCATCCCGATGGGACGCAGCCTGTCGCCCGGCCTTCTGCGGGTCGCCAGCAGATACGGGACGCCGTCCTTCACCATGCCGGACTCCGCGCACGCCCGCCTCGCAGAGTCCAGGTCGATGACGGCGACCCGACCCGAGGAGATCCGCCTCGCGACCTCGACGGGGTCCTCTCCCGCCGCGACCTCCAAGGATTCCGCGATCAGCACGATGCTCCTCCCGTCTTCTGCGGGAACTTCAACGCTTCCAGGGATCGGGATCTCCACACCGGCTTCCAGAGGATCGTCATCCGGGGCAACCTCGCGCCTCCCGGCGCCGAACACCATCGTGCCCGACTCCGCCCTCACCCTGACGCCGCCCGGCAGGTCGATCGAGAACGTCGGATCGGAGAGGCCCTGCACGATGGCGTCGACATGATGCCTGCCGATCCGCGCGGATGGCAGCATGGTCTTCCTGCAGAGAGAGTACACGACCCTTCGCGCGATCACGGGATCCAGCTCATTGGCCGCTGCGACGTCGATGCCGATCGAGCCGCGCGGCCCCGGGACCGCGATCTTCGACTCGACCCGTTCCGCGATGGATTGCACGAAGGAATCCTCCTCCTCGATCAACTCCATCGTCCGAGTCATCGTCTGCAGCAGCTCGGGGTTGCGGCTTGCCGCCACCGGCATCAGCTCGTGCCTCACGAACGCACGAAACCCGGTGGTGTCGGCATTCGTGGAGTCCTCCCGCCAGATCCCTCCCGGGACCTGCGCCCGCTCGGGGTCATCGAGCCGCCATCCGAGATCGGCGATCCTAGAGGCGATGTATCTCCTGAGCGACTCCCTAGTCATGCGGATCACGGGTCGCTCGACCCTTCCGTTTCGACGGCGCACCGAAGCAAGGCCGCCGGGGCCGGTGCCGACTATCGTTCTCATGAAGAAGGTCTCGGCGCGATCATCGAGCGTGTGCGCGGTCCAGACCCTTCCCAGCGACGGGTCGAGATCGCGCTGACGGCAGATCGTGTCAAGGAGCTCGAAGGCCAGCTCGTAACGCATGTTCCTGGCGGTGCATTCCATGTTGCCGTCGAATTCGGCCGACCTCGACGGGATGTCGATGCGCCTGGACTCGAATCGAAAGCGGCAGAGATCCGCCAGCCTCTCCACGAAGAGGACGTCGCCATCGGAGTCGGCGCCACGCAGGCCGTGGTCGATATGGAGCACGACCGCGATCTGCCGATCCAGTACCCCGCTGTCGGCCAGCTCGGATGCCAGCAGGCACATCGCGGTGGAGTCGCTTCCACCGCTCACCATCAGCACCAACGCTTCGGGAGGAAAGATGGCGCTCGCAACCTCAAGGGCCTCATCCGACATGCGGGCGGCCTCGGAGCCATCACCGCTCATCGGGATCCCCATCGCCTCCGACATGGCAGCGATACGCCTTCTCAAAGGCGGAACGCTTCATCATCACCTTGTGGGAACATCCAGCGCAGACGAGGCCGATGTCCATGCCGACCCTGACGACCTTCCATTCATGGCTCCCGCACGGATGCGACTTGCGCAGCCTCACCACATCCCCCGCGCTCACCTTGACTCGCGATCCCGGCATCTTTTGATCCCTCCAAGCGGCCAGGCGCCCTGCGTCCGCGCTCTCATTCCTCGATAACGTGCACATTCTAACCCAGCGCGAACCGACGACTCGCTCGGTTCCCAGCGCGATTGCCCTATACTCGACTGAACCGGAACGACCCGGAAATCAATGCTTATGTACCCGAAGCGGAGGATGCAGATGCAGGGCAAGGCCGTTATCTCAGTGCTCGGCAAGGACAGGGTGGGGATCGTCGCAACCGTATCGGCGACTCTCTACGAGTGCAACGCCAATATCGACGACATACGCCAGACCCTGCTGGAAAACCTGTTCTCGATGACCATGCTCGTCACCCTCGACGAGGAGACCTGCACCTTCGAGGAGGTGCAGAGACGCCTTGCGCTCGATGCCGAGAAGCTTGGAATGCAGATCACGTTGCAGCGCAAGGAAGTCTTCGACTTCATGTACAAGATCTAGGGCCAAGGAAGCGCTGATCCATTCATTCCGCCCCACACCGGCAGCGGGGCCACCGCCGACTAGAACGGGCACCCGGGCGCGGGGTCCGTCGCTCGTGGCGCGGAAACCCACCTCCGGCAGAGGGACCGCCGCCTTCCGCATCACGCTCCGGAGGCGGCGGGAGCGCACCGGCCAGAATCATCCCCACGCGATCCTTCCCCGAAGAAGTTCGACTTAGCAACGGCGATCATCAGCTTGATCCTGTTGAGCTGGTTGACCTCCGAGGCGCCCGGGTCGTAGTCGACTGCGACGATGTTCGAGTCGGGGTAGAGCCGGCGCAACTCCTTGATGACCCCCTTGCCCGTCACATGGTTGGGAAGACAAGCGAACGGCTGGGCGCACACTATATTGGGGGTTCCGCCTCGGATCAGCTCGATCATCTCGGCGGTGAGCAGCCAGCCCTCCCCCATCGAGTTGCAAAGCGAGATCACCTTGTCGGCATACTCAGCCAGCTCGTAGATGTCGGCCGGAGCGTCGAAGCGCTTCGACTTCTCGAGCGCATCGCGGATCGGGGCGCGTCCGGCGGCGACGATCTTGAGCGTGATGGTCGAGCCCAGCGCCGACCTCTTCGAGCGTCCAAGCTCCCTCGACTGCCAGATGGCGTTGGAGATCCCGTATAGGAAGAACTCCACCAGACCGGGCATAACCGCCTCGCATCCTTCCGCTTCGATGGTGTCGACCACCTGGTTGTTGGCGGTGGGATGGAACTTCACGAGAATCTCCCCCACCACTCCCACGCGTGGCTTGCTGCGGTCGTCGACCAGCGGCAGCTCGTCGAAGTCCTCGACGATCGCATGCACGTTCTTGGAGAACCTGATGGGGTTGGACTTCACCAGCTCTTCCTTCAGATAGGCCATCCACTTCTCGTAGAGCCTCTCCGCTGAGCCCGGCGTAGCCTCGTAGGGCCTGGTCCTGAGCAGACACTGCATCAGGAGATCGCCGTAGAGCAGGGCGCAGCACCCCTGATAGAGCATGATCGGACCGATCTTGAAGCCGGGGTTGGCCTCCTCCAGCTTCTTGAACGCAAGCGATATCACCGGGATGTGGCCGTATCCGGCCTCCTGCAGGGCCTTTCGGATGAGCGCGATGTAGTTGGTCGCCCGGCAGCCGCCACCGGTCTGGGTGATGATGACGGCAAGACGGTCGGTGTCGTATTCGCCCGACGTCACGGCCTCCATGATCTGGCCCGTCACGAGAATCGAAGGGTAGCACACATCGTTGTTTGCGTACTTTAGACCCGCCTCCACCGCGCCGTGGTCGACCGAGGGCAGCACCACCATGTTGTACCCATGGTCACGGAAGACACGCTCAAGCAGCTCGAAGTGGATCGGCGCCATCTGCGGCGAGATAATCGTGTATCCGGAGTCCTTCATCTCCTGCGTGTACTGGGCTTTGCGGAACATCGTCGAGACGCCCTCGCGAAGGGTCAGCCCGACCTTGGAGGCGAACCTGACGAGACGGCCGAGGTCAGCCATCTTGACGTTGTCCTCGTCGTGCGAGATGGTGTGGTCCGGGCTGGGGATCCCGACCTGCGACAGGACCCGTCCCTTGGCGGGAGCGACGGTCACCGCAGCCCGGGCGGCAGCTTCGACCTTCCCGGAAACCGCCTTCCGATCACCCCCCATGATCTCCTCGAGAGCCTCGGCCGGCGCATCGAGCGGACATGCGTCGCGAGCGCGCATCATCGCTTCGACGATGTCCCCATCGCCGTAGATCGCCTCATCGGAAGCACCGAAGGCCTTCTTGTCCTCGAGAGCCGCCAACAGCGAGCGGATCCTGATCCTGACGGCCCCCAGGTTGGAAACCTGATCGATCTTCAGAACCGTGTAGATCTTGCCGGAAGGCTCCAGGATCTCCTGAACCTGGTCGGTGGTGATGGCGTCCAGCCCGCAGCCGAAGGAGTTGAGCTGCACGAGATCCAGGTTGTCGACCATCGTCACCAGCTTGGCTGCGGCGTACAGGCGCGAATGGTACATCCACTGGTCGATGACCCTGATCGGACGATCCGGCTTCACAAGATGCGAGACGCCGTCCTCGGTGAGCACCGCCATACCGTAGCTGGCGATGAGCTCGGGGATCGCATGGTTGATCTCGAGATCCTGGTGGTAAGGGCGCCCGGCCAGCACGATGCCATGAGCGTTGTTGTCGGCGATCCACTTGAGGATCCTCTCGCCTTCTAGACGGATGTCCTCCTTGAACTTCTCGTCCTCGACCCAGGCGATGTCAACGGCTACCTCGATCTCGGAAAGCGTAGGCGGGGTGCCTTTGGCCTCCGGATGATCGCCGTAGTATTTCTCGGATATCTCCTCATAGAGCCTCTGCGACAGCACTTCGCGGTTGTCGTACGGAACGAACGGCTTGACAAATGGCATGGTGCCGTCGCGCAGCTCGTCTATGTTGAGATGCAGAACCTCCGGGTAGCTCACGACGATCGGACAGTTGAAGTGGTTCATCGCGCCGGGATCCTCCTGGCGCTCCCACCTGATGCAGGGCATGAATATCAGATCGACGCCCTTCTCTATCAGGTTCATGATGTGGCCGTGGCTGAGCTTGGCCGGATAGCAGACGTTCTCGGAGGGCATCGATTCGATCCCCGCCTCGTAGGTGCCCTTGCTGGATGCATCCGAGAGCACGACCCTAAATCCCAGCTTGGTGAAGAACGTGTGCCAGAACGGATAGTTCTCGTACATGTTGAGAACTCGCGGCAAGCCCACCGCAGGACGCGTCGCCTCCTGCTCCGATAGCGGCTCGTAGTCGAACAGGCGCTTGGTCTTGTACTCGAACAGGTTGGGAACCTTCGCCTTCTCCGAAGATCCGCCCGCCCCCTTCTCGCACCTGTTCCCCGTGATGAAGCGACGACGGCGACCGGTGGCCTCGTCGACCCCGAAGTCGTTGATCGTGAGAAGGCAGTTGTTGGAGCACCTGCGGCATCTGGCGGTGGTGTGTGATACCACGAGAGCCGCTATCGCCTCGGCGGACAGCAGCGTCGAGCGGGAAGGGACCTCCGCCAGCTCGTCGTCTGTAAGCGACGCCAGGTCCAAAACCCCCTCCTGCTCGGCGCGATCTTTGGCGAGAAGGGCCGCGCCGTACGCGCCCATGAGGCCGGCGACGTCGGGACGCACAGCCTCTCGCCCGCTCAGCAGCTCGAAGGCGCGCAGTATCGCGTCGTTGAGGAAGGTCCCTCCCTGAACGACGACGTGCGAGCCGACCTCGGAAGCCTCGCGAAGCTTGATAACCTTGAACAGAGCGTTCTTGATGACGGAGTAGGACAGGCCGGCCGAGATATCCCCGACAGTCGCGCCCTCCTTCTGGGCCTGCTTGACCCTGGAGTTCATCCACACGGCGCAGCGC
>CAZPAN010000094.1:0-6614 GCA_964584585.1 uncultured Coriobacteriaceae bacterium | reverse complement strand
ATGTCGTCCTGGGTCACGAAGCTCATCTCGATGTCGAGCTGGGTGAACTCGGGCTGGCGATCGGCTCTGAGGTCCTCGTCTCTGAAGCACCTGGCGATCTGGTAGTAGCGCTCGATGCCTCCGACCATCAGCAGCTGCTTGAAGAGCTGCGGAGACTGGGGGAGCGCGTAGAACCTGCCGGGAGACTGCCTAGCCGGAACGATGAAGTCGCGCGCGCCCTCGGGCGTGGACTTGCCGAGGATCGGGGTCTCCACCTCGAGAAAGCCCCTCTTGTCGAGAGCGTTTCGCATCGTCGAGACGATGGTGGAGCGGAGCCTGATCGCAGAAAGGACCTCGGGACGCCTGATGTCGAGGTATCTCCAGCGAAGCCTGGTGAGCTCATCGGTGTCGATGCCGTCCTCGATGAGAAACGGCGGGGTCCTCGACTCGGAGAGCACCTCCATGCCGTGGACCTCGACCTCGATCTCGCCGGTGACCAGCGACTCGTTCTCGGTCTCGTCGGGCCTGCGCCTGACCTTGCCGCTGACCAGCACGGTCCACTCCGGCCTTACCTTCTCGGCCAGTGTGAACGCATCTCCAGAGCAGTCAGGATCGAAGGTGCACTGGGTGTACCCGTCGCGGTCGCGCAGATCGATGAAGATCAGCCCGCCGTGGTCGCGCCTGCGGGCGACCCAGCCGGTGAGCCTAACCTCCTCACCGATGTTTATCGCGGCGAGCTCGCCGCATGTGTGGGTGTGCATGGAGTAACTGGACTTCTCTGGCATCCCTCTGCTTCTCCTATCATGTAGTGCATGGACTTCGGGCAAAGATGCTGCCCACTGTCTTCTGATCGTGCAACTGGCGATCGTCCCACGCGCTCCGGACCGCCCTCCAGATCCTAGATCCCCATCGCCGCAGCCACCTCGGAGGCCACGTCCGCGAGTGGCACCAGACGCTCCTCGTGGCTGGCCATCGAGCGAACCGTAGCGCTCCCTTGCGCCAGCTCGTCCGGGCCGAGCACCACGGTGATCGAGCTGCCCAGCCGGTCGGCCTGCTTGAACTGCGATTTCAAGGAGCGGTCCTGGTGATCCATCTCCGCACGGACCCCCAGGTCGCGAAGCTGCGTGACTATCGAGAACGCAGCCTCGTCGCAGCTGTCGTCAACGGTGGCTACGTAGGCCATCCGCCCATCGCGGCGGCCTATCTCGACGCCTGCGGCTTCAAGGGCGAGGAGGGTCCTCTCGAACCCAAGCGCGAAGCCGATCCCCGGGGTGGGCTTCCCCCCCATGACCTCCATCAGCTTGTCGTACCTACCGCCTCCTCCTATGGCGTTTTGAGCGCCGAGGCCGTCGACGACCTGCACCTCGAAGACGGTGCGGGTGTAGTAGTCGAGTCCGCGCACCAGCCTGGGATCCTCCTCGTAGGCGACGCCCGCGAGATCCAGGTACGATTTGACCTTAGCGTAGTGGTCGGAGCAGTCGTCGCAAAGACCGTCCAAGATCTTCGGCGCCTGCTCCATAACCTCGGAGCAGGCACGATTCTTGCAGTCGAAGGCGCGGAGCGGGTTAAGATCCGCCCTCCTGATACAGTCCTCGCACAGCTTTTCGGAATGGTCGTGGATGTGCTTTCGGACCTTCTCCCTGTAAGCGGGCCGACAGGAGTCGTCCCCCATCGAATTGACGAGGAGCCTCATGGACGAGGCCGGAACCCCCACCGCCTCGAAGAAGCGCAGCAGCATGACTATCATCTCGGCGTCAGCCGACGGGTCTTGCGCCCCCAGGCATTCGGCGCCTATCTGGTTGAACTGGCGAAGGCGTCCCTTCTGCGGACGCTCGCACCGAAACATCGGGCCGGAGTACATGAGCTTGACGACGGGGCCGCCCGGCGGGACGAGGTTATGCTCGATCGCGGCCCTGACGACGCCCGCCGTGCCCTCGGGGCGAAGTGAGAGGTTCTGAGCTTCCCTCAGCGGCTCACCGGATGCGACCTTCCCGAAGGCGTTCTTGGACAGGACGTGGAACATCTCCTTGTCCACCACGTCGGTGGCCTCCCCGATCCCTCGGACGAACACCTCCTGCTGCTCGAAAATGGGAGTCGAGACGGGTTCGTACCCGTACATCGTAAAGATCCTCTTGGCGACGGCGCACATCGCCTCCCACTCCAGGGCCTCGCGCCCCAGCAGGTCCTCGGTTCCCCTCGGCGCCTTCAATGCCATAAGGTCATGCTCCTTCGAAGATGGTATGCGTTCGGTCGGCGCAAAACCCGCGCCCCGGGCCCACCTGGGAGATGCCGCAGGAGACGGCGCGCTCGGCGGGGCCAAAGGGGACTATAGCAGATAGGAGCACGACATCGCCGAGCGCCCGCATCACCGGAGCCGCCGCGCCCCGCGCCTGCATCACATCATGTCCTCGTCAGATTCGCGCGTTCCGGCCCTGAGTGTCACCAGCAGGACCACCACGCCTATCCCTACGCATCCCAGCGCGATCAGGATCGGCAGCAACGCGTCGCCTGTCTTGGGCATGGTGCCCTTGGAGACCAGCTCCGCTTCGTCGAGGCTCTGATAGAGCAAGACCTGGTTCGACTCCATCGGCCCGCCGGGCATGGAGGGCGTCTCGACGTAGGCGACGTTGGCTATCTCCCTGGTGCCGGAGCTCTCCATCTCGGATATTTCGACCGCGAAGACGATCACCGCCGACCGTCCCGGATCGAGAGATGAGATCTCGACGGTCACCACGCCGTCGGACTCGTAGGCCGTGTACCAGAACTCGTCCTCCTCAGCCACGTCGACCGACTCGGCATCTCCCAGCTGCGCGGCGGTGTCGTCGGCCGGATCCTCTTCTGCTGCGGAATTCTCGATCCAGCATGAGATCGATCCCTCCACGAACGTCGTCCCCTCGGGAACGGGGTCGGTCACCACGATGTCGGTGACTGCGGCATCGGATTCGTTTCGTACCGTCACCTCATAGACCACGTTATCGCCGGCCTCCACCGTGCTGCCATCGGGAGGATCGGAAGTCTTCTCGATAGAGAGCAGGGGTTCCCCCACCACGTGCTCGACCAGGGGCGTCGTGTACGTGTGCGCCCCGTCGTCGATCTCGACGGTCGCATGATTCTCGATGACCGTGCCGGCGGCCACCTGGCCCACGATCACCGAGAAGACAAGCGACACCTCCTCGCCAGGATCCACCCGCTCCCAGGTGCATTCGACGTAGCCCGATCCATCTTCTGCGATCCCGTCTTCGGATACCGTGCCGCCCTCTTCGGGAGATGCAAAGGCGCTTCCGGTCACGTAGGAGGTTCCGAGAGGCACCTCGTCCGTCATGCGCACCTTCTCCGCATGGTCCTTCTCGTTGACGTAGGAGACCGTGTAGACGATCCTCTGCGAGGGCAGAACCGTCTGCCCGGGGGAGGGATCCGCTGTCTTCACGGCCTCGCCGTAGTACCAGCGCCCATACAGAGTCGTGTTCTCCGCAGACAGCGCGGTGCCGTCCACCCACGGATCGGTGCATTCTGGATCGGTGTACCAGCCCGAGAACGTGTATCCGGAATCCGAGGTGGTCAGCCCCGGCTGCGCCGTGTAGGAATCGCCGATGCAAAACAGGTCGTCCTCTACTGGAACGGGATCGGTGATGCTGGGATCGGGCTCCACGTCGCCGACGATCTCATAGTCCACCGAAGCTCTCAGCTCCATGTTCATCTCGATCATCAGGTTGGACGCGCTGCCTCCCCTCTCCATGAAAGCGAGCTTGAAGTCGTGATCCGCGCCGTTGTCGAGATCGATCCCCAGCTCCTCGAAGGTCACGTAGCCGAAGGTCTCCATGTTCCAGTCGACCCCGGCCTCGTCGAAGCCGCTGCGGTTGAACTCGATCTCAGAATCGGCCACCGAAGCCTCGAAGCTGGTCTGGTGGTACGAGTGAGCGCAGTATCCATAGACGACGATCTCGTTGGAGAAGTCGATATAGCCCGCCGTCGCCATGTGGCAGCCACCGAGATCGAGCGTGAGCTGATCGTCGATGTAGACGACGAGGTCATCATCTCCGGAGAACGCGAAGTAATAGTCGTTGGACGCCAGGTACTTCTCGCTGGGCAGATAGAAGTCGAACTCCATGACGAGACCGAAGTGGACGTTGCCCTGCCCGAACGGCCAGAACCCCACGTCATCCTCGGTGGCGTCTGGACCCAGCTCCGACTTCTTCAGCAGCCCGCTGCCATCGAATGTGGAGGACGACTCGTTGGAGGAGTAGTGGTACGAGTTGGTATCGGGATCGTAGCTGAACTCCATCATCACGTCTTCGTAGACCTGCTTGAAGACCTCGCCCCCGTAGTAGCAGCTCTCCGCATCCTTGCCAAACAGGTCCCTGGATGGGACGGCGATGATCGAGGACCAATCCGTGAACTCCCGCTCAAAAAGACCCCAGCTGAAAATACCCGCCTTCAGCATCTCGCCGTCGGAGTCGAACATAGAGGACGGGTCTCCCGCAGGATCCCAATTCATGTATTCAGTGTCCCAGAAGCGCATCGCCTTGGGCATGTCCGCCGGAGCGGTCTCGGAGTCAATGGCACCCGGTATGCCATCGTTAAGCACCGTGGGTTCGGTCGTCAGCCACTCTCCGTCTACCAACCTCCCGTAGTCGTAGAGGGTGACCGGCAGTTGCACGGTCTCGGTGTACCTCGAGTCCATCTGCGCCGGAACCCCGGCCTCCACCTGAGGGATGCTCGCAGCCGACGCCCATCCGGGCACCGCCAGCGTTGCCGCAAGGGCCATCGCCAGGGCGGCAGAAGCCGCCTTCCTCCCGCGAAAACGCTGTAAGACGCCGCCAACCGGCCGCACCCCTGTATCTTCGAAATGCATCGTCTTCCTCCTCGCGATCTGTCTTCCGCAGCACGTCAGCAGTGCCTGAGGGACAATCTAGCGAGGAGATCTAAACGAACGACCCCACGTCTCCAAACCCCGGCCAACCTGAAGCTTAATCGAATCCAAACGCGGAGCCTTGTCGCAGCGTCGACGGGGTTTCTGGCCGAGCGCAAGGCGGGCCGCCGCTGTCGGATGCAGCGACGGCCCGCGTCGTCCATGCGACGCCCCGACGGGAGCGACGGCCCCCGACAGGACGCGAAACCCTCGGATCAGGAGGTTTTCGTTATGATCGTGCCCACCATATCGGCCGCATGGGCACAGGCGTCGCAGCACTTCTCCATCCTGGTGATGACCGCATCCCACTCCATCACGTACAGGGGATCGTCGCGGTGCTCGGTATGCAGCATGCGCAGGGCCTTGACATAGGTCTCGTCGGCAGCTTCCTCGTAATCGCTCACGCTGACCAGAAGACCATGGATGACCTTCGACTTCCTGAAATTCCTAAGCTCGGCTATCGCATTCTTCAGAGCGTTGACCGACTGCTTTATCAGCTCCATCATATCGATGGCGCTGCTCTCGATCTGACGGATGTCGTACATGTAGAAGCGCATCGCCACTTCCTCGATGGTGTCGACCACCTGATCGAGACATTGGGCGAGCATCAGCATGTCGTCGCGGTCTATCGGGGTGATGAATTCGGTGGCGAGACGCCTGTCGATCTTATGGTTGATCATGTCGGCATCGTTTTCGATCACGTGCATCTCGCGCATCCAGCGCTCGACCTTGTCGGGATCGTAGTTCTGGATGATGTGCGCGAGCTTGCCAGCGGCCTCGCACGCCGCGTCGACTATTTTCTCCAACGCGCCGAAATAATCGAACCTTTCCTTGCCCATCCACTTCCTCCTATACCCAATCCCACCGTGCGAAGACGCCGCCTTGCTGGAGCCTAAACCCGATCCCAGCTCGTGCGATCTATCTGGACAGCTCCTCCTCGACGATCCGGCTCACGACCTTCGGGTTGCCCTGGCCCTTGGTGGCCCTCATCACCTGTCCGATGAAGAAACCCGAAAGGCCGGTCTTGCCTCCCTTGTAGGCCTCGACCTTGTCGGGGTTGGCGGCGAGCACCTCTCGCACCACCTCGACGATCAGCGATTCGTCCGAGACCTGCCTCATACCCCTGGACTCCACGATGTCGCGAGCCTTCCCGCCCTCGGCGGCCATCGCCGCGAGGACCTCGCGGCCCTGCTTGGCCGAGATCGTCTCGTCGGCGACCAGAGCGCAGATCTCCACGAGACCCTCGGCCGTAATTGATGTCTCGCCCAGCTTCGCGCCGTTGGCGTTGAGATAGGCCGAAACGTCATTCATCAGCATGTTCGCCACAGCCTTGGAGCTCTCGGGCGAGACCGCGACGGCGTCGTCGAACAGCGACGACATCTCCGGATCGGAAGATATGGCCAGAGCCTCGGCGCGTGTGAGCCCGTTTCGCTCCATGTACCTGTCCTTCTTCTGGGAAGGCAGCTCCGGCAGCTTGGCCCTCACGCTCTCCACGAACTCGTCGGAGAGGTCGTAGGGCGCAAGATCGGGTTCGGGGAAGAGCCTGTAGTCGTCGGCTGTCTCCTTCACGCGCATCGTCACGGTGCGCTTGGAGGCGGGCTCCCAATGCCTGGTCTCCTGGCGGATCACCCCGCCTGACTCCAGAACCTCGGCTTGCCTGCATATCTCATAGGCGAGTCCGTCATGGAGGTTCTTGAAGGAGTTCATGTTCTTGAGCTCGGTCTTG
>CAZPAN010000093.1:4615-6711 GCA_964584585.1 uncultured Coriobacteriaceae bacterium | reverse complement strand
TCGGCTTCACGCCGTACTCGGAGTAGCGAGGATCCTCGTCGGTGCCCTCGTTGATGTTGAAGAAGTACATGTTCTCGCGGTAATAGTCGTAATGTCCTGAGGTCACCCACACATCTGCGTTGTAGACATGCGGGGTGATGACCTCCTCGTAACCGCGCGAGTAGAGGTCGCGTCGCAGCCACTCCTGCAGAAGGCGGATGACGAGCGCTCCCTTGGGAAGGTAGAGCGGAAGCCCCACGCCGGCCATCGGGTCCATCATGAAGATGTCCAGCTCGCGGCCGAGCTTGCGATGATCGCGCTTCTCGGCTTCCTCCAGGTTGTGGAGGTACTCGTCGAGATCCTTCTTGGAAAACCACGCGGTGCCGTAGATCCTCTGGAGCATCTGGCGCTCGGAATCCCCCCTCCAGTAGGCGCCGGCGTGCTTCATCAGCTTGAAGGCCTTGAGCTTGCCGGTGGAGGGGATGTGCGGACCTCGGCAGAGGTCGGTGAAGTCGCCCTGGGTGTAGAGGGTGATCGTGGAATCGTCGGGAAGCTCCTCGATCAGCTCCGCCTTGAGATCCTGCCCGAGCAGCGTCTCGAGGGCCTCCGCCTTGGTGACCACTCTGCGGACGAAGGGCTGGTCGGCTTGGACGATCTCGCGCATGCGGGCCTCGATCCGCTCGAGATCATCAGGGGTCACGGGTCTGCCGATCTCGATGTCGTAGTAGAAGCCGTCCTCGATCGCGGGTCCTATGCCGAACTGCGCCTCGGGATGAAGCTGCTTTATTGCCTCGGCCATGATGTGGGCTGCGGAATGCCGTAGGATGTCGAGCGCCTCCGGGGACTTGGATGTGACGATCTCCACGGTCTGGCCGTCCTCGACCTCGCAGGACAGATCGACCAGATCGCCGTCGATCTTACCCGCGAGCGCCGCCTTAGCGAGACCCGGGCCTATGGAGGCTGCGACATCGGCGACGGTGGCGTTTTCCTGAAGCTCCTTGGACGAACCGTCCGGAAGCTTGATAGATATGCTGGTCATTGCCTTTTCGACTCTCCAATCGGAACTCTGTCAAACAACCTGTGAAACTGGGGAAACGCCGATCGATTCACTCCGGCGCGTGCCGCGCCCCTGCACGCTCAGGCTCGTCGACGCAGGCCAGCACGCCTTCCTCGCCTTCGCGCGCGCATGGGCTGAGCCACGCGTCGGATTCGGACGAAAGCAATTAATCATCGCTTCCCTAGAAAAGGGCCATCGACCCGAAAGCGTGAAGACAGCCCATCGTGTATATGGATATGGTGCGACGACCGGGTATGACGACCGTCTAATCCGTCCCATCTGCTCGATGCCGGAGAACATCCGAATCGTATCCCGCATCGGCCGCGCTACGGCTGCGATTGCCGCCGCTGACGCGAGGACGGGCCTGACCGGCTCCCTGGGGGCGTCGCGAGGGCTTGCCCTGGGCCTTGGTGCAGCACCAGGGACAGACGGTCCACTGGGGGTTGAGCGGCCTGCCGCATCCTGCGCAGACGTTCTTGAGACGCGACCCGCAGTTGGGGCACATCACGTAATCGTTCTGCACGGGATAGCTGCACCTGCCGCACTCGCCGTACTGCATGAGCTCTCGTTGACGAAGCAGGTAGTCGAGCTCCTGCTCCTCCTTGTCGGCGGCCAGCATGGAGGGGCGCATTGCGGAGTACATAAGAGCTCCGATAAACGGTATGAGAGCTATGATTCCCCATTTGACAGGCGAGTAGCCCCTCGCCGGCGCATCTTTGACCACCCAGATGATCGTGATGATGTACAGAACGATTATCACGATCACGGCGATGGCCCCAAAGGTCTGGAAATGCGACAGCAGAGCGGACATCTCTCCCCCATATCCCCGCACGGCTCCTTCCAAGGACGTGCCTCTGGCAAGAGGCGGGATGGGAGGTGCCGGGCGCGGTTCCCGTATCCGATTTATACTCGGGCAAGTTTACCAGACATGCGAAAGCCCCGCATTCGCCCCCGCGTATGCCCGGGGGCGCGGTATCTCGCACAAGCTCGGCGAGCGCATTCGATCTCCGGGGCGCGGAGTCTTGCGGAGTCGACGAACCCATCCGATCTCTGCTTGCCG
>CAZPAN010000093.1:0-4605 GCA_964584585.1 uncultured Coriobacteriaceae bacterium | reverse complement strand
TGAGCTGATGCGCACGGGGTTCGGGAGGGATGTCATGAGGATAGGGGCTCACGTGTCCGTCATGGGCGACTATCGCAAGATGGCCCGATATGCCGAGTCGGTGGGATGCGAGTGCGTGCAGATATTCGCGAAGAACGCCAGGAGCTATGCGTTCGCGATGCCGGACGCCTCCAAGATCTCCCAGATGGCGGAGGTTTACGAGGAACACCCGGACCTGGTCGTCTACAGCCACTCCGCCTACCTGATAAACCTCTCGACCTCCAAGTCCGATATACGCTCGCGATCCATCGAGGCGCTCGCAGGCGAGCTGGCGATAGCCGCGATGCTGGGCATTTCCGGCGTCAACACACATGTGGGCAACGATCCGGACGGCGACCCCGCTGCGGCAGCGGAGAGGGCCGCCCGTTCGATCGTCGACGCACGGGAACGTGCGTGCTCGCTAGTGGAGAAGTGGTCCGCCGAGCTCGGAATGGATTCGCCCGCCATCCCTCCACTGATCCTTGAGAATGCAGCAGGAAGCGGACGTCTGTTCGGCTGTTTTCCGCAGGAGATCTCGGAGATCGCTCATCGGGTGGATCTCCTCGGGCTTCCCGACGGAGATCCCGCAGAGCTGCTCTGGACCTGCATCGACACCGCCCATGCGTGGGCGGCCGGTTACGACGTGTCCTCGGAATCTGGATGGGAATCGCTGCTCGACGAGATTGATGCCGGCATCGGGATCCCGAGGCTGAGGCTCCTGCACGTCAACGACTCGAAGTTCCCGCTCGGATCGAGGAAGGACAGGCACGAGTGGGTGGGGGAGGGCTGCATAGGCCTTGAGGGTTTCGCCTTCGCGATGCGTTCCCCCAGGCTTGCCCAGACGGATGCGATTCTAGAGGTGCCCGGCGACACTCCGATCAAAGATGAGCGCAACATCGCAGTGCTGAAGGAGCTGCGTAACGCCGGGGGCTAGTGCTGTGCGAGTTAAGTTAACCGGGGAGATCCTCAGGAATCCGCGCGGGTGATGCTCGGTTGGTTCATCTGGCAACCCCATTCCTCATTCCCTGATCGAAGAGTACGGCGTCGAATTCGTCGAGTCTTTGGGGGTTCAGGGTCTGCTGGATTGCCTTGAGCGTGACCTCGCGTTCGAATGCCTTTTCATCGATATGCCTGAAGTGTCGAGTTATGTCGGAGGGGAGTCTATATATATCTTGGTAGATGATGTGGAGAACTTCCTCGGCCTTCGAGGGAGCGCAGACTTCGAAGCCTTCGAACGACAGACGCGAGCAGGGGAATATCCGATCCCGTTCGAAGGCCGCAGCTGTTTTAAATCGCTCGCCGATGTTGTCTAGCGCCCAGACGATGGATCTAGCCTCTGCCGTACCCGAGTCGGTGACCGAAGCGCCCTCGCCGGCGGTAGGGTCCGTGTCGGCGTTATGGTTCACTTCTGCGGCAACATTCGCGCCGGCGACAGCGTCTATGTCTGCGGCAGGGTTCGCGCCTGCAGGAGCGCCCATATGGGCAAAGGAAGCGAACTCGCTCTCGGCCAGCACTTCGTCAAACACGCCCAGCAGTTCACGGCCCTCATGACGGCGTTCGAAGGGGTTCCAGATCTTGCGCATCTGCCAGACCTCGTCGTGCAAGCTGCCGTCCCCGTGATGATAGCGCTTCAAGGCCTCCTCACGTGCCTTGCAGCGAGCATCGTAAGCCTCTTCAGGTGCGTTCGATGACCAATCGTGAATGAACAGATCCACGAAGCATGGGTTGTCCTCATTGGCATACATTATGCGTACCTGCCTGCACAGCACCCGTGGACTGAAAGACTCCACCAGCTCGAAGGGGCTGTCCTTGACTATCTCGGCCAAGCGCGAGACGTCACCTCGCATCATGCCGAGATCGACGTCGTCATCCCAAGGAATGAAACCGCGATGACGCCAAGCGCCCAGAAGGGTACCCGAAAGGCACCAGTACGACAGGCCATTCATGCTGCAAAGCTCATCGAAATCCTGGAGGAGCTGCGCATTCCCGAGCTGGATCACACGAGGCAGACCCCTTGCAGGCGGCATCTCCAGAAAGAAGCGGCGCCTGGTCTCGTCGAAGCTTTCCCCATCTCTGCGCAGAAGCTGCCAGAGCATGAGCTCGTTGTGGGCTCCCTGCTCGACAACATCGCTGCGATTGTTGTCCGCCAAACCCTCGATGCGATCAAGTCTCTCGGAAAGCCCAGCGATCTCTCCGAGCAGCTCCTGGTGCATGCGATAGTTGGCCTCATCGGCCAGTCGAACCTGTTTTTTCGACGATGGAAGTTTCCCTGCTATAAAATCCCACAGTTTCATTAGGTTTTCCGATAGCCTTTCTCGAAAGGGAGATAAAACCCCTCCCTCTAAGGAATGGAGGAAGGGGTTTTGCAAGGGGCTTTTGTTACAGCCTCTTGATTGCTTTCGTCCGGAAGCGGACGAAATGAAACGATCATCGTTTCTCTAATGCTGGCAGTTCGGGGCGTCGGGCAGCTCGATCCCCAGCGCGTCGGAGGCCATCTGCCTCAGATCCTGGATTGTCAGGCAGTAGCAGGCCAGCGCGTCGATCCATCTTCTGAGGCACTCGCGGCCGCGGTCGGTGAGGGTGAACATGCGTTTCGCGGCTCCCGTGTCGGGGGTGTCCCACATCGCCGTGACCAGCCCCTGCTCCTCCATACGTCTGAGTGTGCGGTAGATCCCGGCGGCATCGGGCTTGTTGCCTCCAAACATCGGGGAGGAGGCTGCCAGCTTGACGATCCTGTACCCATGCAGAGGCTTGCTGGATTGTGCAAGGATGGAGAGTATCGTCGGCTGGGACATCCTCGAGAGGCTCTTCCCAAGCTCCGCGCACTCCTGCAGGTCGTTATCGCTTTTCGGATGGCATCCGCTCCACATGCTATGATTCCCCGTCCTTTCCGATGAACCCTCATCCAGCGCGTCTACCGGTCGAGTCGCCGCGACGACCATCGTGTGCGAGGCCGTTCGCCGCTCGTTTGTCTAAGAGGCGAGAATCGTCTGGCTATCTGACATGGTTGGTGCTATAGTAGACCATGTCAAATATAAGAGTGATGCAAATCAGTGCAAGAGCCGGCGCTAGATTGCATCGCGGTTCCTCCTCTGGACCGGTTTCGCCCCCTCCTCCTGGCCGGGTAGGGCGTTGGCGAGCCGGTCCATTTCTTCTGAATCAAATACTTTATCTCATTCCGCACTTACTTGCCGTTCCGATCGGCTGGCGCGACCCTATATCTCGGCTCCGTGTCAGGATATGCCGTCAAAAGCGCGTTGGAGACGTCCAGTGAGCCTTGGTCAGACGATAACCGGAAAAGACATGGGGGATAAGAGCTGATGTGCCGAGGAGCATCGAGGAGAATCGCACTGGCCTGCGGCGATGAGCCTGAGCGCGCCGAGTTCGGGTGCAGGCCGGAGGCGGGCGGAATGAATTGATCATCGTCTCCCTATCCCCTTCAACGGAAGACGAGGTGTTTTCAACGGGTATTGAATCCGCTTCTTGGGTATTATCTACTCTGACTTCGAAAGTCTTATAGAGGATGGTTTTCAGGATGTCTCTGGTCGTGATGAAGTTCGGCGGAACCTCCTTGGCCAACGAGGAGAGGGTCAAGAAGGCCGCCGCCCGCATCGTCGCTCGGCGCGAGGCGGGAGACAAGGTCATCGCGGTGGTGTCCGCTATGGGCAAGTCCACGGACGATTTCATCAAGCTTGCGCATGCGGTCAACGATGACCCGCCCCGTAGGGAGATGGACGTGCTTCTCTCCGCAGGAGAGCAGATATCGATGGCCATCATGGCGATGGCGATCGATGGGATGGGATATAAGGCGATCTCGTTTACCGGAGGCCAGGCCGGGATCGTCACCGACGTCGACTTCTCCAAGGCCAAGATCCGCGAGATCAAGGCGGATAGGATCTTCTACGAGCTGGACAAGGGCAACATCGTGATAGTCGCGGGCTTCCAGGGCGTCACGCGCGCGGGCGACATCACCACCTTGGGCAGGGGAGGATCGGACACCACGGCGGTCGCGATAGCCGCTGCGGTCGGAGCCGATGTCTGCGAGATCTACACCGACGTCGAGGGGGTCTATACGGCCGACCCCAGGGTATGCCCCAGGGCGCGCAAGATCGAGCGGATCCACTACAACGACATGCTCGAGCTCGCCGACAGCGGCTCGGCCGTTCTGCAGTCCAGATCCGTCGAGTTCGCAAGGAACTTCGGCGTGACTATACATTGCCGTTCGGCGTTCAGCGATAAGCCGGGCACTGTGGTCAAGGAGGTGCCGGACATGGAGTCCGCAGTCATTTCTGGGATAGCCCATGACGATTCGGAGGCGAAGGTGACCCTTCGCGATGTGCCGGACCAGCCCGGCATCGCCGCCAAGGTCTTCTCCACCGTCGCCGATATCGGCGCGAACGTGGATATGATCGTGCAAAACGTGTCGGAAAACGGCATGACCGACATGTCGTTCACCACGCCGCTCAAGGATCTTCCCAAAGTCATCGACACACTCGACGGCTTGGTCTCCGATCTCGGCGCGCGAAGCTACATCATCGACAAGTCGATCTCCAAGATCTCACTCGTCGGTGCCGGGATGAAGACCAA
>CAZPAN010000092.1:0-6730 GCA_964584585.1 uncultured Coriobacteriaceae bacterium | reverse complement strand
TCCTCGTGAGTGGATCCGGCTTTGCCGACGCGCTGTCGGCATCCGCCTACTCCTACGCCTCCTGCTCTCCGATCTTTCTGGTTGAGCCCTCTGGGTCCATGTCGCTGGTCACCGAGTACAGGCTGACCTCCGGTGCCTTCGACAGGGTCGTCATCGTGGGAGGGGAGAATTCCGTCTCCGCCGAGATCCAGACCTCGCTTGAGGACTTTGGAGTTCAGGTGGAGCGCTGGGCCGGCGAGAACCGCTACGAGACCAGCGCCTTCATGGCGCTACAAGCGATCGACGAGGGCGTGCTATCTCTCGATCAGGTGGGCATCGCGGCCGGCGGGAACTTCCCAGATGCCTTGTCAGCCTCGTCCGTAGTGGGCCAGAGGTCCGGCGTGATGCTGCTGGCCTCCTCCGATACAGGCGGACTCACTGCCATCGACGCCCTTATCGACGGAAGCTCCCAGGTCTCCGCAGTCATGTTCTTCGGCGGTCCTTCGTCCGTGCCGCAGACGATCCGAGATTACGTGGCGACCTTAATCGGCTAGCCTTCGACCGTCTTGCAACCCGACGGGCCGCGCACTGGAAAGATCCGCGCGCGGCCCGTTTTAGGGTGCCGAGCATAGCGCGTTTTCTGAAGGGTGAAAGCTGAAGGAGTGTCAGGTCAAGGAACCTAAATAGGGCAGCAGCTCTTTAACGAGTAGATGAACTGTTGTGCCTGGGTTAGAATCCGCCGGAGCGCATCCATCATTCGCCTCCTCGAGCTTTTCCGCGTTCGAGATCGCCAACCGAATGCGACCCTTGAGGACGTCGAACATGTCCGCGCGGTTCTTCTCGTACTTGTCGAGTCTCTCAGCGCGCAGGTAGCGTGTGAGAATGGGGATATACGAACCCCTGTCCAAGGCGGAGTCGACATATGCGAAATGGAGTATTGTCCTCTTTTTGAGCTCGCTGTGCTTCGGGGGCTTATTGCTCATCGACGATACCCCACTCTAGCATGCTCTTGAGATAAGGGTCTGCGCCGTATCTGCCCGCTAGGTACTGTTTGTCGTAGGCATTCTGGGTGCGTACGCGCTTTCCGTCGATGTCGGCGATGTCTGCGAGCGAATACAGCGTGGAGGGACCTTCCGGGGTCTTCGCTGCGAACCAGATTTCATCGCGCCTGAACACGGAGCTGTTGAGTGTGGTCATGTCGTGAGACGTGAACACTAGCTGTGCCCCTTTTTTGTTGGAGTTTTTGCTCGTGAAGAGCTTTATCAAATACCTAAGCAGCTTAGGATGTAGCTTCGCGTCAAGCTCGTCGGAAACTACAAGTCCTCCTTGTTCGAGTGCAAGGAGAAGTGCGGGTACTAGGTTGAGCAGCTTTCTCGTGCCGTTCGACTCCTCCTCTAGCTCCAGTTCGGTACCGTCACTCGAGCCGTGAGTCAGATATACCTTCAGACGGTCGTCGTCATTTTGGTATCGAATCTTTGTGATGTCGATATCCATGGCGTTGAGCATGTCGACGATCAGTCTCTTCTCGCTATCGCCTCTTGGTTCTATAAGTAAGTTCTCGAAAGGGGACAGGGAGTAGTCGAGGGACTGGCATGACATAAACCAGTCAAACGCCTCTTCTATGGCCTCAATGTCGTAGTTGATCGCCAGAAAGGTGAGATAGGGCATCATCGAGTCGACGTCGGTGTTTACCCCCTTGCGCCTGAGGGACGACCCCAGCTCTACGGTGCCGTCGGCGCGCTCGAACAGTGTTGCCTCAGCACCCCTGCCGACCTTGCGTCTGTGGAGATATTCCTCGGACACCTCACCTTCGAGGATGGAGAGAATGTAGCGGTACGTGTAGTCGCCGACCTGGAAGATGGCGCAAAACGTCGTCGCTTTGGAGCGGCTCTCCGCCTCGAAGGCATAGGGACGACACTCAATACGGGGTGTCTTCGAGAGGCGCGTCCTCAGGATGAGATAGGGCACAGTGACCAGACTCTCCAGACACGTGAGGGCCTGCAGCACGCTGGATTTCCCCCCGCCGTTCGGTCCGTAGATTGCCGCGACCGGCAAAATCTCTTTCTTGCCCGGACCTGGGATGAGCGTCTCGGCGTGCTCGCCGATAGGAGCAGAGACCATCTGCAGGGTGGTCTCATCTCTGTAACACTTGAAATTCTCGAATGTGAACTCTATGAGCATTCTAGACCTTCTAAGGTGTTATGAACGTCGTTTCAAGTAGGAATATTACCTTATATTTCTTTTAATATAAATTAAATTGATTCTGTTTGCCGTGTTAAAACTTCCTTCGTCTTACAACCCTCCCTCTTCCCTCGAAGACGGGACGAGGTGGTTGCCCAAGTGGCCCAAGGCACCCGAGATACGCTGGATGCGGCCGCCCAAGACGCTGCTGCAGCCCAGAAGAAGTGGGCCGTCCTCCTGCTCTGGAGCTGGGCGGCAACGATCCGGCGATCGTGCTCGACGATGTGGATATCGACCAGGTGGCACCTAAGATGATCCTTCTATGGGCATCTGATGAACCAAAGCCAGTATGACAAGGTGACGGGTCTCATTGAGGAAACCAAGGCATCTCCAGATGCCGAGATTCGACAAGTGGGTGGGGTAAGGGTATCGACTGGGCCACTGAGGTAGCAAGTCAGCTGGAGGCAGGTCAAACCTTTATCAACGCTCACAGCTTGTTTGCGTTGACCTTTGGTGTTCCCTTCGGCGGTTTTACGCCACCCGCCTCCGGCCCTCCGCAAGGGCTGCGTCGCAGACCGGATCCGGACGAAAGCAATCAATCAGCGCTTTCCTAGCGCCGTCTTGATGATCTGGATCGCCACGGTGGGGGCGAAAGCGCATCCGACGATAACTCCGATCTGCCAGCACGCCAGCGTCGATACCTCGAAGAACGGTTGCAGCGCCGGGGTGAAAAGCACGCAGGCTAGTAGTCCGGCTCCTGCGACGAACGCGAGCAGCGAGAAGCGGTTGGAGAGCAGCCCCAGCTTTAACACGGAATGGTCGCTGCGGCAGTTGAACCCATGGAAGAGCCTCGCAAGCGACAGCGTGGCGAACGCCATCGTCATCGCGCAGGCGATGCCGGTTTCCAGCCCGACGAAATAGGCCGTCATCGTCGAGATCGCGATTAGGGCACCCTGGCCGGCGACCCTCCTGAAGAGCCTCTTGGAGAGTATCGGTTCGTCGGGATCGCGGGGTTTCTGGTCGAGGAGATCCTTGCGGGCCGGCTCCATGCCGATCGCGATTGCGGGCAGGCTGTCGGTTATCAGGTTGATGAACAGCAGATGCACCGCTGCGAAGGGAGCGGCCAGTCCCGCAAGCGAGGCGAAGAGCACGCTAATGATGCCGGCCATGTTGCCCGAGAGCAGGAAGAGCACCGTGTTGCGGACGTTGGCGTAAACCGAGCGTCCGTTGACCACGGCCTGGACGATCGTGGCGAAGTTGTCGTCGGAGAGGATCATCGATGCCGCGTCCTTGCTCACCTCGGTGCCGGCGATCCCCATAGCCACCCCGATGTCCGCCCTCTTGAGCGCAGGCGCGTCGTTGACCCCGTCGCCCGTCATCGCGACGATGCGTCCCCTGCGCTGCCATGCGTCGACGATGCGGATCTTGTGCTCGGGAGAGACACGCGCGTACACGGCGACCTTGTCGAGCACGGCGTCGAGTTCCTCCTCGGACATCGCGTTCAGCTCAACGCCCTCCAGGGCGATGTCGTCGTCGGACATGATCCCGATGCGTCTTGCTATCGATGAGGATGTGGTCCTATGGTCGCCGGTTATCATGATCGTGCGGATTCCGCCGCGTCTGGCGTCGGCGACCGCTTGTATCGACTCCTCTCGAGGCGGATCCATCATCGCGGTCATTCCGACGAAGGTGTATCCGTCCTCATCGGCGGGGGAGAGTCCTTCCTCCCAACCCTCGGTCATGCGTCTGTAGGCGAAGGCCAGCACACGGAGGCCGGATTCGCTCAGATCCTCGTTGGACTCCAGGATCTTACGCCTGTCCAGCTCGGTTATCGGGCGTACCCCGTCGCGTGTCATGACCGAGACGGTCCTGTCGAGCAGCACGTCCAACGCGCCCTTGGTGAGCAGCGTCGGCTCCCCGTCGAGCACATGTAGCGTGCTCATCAGCTTGCGATCGGAGTCGAAGGCCAGCTCTTGCACGCGGGGGTTCGTGCGGCGGTACTCCATCGCGTCGATGCCGACGTTCTCGCCGACTTCCACCAGGGCGATCTCGGTGGGGTCTCCGATCGCCTCGCCTTCCTCCCCGTCGGAGACGGCATCGCTTGCGAGGATCCCCATCCGCACCAGTCTTCGGATCACCGGGTCGGAATCGTCGATCTCATCCCTGGCCACCATGTCGCAGCTCGTGCAGAGCCGCTCCACGGTCATCTTGTTCTGAGTGAGCGTGCCCGTCTTGTCGGAGCAGATTATCGAGACGCACCCGAGGGTTTCGACGGCCTTGAGATCCTTCATGATCGCGTGCTGCCTCGCCATCTTCTGCGTGCCGATGGCCAACGCGATCGTGACGATCGTGGCGAGCGCTTCGGGAATGGCTGCCACCGCGAGTGCCACGGCGAACATCAGCGAGTCGATGACACTCATACCATTGCGGAGTAACGAGAGCAAAAACACCAGCACGCAGATCGCGATGATCACGACCGCAAGCTTGGCAGAGAAGGAGTCGAGGCTCTTCTGAAGAGGCGTCTTGCGCTGCGTCGTGTCGTTCATGAGACGTGCGATCTTGCCGATCTCGGTGCTCATTCCGGTCGCGGTGACCACCGCATGCGCGCGGCCGTAGGTGACGAGCGAGCTGGAGAACACCATGTTCAGCTGGTCTCCGATGCCGATCTGGTCACTGTCGAGCGTCTCGTCGGTCTTGATGACGCTCACGCTCTCGCCGGTCAGCGCGCTCTCGTTGACCTTGAGGGAGAAGTTATCGATGATGCGCCCGTCCGCGCAGACCATGTCTCCAGCCTCTAGCACCAGGATGTCGCCCGGCACCAGATCGACCGCCGGTACTTCCCGAAGCGTGTCGTCCCGAAGCACCTTCGCCATGGGTGCGCTCATCGCCTTCAGACTGTCCAGGGATTTTCTGGCGCTTATGGTTTGCACGGTTCCCAGCACAGCGTTGAGGATGATGACCGCGAAGATGACAACCGTGCTCTCGACGCCCCCGGACACAAGGGAGATGATCGCGGCGACTATCAGGATGATGACGAGGAGGTCCTTGAACTGTTCCAGGAAGATGAGTAGGGCGCTCTTTCGCTTGGTCTCCTCGATCTGGTTGGGACCATGTATCGCAAGCCTGCGGGCGGCTTCCTCGGCGGAGAGTCCCTCCGGGGTCGCCCGGACCGCTTTCAATACCGCTCCCACGTCCATGCTGAAGTGCGGCGCGAGGCCGCTGCCGTCCGGTGTTGCAGCTGCGCCGGCGTCGCCCTTCATATCGAGCTTGACCGACATCGTGGGATTGACGTTCCTGCTCGTGGTCATCTATCTTCCCCGATCCTTGTCTTCATCGGCGTGATCTGCTGCATCCCGGCACAAGGTCGTTCCGTTAAGGAATGCCGATCGACTTGTCCCGCTCGTCTTCTTCGCCTTCACGCGCATGGGCTGCGCCACACGTCAGATCCGGACGAAAGCAATTAATCAGTGTTTCCTTAAGTTGGTCGCTTCCGGGCAATAAAAAAGACTTCCCGGCATCCCGTCTAGAGGGGTGCATCTAGGATGCACGCTCCACTGCGGGGTGCCGGAAAGTCTTGTCACCGTCTGAATTCGGCTCCCTGGCCAAACGCCTGAGCGTTGGGATGTTGGCTTAGGGAATTGCGACTACTCCCTTTCGGCGGGAATCATTGAATCATGGATCATCCGCAGCTGCAACATTGCGCCTGGTTGTAACCGGCGAGTGTCTTGGGGCGTCTTGCTCATTATTAACGAAATTGCTTCTGAGATTCGATGTTTGTATAATCTTGCAGCAATGTTACATGAATAAGTAATATTGCAATATTAGTGAGAGATTGCAGATGAAATCTATTGCATCGATAATCGAGAAAACATTAAGGCTGCAGGTTGACCAATATGCGTCGACGAGGGAGTGCGGCTTCGACGACACCCTCAGTCCCTTTTTACGCGGGGCCTTCGACACCTATTTGATTGAGGCGGTGGGACAACATTTCTGTGTTGCTAGACCCCATGGAGAAGATTCAGAGGATGCAAGTGTGGTAAAAGCGGCTGCTGCCCTCGAAGATGCCATAGGCATGCCCGTAGTTCTGTACTTTGCCAATATGATGCCAGCACTCAAGAGGCTCCTCATCAAGGAGCGGCGGGGTTTCGTGTCCGCAGCTGGCGACCTATACCTGCCCCACATGGCCTTATCGCTTGCTGCTCCGAGCCTTGAGCCAACAATCCTGCGCGGCAACTTCACTCCGGGCGAGCAAGCGCTGTTTCTCTACTGCCTCTACTGTGACAAGGATCGCATCACGCAAGCTGGAGCTATGGACACCCTTGAAATCTCTTCTGCGACGGCCTCACGTGCGTTGTCCTCACTGGTCGACCGTGATCTGATTGACTACGAAGTGGGCGGCTTTACAGGCAGACTGAAGGAATATTTCATTCCTGATAAAAAGACGTTTTACCGTGATGGCATAGCCCGGTTCGGAAGTCCGGTGCACTCGTCGATGATAGCGAGCTTTAAGACATACGACCAGCAGCTTCTCTTCTCGGGTCTTTCTGCGCTATCGGCTCTGTCTGACCTG
>CAZPAN010000091.1:0-6741 GCA_964584585.1 uncultured Coriobacteriaceae bacterium | reverse complement strand
GTTTCTCCGCTCCGTGCGGAAGGATCTGTAGCTGGAGACCGCGAAAGGCAGGGGTTCGGTCTCGCTTCAGCTATTCGACAATGCGCAGGACAGCCTTGATGATCTTTCCCTCATGGGAATCGGCTAGAGCCTGGTCGATCTGATCGAAGGGGTAGATGGTGATGATGCGATCCAGCGGCATGCGGCCTTCCTTGAACCACGTGACCATTTGCGGGATGAAGGTCTTGGGGTCGGCCTCGCCCTCGCAGATTCCCTTCATCGTGCGCATGGGCAGCAGCACCTCGTTGCCCACGTCGAAGTTCGAGATCGTTCCCGCCGCAGCGATCGGCATGAACATGCCGTGATACTTCAAGCCGCTCAGGGCACCCAGCAGCATTCGCTCGTTGCCCGAGGTGTCGATCGCCACGTCGGCCCCTCGGCCCGTGATGCGGATGATCTCGGCGGAGAGGTCTTCTACCTCGCGGCGGTTGACGATGTGGGTGGCACCGAGCTCGAGCGCCAGCTCCAGGCTTTGCGCGTTGCCGCCGACGGCGATGATGTTCTTGCAGCCCACGATGGCCGCTCCCATGATGGCACTCATCCCGACGGCACCGCAACCGAACACTGCGACGGAGTCCTCTGATCCGGCCTGTGCTGCGTTGATGACGGCACCAGCGCCGGTCTGTACGCCGCAGCCCAGGGGGGCGACGTAGGCAAGGTCCACATCGTCATCCACCTTGGCCACGCTCTGGGAGTTGACGACGGAGTACGTGGCGAACGAGGACTGACCGAAGAACATCGAGACGTCCTGCCCGTTCTGATGCAGACGCGTCGTGCCGTCGGGCGACACGCCGCCGAAGTTGATCTGGTTGAAATTCTCGCAGTAATACGGTTCGTTATGATCCTTGCACGACGGGCAGGTGCCGTCGAACGCGTAGGTGATGCCAACGTGATCTCCCGGCTTGAGATCCGTCACGTTCTTCCCGACCTTTTCCACGACGCCGGCGCCCTCGTGGCCGAGCACAAGCGGAAGCTTGATGGGCACGCCCTGGCTCCGCCCGAACTCGTCGGTATGGCAGATGCCGGTAGCGTGGTTCTTTATGAGAACCTCGTCGTCTTTAGGCTCATCCAGATCGACATCTTCCAGCAGATAGGGTCCGTCTTTCTCATGCACTACCATTGCTTGGATTTTCATGATGCTCCTCCATTTCGGTGAGCCAACGTGACGCACCGATTATATGCCGCGCATTCGAATGAAGATCGTGCGTGTAGATACAGGGGCTATTTCAGTTGCTCGCACTACATATAGGAGTTACCGAGAAGTCACCTGTCGTAGGGAAAGCAATCCGGCATGGCGAGGATGGCAAGGATGGCAATGAAAAAGGCCAGCCGGATAAACGACTGACCTGTGATTGTGGTCGCGGGGGCAGGATTTGAACCTGCGACCTCCGGGTTATGAGCCCGGCGAGCTACCAGACTGCTCCACCCCGCAATGGGTTCGGCGCTCAACGAGCGCAGATATACATCATATTCAACCCGGGGATCTGCGCAAGCACCATCTCGACCAGACGGCTGACTTTGCTGTGAACGGCACTAGCAACATGGGCGCGAGTGCGTGCGATGCCGTGATGCCGTCCATCTTCCGCCTTTCCAAATCCTTATGGTCTAGCCAATACTAGATCAGGTCATATAATGGATGCCGTTCCAGATGGCAGATTCGTCGCGGACCGATCCGGCACGGGCCGGAGGCGGGCGGATGACCCGATCGGCGTTTGCCCAGCCTTCCGGTTCGCGGAGCGGCGGACTCGATCCGAGTCGCAGCGGTTCTTCGCCATCAGGATCGACGCGACGTATGATCAGCGTTTCTTATGCCCTGGCGGGCGGATTGGAGGAATCATGGCCGATATGGATGCGGTGCGCAGGCACTACGACATGGTGCTCTCGGCAAGGGGAGAGGACCTTCTCGCCACTGCGAGAACGCGCGACACCGAGCAGAGCGTGCCTGGTGAGGTGCGGGAGAAGATGTTCAACGTAGCGGGTGAGATCAAGAACCGCTTCCACGAGTTCGGATCGCCGATCCCGCCGCTGCTGGAGGGCTGCACCGTGCTCGATCTCGGCTGCGGAAGCGGCAGGGACACCTATCTCGTCGCGCAGCTCGTCGGACCTGCCGGCAAGGTCATCGGGTACGATCCGGATCCCGAGCTCCTCGGGATCGCCGAGAAGTACCTCGACCGCGAGATGGAGCAGTTCGGATACTCCGAGGCCAATGTCGAGTTCGTCCAGGGATATCCGGAGAACCTTCTTTCCATCGCAGACGACTCCATCGACGTTGTGATCTCCAACTGCATTCTCAACATGTCGCCCGACAAGAAGGCCGTGCTCGAAGAGGTGCGACGCGTTCTCGTCGACGGCGGCGAGTTCTATTTCACCGACGTTTTCACCGACAGGCGCGTTCCGGAAGATCTCGCCGACGACGCTAGGTGGATCGCGGCTCGGCTCGGCGGGGCAATGTACATCGAGGACTTCAGGCGTCTCGCCCAGAGCTGCGGATTCTTCGATCCCAGGTACGTGATGGCCTTCAAGACCCCGCTCTCCGACGAGGAGCGGGAGGCCTTCGGCGAGATCTCGTTCGCCACTATCACCGTGCGGTTGCTGAACACCATGCTGGCCGAAGACATCTGCGAGGCGTATGGCGAGACGATCACCTATCTCGGCAACCTCCCCGACTATCCCGACTTCTTCCTCTTCGACAAGGACATCAGGTTCCCTGCAGGACAGGAGTGCACGGTCTGCGGCAACGTCACGGCGCTAGCCGGCGGCACCAGATACTCCAAGGCCTTCAAGGTCACTGTCGATCGGAGCCATCACCTCGGTGACATACACGGCGACCATATCATCAAGACCGCAGCCGACTACGAGGGCATAATCGACGAGGACGATCAGCCCATCGAAGCCAGCTGCTGCTAGCGAACGGCTACCGTCCGCGCCCTCGGGCCGTGCGTTGTGCGCGATGGGGAGGGCGCTGGGACCCGACGTGATCGTCGGCGTCTCGGCCCCTCGGGCTGCGCTTTGTATGCGATGGGGGAGCGCTGTCTGGTAGAGCTAGCCGAGCAGGCGTCTGATGGGGATGGAAGGGAAGGGAGATCGGGCTTTCACATGGACAAGATCCGATTCATGGTGGTCAGCGGCTTTCTGGGTGCCGGGAAGACCACGACGATGATCGCGCTCGCGCAGCATCTCGCCAAGGGCGACTTCAAACCGGCGATCATCGCGAACGACCTCGGCGCGAACCTGGTGGACACCAACCTCACGCAGACCACAGGATGCAAGGTCGCCGAGATCGCGTCGGGGTGCATCTGCTACCAGATGGACAACACCATCGATCAGATCCGCCGCCTGCGTGACAAGGACGGTGCCGACTTCGTGATGTCCGACATTCCTGGATGCGGCGTCGGCGCCCTCGACCACGTCTATCACCGGCTCGCCCGAGAGAACTCAGATGAGTTCGTCCTCGCGCCTTTCACCGTGATCGTCGATCCGGAGCGCCTGCGCATGGTGATGCCCGAGAAGGCCGACATCAACCTTCCCGAGGAGCTCGTCTACTTGCTCAAGTTGCAGCTGGAGGAGGCCGACCTCGTCGTGCTAAACAAGATCGACCTCCTGAGCGATGCCGAGATGAGCCGCTGCATCGAGTTCTTACACGCTGCGTGCCCCGACGTCCCCGTCATCGCGATCTCGGCCCGAGACAAGGTCAACATCGGAGAGTTGGCGGATTTCGCAACCACCCGGACCTCCGCGTTAAAGAGCTTCTCGGTGCGCGACGACCAGGAGTTCGCCGACGCGGAGGCCAAGCTCACCTGGTATAACCGCCGCCTCTACTTCAAGACCGCAAACGGGGAGAAGATCGACTTCAACGAGGTCATCGACGAGCTGATCGAGGAGATCCGCATGGGACTCATAGAGCGCAAGCGCAACGTCCCTCACCTGAAGACCTTCGCCACCTCCGGAAGCGGTGACTTCAACAAGGCCTCGCTCATCGGAATCGATTACGACACCGAGTACGAGCAGCGCCTCCTGCGTCCGCATAAGAACCTCCGCATGATCATAAACGCGAGGGCGGTCTGCGAGTCGCGCCCCTTGGCGCGCCTGATGGATGACGCACTCGACGCTGTCTGCGAGAACCACGATCTCGATGTCCAGGTGTTCTTCACCGAATGCTTCGGGATGGCAGACGAGGGCAGGTAGCGCGATGGGGGAGAGGGAGGAGGCCGTCCGGACCCGCGAAACCGCCTGGGTTTCGAGCTCGGGCGAGGCCGACCGCATCCACGAGATGGTCCGCGAGTACTACGGAGAGATTCTCGGAGGCTCCGACGACCTGCGCACCGACGCATGCTGCTGCATCTCCTCTGCGCCCCCGAAGTACGTCCTCGACGCGATGGCGCTGATAGACGACGAGGTCATTGCCCGTTTCTACGGATGCGGCTCGCCGATACCGCCCGCGCTAGAGGGCGCAACCGTGCTCGATCTCGGCTGCGGCACCGGTCGGGATGTCTTCATATGCTCGAAGCTCGTGGGGCCGACTGGCCGAGTCATCGGCATCGACATGACGCCTGCGCAGCTCAAGTTCGCCCGATCGCACGAGACCGCCCAGATGGAGAGGTTCGGCTTCCCCTCCAACGTCGAGTTCGTCGACGGCTACATCGAGGACCTCGCCGCCGCCGGCATCCCCGACGTCTCGATCGACGTGGTGGTCTCCAACTGCGTCGTCAACCTCTCTCCCTTCAAGGAGCTGGTTTTCTCCGAGATCTTCCGAGTGCTCAAGGCCGGTGGCGAGCTCTATTTCTCCGACATCTTCTCGGACAGGCGCGTTCCCGAGCATCTCCACGAAGATCCGATCCTTCGCGGCGAATGCCTCTCCGGCGCGATGTACGTCGAGGACTTCAGGAGGATGCTCGCCCGCAACGGCATCGCCGCCTTCTACGATGTGGAGACCGCCCCTGTTCACGTCGGCGACCTCCAGATCGATGCGAAGCTTGACTGCATAGGGTTCGCCTCGCACACCATCCGCGCGATCAAATGCGACACGCTGGAGGATCGTGAGGAGGACTACGGTCAGACCGCCACCTACCTCGGCACGATGCCCGAGAACCCCCGTTACTTCGACCTCGCCGAGCAGGTGCGCCTCATCAAGAACCGGCCGGTCGCCGTCAGCGGCAACATGGCCGAGATGCTGCTCTCCTCCCGATACGCCAGACATTTCGAGGTGACCCCGCGCGGGCATCACCGAGGGGGCTACGATTTCGAGTCGGCCCAGAAGGGCCTGGCGCTCGCCAGAGGCAAGGCACGTATCGACCTCGCCGAGCTTGAACGGGCATGCGAACGTCTGGACATCAAGCCCTTCGACGAGCGGGTCCACGATCCCGAGCTGCTGCGAAGCGCGCCCATGCTAGAGACTATGCAGCTCAACGTCACCCACAGGTGCAACCTCGCCTGCAGCCACTGCTACCTGGAAAGCGGACCTGCCGTGAAGGGAACCGAGATGTCGCGCGAGACGATGGAGGCTGCCCTGCGCGCCTTCGAGGTCGGCGGCTTTAAGACCCTGGACATCACCGGTGGCGCCCCCGAGCTGAATCCCGAGCTGGAGTGGCTCGTGAGGCGCGGTGGGGAAGCGGCCGAGGATGTCATCGTCAGGAGCAATCTCGCGGTGCTCGACGACCCGGCCTACGCGCACCTTCCCGAGGTCTATGCGGATGCAGGCGTTCATCTGGTGGCATCTCTCCCGTACTTCGACGAGACCGGCGTCGACGCTCAGCGCGGCGCCGGGTCGTTCGAGAGGATAATCGGGCAGATCCGCCGCCTGAACGAGCTGGGATACGGAAGCGACCCGCGTCTCGTTCTCGACATCGCCTACAACGTCATCGGCCCGTTTCTCCCGCCTGATCAAGGCGAGCTGCAGGAGTTCTACGCCTATGAACTCGGCCGCTCCCAGAGGATAAGGTTCAACGGCCTCTTCGCCTTCAACAACTGGTGTCTGGGTCGCTTCGCCGCTAAGCTGATGCGCGAGCACAAGTTCGACTACTACCTAGATCTCCTCTCCGAGAACTACAACTCAGCCGTCGTCGCCCGCATGATGTGCCGTTCCCAGGTCAACGTCGACTTCGACGGCCGCCTCTACGATTGCGAGGTGAACCACGTTCTGGGCCTTCCGATAACGCGCGACGGCCGCGAGCTCACCGTTCACGACATCTCGGAGAGACCGCTCGGACGGCGGGAGATCATCGTGAGTCCGGCCTGCTATACCTGCTCGGCCGGTGCCGGCAGCTCCTGCGGCGGGAGCCTGATGGACAAGCACGGGAGGTAGGGGGCCTGCGACGGTCTTGCGTCGATGAGCCTGAGTGTGCAGGGATCCGCCGCGGGCCGGAAACGGGCGTTGCTTTCGTTTGGCTTCATCCGAACACTACAATTGGGCGAGGCGGCTTTCGCGGGGCTTTCCCATTCTCGCCTCGCCACGAAGGCGCGGGCAGCCTGCTTCTTGCGCAAGCCGTTCGATGTCGCGGGGTACCTCATGCGTCGGCTTGTGTCGGCAACGATGCCCCGCGCCATGCTTTAGGACGCAGGGGCATCTCAGGGGGTTATGCATGCTGAACGTCTACGACGCGCTTGATCCCATCGTGGGCGCAACTATTTCCGAGTATGAAAAAGGGAAGAAATATGAGGCGGCTTGTGTCTGGTACCTCACAAACGACCCTTTCTGGAACTCCC
>CAZPAN010000090.1:0-6777 GCA_964584585.1 uncultured Coriobacteriaceae bacterium | reverse complement strand
GGTCAGCATCCCGCGCACCGACTGGGGCGTGGGCATGGGCCACAAGCAGATCAACGGCGGTCTCATGCCTGGAGGACGCCTGCGCATGGAGAAGCTCGTCAACCTGGTGACCGCAGGGCGCCTGAACGTGCATCATCTCGTAACCCACACCTTCGACGGTTGGGATCATCTGGAAGAAGCGCTCATCCTGATGCGCGACAAGCCGGCCGACCTCATCAAGCCGGTCGTCAAGATCGCCGATTAACGGTGGTTCATATAGGTTTGGATCAGCGTTAGCGGAAGGCGGGGCTGCAAGGCCCCGCCTTCATTTTGAACAAAAGCCGCACATCCTTTCCTTTATGGAGGTTTTGGAATTAAATGCGCATACTCGTGGTCTCTGGGTTTCTAGGTGCTGGGAAAACGACTTTCATAAAAGAACTCGCCCGTCGAACCGGGCGCGACTTCGTCGTCTATGAGAACGAGTACGGCCAGGTGGACATCGACGCCAAGGAGCTCTCTCAAAGCGACGAGCTTTCGGTCTGGGAGTCAACCGAGAACTGCATATGCTGCTCAGGCCAGCAGGATTTCTCCACCTCTGTCCTGACCATAGCGAACGTGCTAGATCCTGAGTATCTCATAGTGGAACCCACGGGAGCGGCTCGACTATCGGCCATACTCGACAACATCGATCGCGTTAGCTACGAGCGCATCTCCATGATGGATCCTATCGCGATCGTCGATACCGTGGCGTGGGAGAGGCAGAGCGAACGCTTCGCCGACATTTTCCAAGATCAGGTCGCAACCGCTTCTGTGGTGGTGCTCTCCAAGGTGCAGCACGCAGGCGCCGGACAGCTCGAAGCGGTGAGCAAATGGGTGCGAGAGATGAACCCGACGGCCGAAGTGACAGACGTTCCGTACGACCAGCTCGAAGACGCCTGGTTCGAGGGACTCCTGAGCCGCTGCCTCGAAGATGGGGCGCATAGGCCAGGCGATGGGCGACTGCCTTCTTCCGGCCACGAGCATGCCGATGGCTGCCCGCCTGCTGACGAGGAACTCGAGAGCCTCTCGCTCGTCGGCATCGCGCTTCCTACGGAGAACCACCTGATCTGGCTTCTCGACGCTGTGGTCTCCGGCGTGTTCGGCGATATCGTGCGCGCCAAGGGAACGCTTCCATGCGGCTCGCAATGGCTGCGCTTCGATGTGGTCGACCGTGCCTGGTCGATCACCGGATCGAATCGCACGACCGATGGGGAAAGCGACGAAGCTGCAGGGGTTTTCATCGGACAGGGATTGCGCAGGCCGTGGCTGCGAGAGGCCTTCCAGCCTCTGGTCGGAGGCGCGCTGTCACGAGGGCTGAAGGAGACGGACCCGAAGCAGAGCTAGAGAAACGCTGATCCTACCGTCTTCCCACCTCAGCGGAGATCCATCCCAGATATTCGCTCGATCCGTTCGATATCGGCACCTGGATGATCTCCGGCGTGTCGTATGGATGCAGCTCGAGAAGCAGCGACTCCAGCTCCGGATAGACGCTTTTCTCGGTCTTCATCATCACGAGCACTTCTGAAGACCTATACCGCTCGTTCTCCCATGTGTAATGACTGTTGATCCCCAGCGTCTGAACACAGGCTGCCAGCCTCTTCTCCAGAACTGCCGTTATGACGGGATCCGCCTGCGCGTCATCCTCGAAAGTGGTCATCACCATGCAGTACTCGCCCATGGCCGCACCCCCAGCGTTTTGAAACCAGCCCATATGGGGCTTACTCTACATCATACGGGCGACGAGACGATCGGATGCTACCCGGACAGCGTTGATCGGCATCTGCCCAGGATCCGATAGTGACGCGGTGCCGGTCTATTCGTCGGCGCGCCCGGACGGGCGCGCCGACGAAACGGACGCTATCCCTGAACGATGGCGTCAAGCTGCATGGGCATGCCCATCGTGTGCGCGGAGACCTCGCTGGCCAGATAGAGCACGGCCGAAGCGACCTCCTCTGGACGGCAGTAGCGCTTGTCCAGCGCGGTCGAGGCGAAGAGCTTCTCCGCCTCCTCCTGAGCCATGGAATCGCCGAACATGTCCTTCTCGATACGGCGCATCATGTCGGTGTCCACGGGACCAGGGCAGATGTAGTTCACGTGGATGCCGTGTGGTCCCACCTCCTGCGCCACGCACTTCGTGAGACCGGCTACGGCGTACTTGGACGAGACGTAGGCGCTCATGTTGGCCGTGGGGGTATAGGACCCGGCGGAGGCGATGACCACGATCGCCCCGGAATCGCGCTCGAGCAGGTGCGGCACGGCGTGCTTCATCAAAAACATCGGGGAGAAGACGTTGAGCGTGTAGACCTTCATGAAGTCCTCCAGCTCGGTCTCCTGGATCGGGCCGGACTTGCCCTCGTAGCCGGCGTTGGGGATCACGATGTCGATATGGCCGAAGCACTCGACGGCGGCGTCGACGAACCCCTTGACCTCCTCCTCATGGTTGGCGTCCATCACGTAGCCCATGATGCGACTGTCGTCGATTCCGAGCGTGGGGATCAGAGCATCGAGCTTCTCCTGGCGGGTCGAGGAGATGGCGAGTTTGGCACCCTCGGCGGCGAAGGCCCGGGTTATCGCAGAACCGATCCCACCGGTCGATCCGGTTATGAGCACGACCTTGTCCTTGAGCTTGAGATCCATGTGCTGCTCCCTCCTGCGGACGACCATCGCCGTCTCAAGACATCCTGGGGAACACTGATCAATTCATTCCGCTCGTCTCCGGCACGTGCCACGCGCATGGGCTATGGGGGGCCAGATCCGAACGAAAGCAATCAATCATCGTTTCCCTGGAGTGATCTTGAGGGCTGGCCCGCTATCGAGTTGGGATGAAATTCATCCCCGTGTCGGTACGCCTGCATGATACCATTCGCGCAAAACACCGACCTTGTCGGATCAGGCTACGGTCTTCAAGACTAAGCGCCGATGAGGACTCGGATTCAACCCGGATTCATCCACGGAAACCACGGCGCTGCGTCGGCTCGCAGGCTCGAAGCTCTGGTAACATCTACCCGTCTCTATCGCATCGCGCGGAAAACGCGAGACGGAGTCAGGCGGGTATGGCGGAACTGGCAGACGCGCTGGATTTAGGTTCCAGTGGGGCAACCCCCGTGGAGGTTCGAGTCCTCTTGCCCGCACCATAAGCATAGAAAGAGACCCTTGGCTGTTTCTCGCATTGCGCGTGTGTCGCCAGGGGTCTCTTGGTAGATCCTCCGCCCGAGATTCACATCCGGTCCCTTCCGCTCCCACAAGAGAAGCCCGGGGATTGGCGCTTGCTTGAGCGGCCGCATCAGCGTCGTCGCATCCATTGGTCGCCGACGTGCAATCCCGCCCCACCCCCTCGCATCCGCTATAGAACGTTTTCAGGATGTTTTCGCCCTGACCGAGCCGCCTCTACGTCATAATTGCAAAAAAATGCCATAGCTGAATGTGACGGTGAGCTATTTGGATTCGAATTCAAACCGCAACGTCGGCGCCATCGCAGATTACATCTCCCGGGGAGAGTCGAGCGAGAACAAGCGCAGGCTGGGCCTTGAGATCGAGCACTTCGTCGTCGACGCCCACAGTCTGCAGCCTATCCCCTACAGCGCCCGCGACGCCCGCGATGCCGGATTCGCCCTGGCCGGCATCGGAGCCGAGGTGGGAGTCGAGGATCTGCTCGAGGCGCTGATGCCGCTCTACGACGGACGGTCCGACGCTATCGACGTCCACGGCAACCCCAGGCCTATCGGGCTTGCCCGCGAAGGGGCGCCTCTCTCGCTAGAGCCGGGCGCCCAGCTGGAGGTGAGCATGGGTCCCTCCTGCACCGTCGCCGAACTCGCCGAGAGATACTCGCGCTTCCGCTTGGAAGCCGATCCGATCCTCGCCGACATGGGATGCCGTCTCGTCACCCTCGGCTACCATCCCACTGCATGCGCCGGCGAGCTGCCGCTCATCCCCAAGCACCGCTACGAGATGATGGACCGCTACTTCAAGAGCACTGGTCGGCACGGGATCTGCATGATGCGCGGCAGCGCCTCGGCCCAGGTGTCCATCGACTTCACCGACGAGGCCGACTGCATCGCCAAGGCGCGCGTCGCCACCGCGATCGGGCCTCTTCTCTACTTCCTGTGCGACAACTCCCCGATCTTCGAGGGACGTGCCGTGGGAGTCCTCGGAGATGAGAGGGAGGCACCTGCGAGAAGCGGGCTTCCGATACCCCAGCGCATGGCTCGCGCCTCGATCTGGGAGGACGTCGACGCGGACAGATCGATGTCGGCACCCTCGATCTTCGACGAGGATGCGGGATACGCCTCCTACGCCCGAGGGCTGATGCAGCGTCCGCTGATACTCACGCTGGCCGATGCCGGCGACGACTCGACCGCGATCTACCACGGGCCGGCACCCGCTTGCAAGGTCTATTCCGGACGCGAGATGTCCATCGCCGACATCGAGCATCTGCTCTCTATGTTCTTCTTCGACGTCAGACTCAAGCATTACGTCGAGATCAGGATGGCCGACTCCATGCCCGCCGGGCATTCGCTCGCACTCGCCGCGATGATGAAGGGTCTCTTCTACGATGCCGCCAACCTCGTCGACCTCGTCGAGATGACCAGCGGAGTCGACGCCACCTCTGTGGAGGCCGCCAAAAAGACACTTGCCCGAGACGGTTACGGGGCCGTGGTCTACGGGATGAGAGCCGCCGAGTGGCTCGACGAGTTGATGGGGATGGCGAGGCGGGGACTTTCCAGGAAATCCCAGAGCAAGACCTCGTCCGGAGTCCCAGTCGAATCCGGGGCCTCCGCAGCCGGAGACAAAGCCAAGGCCGTCCCCGCACCCGGAACCTGCCTCGACCCCGACGAGCAGGCCTTCCTCGACCCGATCGCCCAGCTCGTCTCCGAGAGAACCACGCTGCTCGACCTGGCCGCCACAGGCGCCCTGGACGACCCCTTGTACCAACGCCTGGCATTACAGAATCGGAGGTCCTGAGATGACCGAGCTTCGCATGCGGGATCTGGAGGATGAGTATCAGTCGATAGTGGAGGAGCTGGGAGGCGACGAGGAAGGCAGGCGCGCCGCCGACGACTACATGCAGACCTCCACCGCCATCTACAAGGGAGAGGTCATCCGGATCGGCTTCATCCCCAAACTGATAGACAAGGCCACAATGCGTCATATCGAGCGCATCCAGCAGACCACCTACCGCATACTCGGCAAGGTCATCGCCCGATACATGGACGATCCGGCCTATCGAGAGCTCTTCGGCTTCTCCGAGACGCTTGACAGGCTGGTACGCATGCCCACGGGGTACGACTGCGACATCCCGATCGGGCGCTTCGATATATTCCTGAACGAGCGAACCGGGGATTTCAAGTTCTGCGAATTCAACACCGACGGTTCCTCCGCCATGAACGAGGACCGCGAGAGCGCCAACGCGCTGGCGAGGTCGGGGGCCTTCGCCCAGATGGCATCGCGCCATGAACTGCTCGCACAGGAGCTCTTCGACGGATGGGTCGACGCGTTCATCGATATCTACTCCGGATATGATCTCAAGGTCGACGACCCCCTGATGGCGATCGTCGACTTCGAGCACAGCGCAGGCCCGCAGGAGTTCGCCGAGTTCCAACGCAGGTTCGAGGCGGCCGGGATGCGCTGCACGATCGCGTGGATGCACGATCTGGAGTACCGCGAGGCCGGGAGCGGACCGGAAGGAAAGGCGGCTCCCGCTGGACTCTACACCCACGACGGAAGACGCATCGATGTCGTATACCGCAGGGCCGTCACCGCCGAGGTGATGGATGCCCTGGAGGGACGGACGGGCGAGGCGGAGACCGTCGGGGCACGCGCGATGGTCACCGCCTTCGAGCGCCGCGAGGTCTGCCTCATAGGGGCTTTCCGCACCCAGATCGCCCATTGCAAGCAGGTCTTTCGGGTTCTTCGGCACCCGCTCACCCTCGAGATGCTCGACGAGGAGGAGGTCCTGTTCGTCAATCGGCACATCCCCTTGACCGCCTTCTTGGTCCCGGAGGAAGTCGATATAGACCATATCATGGCCGATAAGGACTCCTGGATCATCAAGCCGTCCGATCGCTACGGATCGGACGGCGTCTACGCAGGGCGCGACCATGACCCCGCACGCTGGGAGGAGCTGGTGCGCGGCTGCATCGGGACCGATCACATCGCCCAGAGGTACTGCGAGCAGTACCCTACTCCCAACTGCATGCCGAACCCACCCGAAGAGCCGCTCGAGGATTGGAACAACCTGATCGGCTATTACAATTACGCGGGCAGGCTGGGCGGCCTGTTCAACCGAGCCGGTCGTGCCGGGATCATCGTCGGGTACGCGGGAGGCATCACGGTGCCGACGTTCCTCGTCGATTTCGATCCGGAGGAAAGCCCGGTAGGAGACGTGAGATCCAGGCGGATAGAGATTTAAGGGGAGAATGTCGATGCAAGCGGAGGGAAACGGCGATCAGGCGATGCGAGCGAGTTCGGACGAGGGGGCTGGCGCGGCTACATATGGCAACGCAAACGCAGCCGACGGCACGCTCGGCGGGGCCAGAGTGAGGTTCGCTCCCTCCCCCACCGGGCAGCTCCACATAGGCGGCGTCCGCACGGCCATCTACAACTGGGCCTTCGCCAAGGCGAACAGCGGCAGCTTCATCCTGAGAATCGACGACACCGACCCCGCCAGATCGACCCGCGAGAACACCGAGGCGATACTGGAGGCCCTGAGATGGCTCGGGATCGACTGGGACGAGGGCCCCGAGGTCGGTGGCGACCATG
>CAZPAN010000089.1:0-6801 GCA_964584585.1 uncultured Coriobacteriaceae bacterium | reverse complement strand
CGGCCTGGGCCTGCACTGCGAAGATCGCGGATCTAACACCTAGACATGAACCCCTTTCGACCCCGGCAGAATCCGAGACCGTACTCGACCAACCATAACCCGAAACGAGCATCGCAACTCAGCGGCCAATCAAGCTCACGGCCACCTTACCGCCGTACTTGCAATCCAGATGAGAGACGGCCCTCTCGACTTCGCCGGTGTGCCTTTACCTAGGCGTTACCTCCTCCCCGCTCTCCCTGTCGACGATCCCCCTCACCCCGCGCGAGACGAGCAGCGAGATCACCGCGTCCATCACATTGGGGAGCGATGCCTCCACCTTGGGGGTGAGGCCTATCCGGCAACCCGGCGGGTCCATGCACTCCACCTGCACGCCTATGCACTCCCCCTCGCCGGTGTATCCCAGCATCCTAGCCGAGGAGACCACGTCCCAAAACGTCGTGCCGTGAGCGGTCGGGAAAGCGATTCGGGGCGCGATGTCATCTGGAGAGAACCTCACAAGCGTGCCAGGTTCCAAACCGGTCCCGTCGACGGAGTCTACACAGAGCACCAGGTCGTAATCCCTGAATCTACCGACGAGCGCAAGGCCCATCGTAGCGCAGTCCTCAACCGACACTCCCTCCGGGAACTCGTATCGCTCGATCAGCCTGCGGGCAACCTCCGGACCTAAGCCATCGTCGAGCATCAGGATGTTGCCGACGCACATCACGCAGATCCTGCCGGGCTTGTGCCCCTCGCCCCCCATACGGCCTCCTCTATAGGCAAGGCCCGCCCACCATACTCGGCGGACGGGCCTTATCTCGCATTTTTCAGAAACAGGTCAGACCCGCCTTCGATCCGGCTGTGCCGAAGCGCAGATCCTATATCGCTTCCCTAGTTTCCAGCATTCCACACCTTGCCGGCGGCACCATCGGGCATCTTCCTCGCGCCACCCTCGTGACCGGCATCGAGATCCTCTCCGATGACGTCACCGGTCTTGGGATCCACGACCAGCCCACCATGCTCCTTATGGAAGAGCATCATCTTGAGAGCTGCAGAACCCTCGATGCTAGCCAGGTAGACATGGATGATCAAGAAGATGATGAAGACCCACATCAGGAAATAGTGGACGATCCTCATGTTCATCACGCCACCGACGACCCCGATGCCCCAGGAGAACAGGGGCCAGTCGGCTGTGACCTCCCACAGCGAGAAACCCGAGTAGGCCGAAGCGAGGATCACGAACGGGATCAGGAAGTAGCACAGCTTCTGGGGCGAGCCATACTTCGTGCCCTTGGGATGATCCTTCTTAATGAACAGGTAGTACTTGATCCAGGGCAGGAACTGATGCTTGTTGGCCTTGCTGGGCAGGAAGTTCTTGACATCCCTGTCGAGACCTTCCCTGGTCCCGCAGCGCTGCGCGGACCTGATGAAGAAGGAGAGCACGACCCTGACGATCAAGTTGAGCACCAAGACCACGCCGCAGAAGATGTGCACCCCTCTGGCGGACGCCATCCAGCCCGCGATGAACGGGAAGTGAATGTAAAAGCCAGTGATGATGAGCAGGACCATGCATACCAGGTTGATCCAATGCGTGATCACGAACGGAAGCGGATGGGCCTCCTTGTAATGCGCCAGATGCGCCATATCACTTCACCCCCCAGGGATTTGTGACGACCTCGAAATGCTTTCCCGTAGCAGGTTCGGTTATATGGACGGCGCATGCGACGCACGGATCGAAGCTGTGGACCGTGCGAAGCGCGTCGATCGGCTTCTCGAGATCGTCGACCGGCACGCCCACCAGCGCCTGCTCGATCGGCCCGGGAACGCCGTCAGCGTCCCTGGGGGCGAGGTTCCAGGTGGTGGGGATGATGATCTGATATTTCTGGATCTTCTTGTTTTTGATGTTCATGTAGTGGTAGAGGGCCCCCCTCGGCGCCTCCCACATCCCGGCTCCCTCGCCGGTGGTGGTCGCAGGCTCGGTGAAGAATCCCGACTCGCCTCCGACGAGCGCATCGATGAGTTCCTGCACCCACTCGACCATCTTGTCTGCAATGTAGGCGAGCTCGAGGTTGCGGGCGAGCAGTCTGCCGAGCGTGCTCTCGAGAATGTCGGTACGGCCGGGAACGCCGAGCGTGGCGAGCGCATCGTCGACTGAGCTTTGGATCGCGCTGACACCGCTATGGTAGGCGACTAGGACCCTGGAGAGCGGACCCGCTTCATAGGGGAGACCATCGTAGTGCGGGGACTTGTTCCAGGTGTACTTGCCGTCGAGATCGGGTCCGTCGGCCGGGTACTCCGGAATCGTCTGGCCCTGCCTGGGGTTCAGAGTGGAATCGTCCGCATAGAAAGAGCGGCCTGTGTACTCGGTGATCAGCGACTCGTCCGGCAGTGTAAGCCTACCGGAATCGTCGAGGACACCGGCCGGAAGGTACCTGTTTTCCGGAAGCTGCGTCTCGTCGTTGAAAACTCCCCAGGCGAGGTAGCGGCCGGGGCCTTTCCCATAGCTGAGAGCGGTCTCGTAATACGGCGCGATCGCGAAGGTGTCGGGGATCAGTGTCGCGTAGATCCAGTCGCGAACTCTCTGGACCCTGTCACGGATGTCGTCGAGGTTCTCGGTGGTCGGGATGAAGGTGGTGCCCCCGGGGGTCTGCGACATAACATGTGGCATCTTGCCACCGACGATCCCGGAGATCTCAGAAGAGATCGCCTGATACTCAAGGGCCTCCAGATAATGCGCCGTCGCGATCAGATCGAGCTCGGCGGGAAGCGTGTAGGTGTCTCTCGAGAACCAGTTCCCCGAGAAGATCGAGAGCTGGCCGTTGTCCACGAAGGCCTGCAGGTGGTCCTTGACCGCCCCGAAGTCGGCGATCGAGGTCCCGGCCTGATAAGCCAGATCGTACGCAGATGCGACGTCAGCGTTGAGCGCGTTGGTCGGGTCGACGTAATCGAGGCCCGTCAGGTTGTAGAACCACAGGATGTCTGAATGGAGATGCTGCGCGCCCTCGATGATGTTGCGCACCAGCCTGGCACCGTTGGGGAGCTCGTCGATCCCCATCGCAAGCTCGCCGGCGAAGCATGACGTGTTCGCATGGGAGACGGGACAGACCCCGCAGATCCTCTGGGAGATATAGGCCGCGTCCGCAGGCTCGCGTCCCTCGAGGATGAGCTCCATTCCCCTGAAAAGTCCTCCCGTGGCCCAAGCCTCAGTGACCACGCCGTTATCGACCTCCATCTCGATCCTGAGATGGCCCTCGATCCTAGAGACAGGATCGATGACAGATCTATTGCCCGAAGCCGGACTCATCGGCCATCACCTCCTTGCGCATCGGCATCGGCCTTGCCGTCGGAACCGGTACCGGTGCTCCCGGCAGCCGTTCTCCCGAGCTTGACGCGCTGCTTGCGTTCGTAATCGGTTTCCTTCTCGAGGGGAGCTCCCCCGCCGATCCTGCGGGCGGCCTTCATGCCGAACCCGTGGACTATCACAGCTGCTGCAACGACGCCGGTCACGATGAGCGCGGCGGTCTGCGGCTGGAAGGCCAGATCCCCTATCCTGAGGTCACGGTGCCTTGAAGACATGAATGGGGCGTTCGAGTCGACCCAATTGCCGGTGCCCGCCACCAAAGGATCGGAGACGGCGCATCCGCAGCAGGGAGCGCCCGCCTCGACGCACCAGCTGACGCGCCTGTTCCATCTGATCTTGGGGCAGTTGGCATCAGCCTGAGGTCCGCGGCATCCCACGGCATAAAGGCAATAGCCCTTCTCTTCCTCCACAGTCCCGAACCTGTAGACGAACTCGCCGTTCTCGAAATGCCCGCGCCTGGGGCAGTTATCATGAACGGGCTGGCTGAACATCGCGTCCGGCATGTTCTTGGAGTTCAGGGTGGGAATCGATCCGTCCATGAGCAGATAGCTCACGAGCACGGAAACCACCGCCTCCGGATTGACCGGACAGCAAGGTATGTTGATGACGGGAACGTCGACTCCGTTGTCGGCAAGGAACTTCTGCACGCCCATCGCCCCGGCAGGGTTGGGATCGGCAGCAACCCAACCCCCGTCGACCGCGCACGACCCGCATGCGATGACAGCAGCAGCGTTGGAGGCGGCATGGAGAAGGCTATCGGTTCCCTTCTCCTCGGCGATGATCAGGGCGTTACCGTCCCAGCCGGTCATTACGGCACCCTCGTAGACCAGCACATATCCGCCAGCCTCGATGGTCTCCTCCTTCGCCTCCTCCAGCGAATACCCCGCACCTGCGGAGAGGGTCTCCGCATAGTTGAGGGAGATCATGTCCAGGACGATGGTGGCGATGTCGGGAGAGTCCGCCTGAGCCATCGATTCGGTGCATCCCGAGCACGAACCGGCCTCCAGCCAGATCACCGGAGCCAGATTACCCTGGGCGGTTTCCGTCGAGGCCTCCTCGATCGCCTTCGCGATCTTCGGCCCCATGGCATATGACATTCCCATCGCTGCGGCTATACCACCGCAGAACTTTAGGAACGATCTCCTGGTGACGCCCCTAGAGCCCAGATACTCGTAGAAACCGGGTTCCCCCGTCTCTCTGGACATTGAATCACCTCCTGCTTTCGGATACCGCGTCCCTCCTCAAAGACACGGCTCCGACCCGCCGCGCGTGAACGTGCCAGGCGCTCGACGGTGGCGGATCGAAATGCTTCCTCTGACCTGGCGCATAAATCGGCCGCCTCGCCAGAACCCCGGGCGATGCTTCCCCGGAGATGTCCGCCCTCGCAACAACATCGTGGAACCCCCACCAACGGACATAACTGGCGCTTTGTTGAGTGCACTATATCACGCTGCTTACAGACGAAACCCCAACAACGCCAAATCAAGCCAGGCGAAGGTTCCAAATGTAGTGCGAAAATCAGTGGAAAACCGGAGGAAATTGTTACTGTTGCGAATCCGCAGGAAAAGAACCGTTTTCTCCCAGTCCGTCTGAATCATCGGATTCGAAATCCAGCACGTCCAGCTCATCGACGAAGGCCTCGACCGCAGCCTCCTCCATCGCGCTATAGACGTCCTCGTCGTTCTTGGAGACGAACGGAACCAGCTCGAAGAGAACGTCGTTTATCGTGACGAACCGATAGACGTTGTTCGTGAGCGATTCCTGGAAAACGTCGCGCACGGCCTTTCGCCCGGCGGTCACCAGATCATGGCGGGACACGCCCTCGGACACCTGGGCTAGCTCGTCCATGTCGATTCCGGAGAAGGATGTATGGGCCATGGCGAAGGAGTTCCAGACCTCCTTGCGCTCCTCGAACGAAGGCAGATCCACCTTGATCCTCTGCACCCTGTCGAACATGTCCTCGAAATGAGGGAAGAGCACGACGTCGGACTGCGAGGTGATGATCGGGAACACATCGGGCTTCTGCAGTATGGCATGAATGTACCCGAGTATCTCCCCGTAGGCCCTGGACGCCTGCGAGGGCATCCCGTCCTCCGAATGGGCATCAGATTGGATCGACGCCTTCATGAAATCCTGGAGGATGTCGATGTTCTCGATTATGAAGGTGCAGGGCGTCGGCACGTCAGTGGGATCAGAGACCCCCAGCAGGCCCCTCTTGAACGGGCCACTGAGCCTTATCGTCCACATGCCCGCGTCATCTGTGCGCACATGAAGGGTTATGACCGGGTTGCCTATCTCGCCGGCCGTAGCCTCGGCGAACTCGTAGACATCCTCCCTCGACGGCCCGTAGAACAGGAACGGGTCGTAGAGCGCAAGGCCCGAAACCCCATGGAAGATCGAGTTCTCTTGGAGGAACTGACTGTAGTCGTCGTCCGCTGCGGTGTCGAAGCCAAACACTCGCATCGACCTGAGGGCCTCACCGTATCCGACCAGCTCGTCATAGTCGGTGGTGGGGTATATGCTGTCATCCCGACCCCGACCCCACTGCGGAACCACAGGTTCGCGACCGGAGGGATCACGTTCCGAGGACGCCTGCCTCTCCGGAATCTCATCGTCACCATCCTGCGAGAGCATGCCGAAGAACCTGCTGATGAAATCCGAGTCAGCGCCGGCGCTCGTAGCCTCGGGGGTGTAGATGCGATGAGCCTTCTCTATGCGGTCCTTGGGGATCCCCATCTCCTCGAGCTGGCTGATCGTCATGTCCTGAAGCTGCCTCGCCCGCGATGTCACCTGATCGGGCGAGCTGTAGGGCGCAAGTTCCGTAAACAGGGTCTCGGCGCTGGAGCGATCGGAGATCTCCATAGCTATGGTCCATGCGTTGCGCATGCCGTCCAGCACCGACTCGCTAGGGAAATCGTTGTCGATCCTGTCGAGTTCGAACGCCGCCAGATACAGATGTATAGCAAGTTTCTTACGGTCCCCAGCCGAGGCTTCCGATGCTGCGTTCAGGTAGAACTCGACCGTCGGGACACCGCTGCTGTCATGTTTGAAAAAGCTCGGGAAGGAGTTCACAATGTATCCCCTCCTCAGTGTCTGACTTTAGTGAAACGCCGATCAGTTCATTCCACCCGCCTCTGGCCCCCTCTGCACTCAGGCTCATCGGCGCGGGCCAGCGCGCCCTTCTCGCCTTCGCACGCATGGACGCAAAGGGGGGCCGGATCTGGGCGAAAACGATGAATCAGAGATTCTAGATGATTCTAGCCTTATGGAAGGCACTTTGTCCCGTTTAGGGGCGAAACAACCGCAGGAGAAGCGAATTCGTCACCAATCCTGAATGCTCCAACCTCTCTCGCGGGCGATCTCCGCGAGACGCCTCTTCGGAGAGACCACCACCGAGCGCTCGGAGATCTCGAGGATCTGGAAATCGGTCTCGTGATCCGCGTAGGACCAGCCGACCTCCC
>CAZPAN010000088.1:0-6840 GCA_964584585.1 uncultured Coriobacteriaceae bacterium | reverse complement strand
CGGAAAACATCGTGGAGCGTTGGTTGCCCCAGTCATCGTGGAGTTCTACAAGCCCGGCTCCGAAGTCGTCGACGAAATGGTCGACGTAGCGGCAATATAGGTTGCAAAGTGCATCAAACAGCTCGTGCACGTGAGGCTTCTGCTCCTCGTCGACGAGCGCTACCGCTGCGTCTTCAAAGTCCATGAAGGAGATGAGTCTCTCGAAGAATCCCGTGAAGATGGTGGACATCCTCAGATATAGCGGGTTCGACAGGTACTCGCGGCTGCGCTCGGCTTGACCGGCCCAGTCCCACTCGTCCGGATCCGGGAACACCAGGACGTCTCGCCACTCGGAAGCGTCGTTGAAGAGTGGTTTTCCAGGCCTGACCATCGATCCGTTGATCTCCGGGTCGTACACCCACTCGACCCCGAAGGCATCCTTCTCCCCATCAGGGTTCGGGACGAAGGGCTCGCCGCCGTCCATCACAGTGGCCCTGGCCCTGTTGTCAGGGATGAAGCCGGGATTCATGCCGATCGCATCCAGGGTGTTGGGGAGAAACATACACTGCTTGTCGGAAAGCGCGTGGATCAGATTCTCACGCGGAGTGACCGGAGACTTCCATACGGTCCTCGACGGAGTCCCTGGAAAGCCAGGCTGCACTTCCACGGGCTGCATCTCGGACGGATCGAAAGGCACTGGTTTCATTTGACCTCCTCTGCTCTGACGTCTCTCTGTTCTGGCATCCTCGAAAGCGGTTCTCATGAGGGTAAAGGGACAAAAGTAAGTTCGAAATTCAAGGTTGAGCTTGTTCAACCCCGCAGGGTTTTCCTTAGGGAAACGCTGATTGATTCATTCCGCCTGCCTCCGACCCGTGCCGCATCCCTGCACGCTCAGGCTCGTCGACGCAGGTCACTGCGCCTTCCTTGTCGGACGGATCCAAAAGCATCCCCCTCCTCCTCAGATAGAGGCCCACGGCAATCGCGACTGTGGTGAGGATCAAGCCGTAGAGCGCCGTCGCCAGAAAGATCACGTTGGTGGAAGCGTCGGGACCGGCGATCGAGAAGACGATCTGCGAGTATGGGGAGGACAGGAAGCTCCCCCCGTTATGGAACACCTCGTTGAAGCTCAGCGTCGCGGCCACCGCACTGGGAACCACGAACAGGCTCATGGACAGAGGGCATCCGACCGTCACGATGCTGCACCCCGCCCCGATCACCACCGAGGCTAGGTAGAGCAGCGCCACGTGCCCCGGCACTCCAAGCGAGGCGGTGTAGATGATGACGAAGCCAGCCGTCATGATCCCGACGCCGAGCGCGAAGATAAAGTGTCTGAAGAACCTGTAGATGAACGTGAAGGTGGCCCCGACGACCGCTGCCGATATCGTGAAGCAAGACAGAGCCAATCCGACGTTCACCGAGTCGACCCCCAAGGGCTCCATCGTGATGCTCGCGTAGTTGAACATGGTCTGGCTCATGACTATGGAGAGGGCGTAGAGCAAGAAGTAGACCCAGCACACGGAGGGGAACCGGAGATAGCCCTTCTCCTGCGTCGCGATGTAGTCTTTGACCCCCTCTTCCTTGAAGAAGATCCCGAAGAGGCCCAGAGGGATGAACGCGAACAGATAGAAGGCGAAGCAGAACCTCCAGTCGACGATGGCCAGAAAGCCGGCTATCGCGGTACCGAACGTGGCACCGATGTTGAAGAAGACGCTTCCGATCCCAAACCATGCGGCCCGCGTCTTCTCCTCCGTGAACATGCTGCTCAAGATGATCTGGACTATCGGGATGAAGCAGCCTCGTCCGAACCCGATCACCGCACGCGATGCCATAAGGATCCAAAACGGCGAGTCTTGCGGAAGGAACACCGGAAGCCCTCCGCCCACGATGAAACAGAGCATCGCCACGATAGAGATCGTCTTGAAGCGTACCTTCCTGCCGGCCAGCACTCCGAACACGAACGCCGCCGGAACAGCCGCTATGTTGTTGAGAGTTATCAGATAGGAGAGCGTGTCCGCGCCTACGTCCGGATAGGACATCCCGATGTTTCCAAGCACGGACGATATGATCGACTGAGTCGGCGCGAAGAAGTAGAGCGCCAGCACCGACACTATCAGGCCGGCTTGCTTCGCCGACAAGCCCCTCAGCGTTGCGTCTCCCATCGTTGCCCCCTTTGTCTTGGCGCATCTTGCCGGTTGAGAACCGACAGCCTGGCGGAGGGCTTCGACACACCCGTGCGAAATCGATCACTCCTGCTTTTGACATAGCTCCGCCCCTCCCCTGATGGGCGTCGAAGGACGTCCATCAGGGGATCGCTCTGCAATCGATGTCCTGATTACCTTTCGAACTACCCTCTGCGACCCTTTGCCAGTAGCCGGGAGACCCATGTCCAACGGCTGCCGATAAGGGCTAGAGCATCACCTCGTTTGCAAGTTTGCAATCGCTCAAAGTTGATAGAGAAGACGATGCAGGGAGGAGGACGGCCTATCTCCTGTAGACCTCGCGTCCGTATCTGTGGAACTCATCCATGAGCCATTCGAGTTTCTGCTTGGAGTCATCGCTGTCGCCGATGATCCCTCCATCCCAGAAGATGAGGCCACCATCGCGTCCGAAGTCGTCTATAGCCGTGCGAACGCTCCGCCTGACAACCTCCTCGCTGGAGCCGGGAAGTCCCGCGTCCCCGTGACGTTCCCATCCGCCGGTGATCACCAGCCTGTTCCCGAACCTCTCCTTGTCGCGTCGAAGGGCATCGTTGGGAACCGGAAGCTGGCATATGTCATAGCCACAATCTAGGATCTCCTCGATCAGATATCCGCAGTCGCCGCAGCAATGGAACTCCGCCAGCGCCCCCTGCTCGTGGATCTTCGCGGCCAGCCTGGTGAAATGGGGTTTGTACATCTCTGTCCAGACATCGCGGGAGATGAGCGGCCCGTTTCCTGCGGCCACGTCGTCTCCGCAGAATATGATGTTCGGCTCGATGTATCTCCCGCAGTACTCGATGACCTCGCAGAGGAAATCAGTCATGGAGGATATGAAATCCGACAGGCTCTCGGGATCCTCGTAGATCGCGCAGAGACCGTCTACCCAGCCCATCATGTTCACCGGGATCAGGAATATCCCGGCGGTGTTCGCCATGGCGATGTCTACCTTGTCCGGATCGTAATCCTCCCCGTGAAACTCCTCGACGAGCTTGTCCCAATCGAGTTCCGAGAGATCAGGGAACCTGACCGCCTCGCGCCAATCGGCGATATCGTCCAGGGCCCTCCAGTTGGGATCCGGCATCAGCCCGTACTCGTCGCCCACCCACTTCACGTTGCAGAAATCCGTGCCCGTCTCGGGGTCCTCCCCCCAGATCGGAGGCATGAACACGTTCGTGTCCTCCGTGAAACAGGGCACCCATTCGGGCTTTCCCCCGTAGGCCGCGATAAGGTAGTTCTCTCTTTTCGTAAGCATCCCCAACCATCCCGCTTTCTTGTCAGGGAAACGCTGATCTCTTGCTCTCGCCCGCCTCCAGCTCGTACCGCCTGCCTGTATGCGAAGGCGAGGATGGCGCGCTGGCCTGCGCCGACGAACCTGAGCGAGCAGGGGCCGGAGGAGGGCGGGATGAATCGATCAGTGTTTCCTTAGTTATACGTGCCCGCGAACCTGTCCCTGGCCCTTATGAACTCCTCATGCACGATCTCCTCGTACCAGTTGCTGGGAGGGAACAAAAACGGCATGTACATTCCTGTCGCGCCGAGTTCCTCGAAATCCTTCCTAGCCACTTCGCGCACGTACTCCGCATCTAGCTTGCCGACGTTGTCGGCGACTTCGAGCTTCTGGCTGTGGAAGCTCGCGCAGTAGGACATCGACTTTCCGGTCTTCGCCATCGCCGCGCGAAGATCGTTGATGTCCATGCATTGCAGAGTGTCGACTCCCGTCTCGGCTATGTCGGGGATTATCTCGTCGTATTTACCGCACGAATGCATCTCGAACAGGATCTCGCGCTCATGCGAGAAGTCCACGATCTCGCGCATGCGCGGCTTGATCAGCTCTCTCCAAAGATCTGGAGAGAAGAACGGGGCGTTTTGGGTTCCCCAGTCATCGTGAAAGGTGATCACATCTGGCCGGTAATGGTCTGAGATCTTCCCGATCAGCTTGATCTTGTAGTCCACCATCGCGTCGAGAAAAGCGGATACCTCCTCGGTATCCTCAAGCAGAGCGCACAGCGCGTTCTCGAATCCCATCAGCACATGCATGCGCTCCCAGAGGCCGAGCAGGATAACGACGTTGACAGCATTGTTCTCCCTGTCGATCTCATCGATTTTGTCGAGGCGCTTGGCCTCCTCCCAATCCCATTCGTCAAGATCGGGAAACCTCACCGTAGACTCCCAATCGCATATATCCTCGAGAACATGCTCGGATCTGCAATCCGGGGCTGGCGCGCCTGCATCTTCCATGTACTCCCATTTGCATCCGAACCAATCGATGCCGCCCTTGTCGAAAGGGGGACGCTCGTGGAATCCGTTGACGGGATACACGAACGCCTCCCCAACCCCGGCGCTGGGCATATGGTCGATCGTTCCATGCGAATAGAAAGCCAATATGTTCTCTTTCTCAGTCATTCGGATTTCACTCCCCTGTCCCTGTCAAATCGATCCACATAGCCGTTTTCTGAGCAACACGCACAGAGCCTCAGTCATCAGCGGCCTGTTAGACCTGGCTGCGAAGTAGATGGAAAACTCGTCCGCCCCGGCTTCTTTCATGCAGGGGACGAACTTCTCGATCTCTCCGCACGAGTGAAGGGACAGGTACGCGCCCTTGGAATGAATGTGATCCGCCAGCCGCGAGACATACGGGGGCACCATCGTCCCCATCCCCCTCTCCTTCCACGCCTAACTTGGTATGAAGGATATGGAGGCGAAGGTAAGTTCGACAGCCAACATCGAAGCGGGGGCCGACGTGGGAATCGAGGAGATATCGAGTAAAATCTAAAAGATTCTGACATATCCGATCGATCTATGGTGCAAATCCGGCCTTGAGGGGAGGCGGACTCGCAATGGGCAGCAGGGATGACAAGAAGAGGGAGATGGAGAACCGGATCTACGATATAGCGATGGATCTGTTTTGCGAGAACGGCTATGAGAAGACATCGCTGGTAGACATCGCATCCCATTCGCATGTCTCTACCAGAACCTTGTACAGGTATTTCCCCACGAAGGAGTGGATAGTCAGAAGATTCGCCAGGGAGAACCTGTTGGCTATGGAGAGATATGCGGACGAGCTTTCCTCCGACATGCCTGTACGAGACAAGATCATCGAGCTGATGGCATACGACTACCACCAGATGTTCTGCCTCTTCGACGTCACCTTCGTGCTCAGCGCCTCCCGCGACACCAACGGGGTGTTCACGGATTTCGAGCTGGAGAACTTCAAGATCACCGAGAACATATACCAAAGAGTCCTTCAGCAGGAGCAGCTGAAACGTGGCGTCACCTCCGGCGGATTCGCCCACAAGGCGGCCATCGTGCTCATGGCCCTGTACAGGCATGCCACCGACAGGATGAGGTTCGAGCACAGCAAGATGCTGGACAGGGAGTCTGCCAAGAAGTATTACGGCAAATATGTCGACATAGTCTGGGATTCCCTCTACGAAAACCTGAACATCGGCAATGCCTCCCCCCCCCCCCTCGAATCTGACTGAGACCCGATCTACAACGCAACCGCTCCTCAGCTTTAAGGCGATCTACGGCCGTGGCGTGGACGGTTTGCCGCACGTAGATCGGGTCTGGATCGTCAGGGCACGAATATCGAGGCCATCTTCCCCTTCTCGTCCATCTTGACCGCAAGCTCATCCACCGGCCCGTACTCTATCGCGCTCGCCAGGCAGTGCAGGACGCAGCTCGGGACCTCGCCTCTATCCACCCTGCTCACGCAGAGGTCGCAGTAGGATGTCGGCACGGGAACATACCGGTACTCCCAACGTTTCCCGTCCATGAGCTTCCAGGGACCCAGCTCGAGGACCTTTATCCCCCATTGTCCCAGCGGAAGGTCGTGTTCGTTCTTGCAGGCCACCTCGCAGCTGTGGCAACCCGTGCAGTACTCGTTGTCGATCATCAGCCCGTATCTCATGCGATCCATCACCTCAGGCCCTGTATATCTTGCATGGCATGCATTTGTAGTAGGTGCCGAACCCGAGCGGCCCGTTCTCCTCATGCGGAACCGTCTGGCCGATCCCCACGTCGAAGAGACCGTACAGCTTCTCCGGGTCCTCCTCCGGGAGCCACCAACCATGGTCGCTCGACACCACGTTCTCCTTCACTATCGGGGTGACATCGGCCACGAGCCTAGCCTTTCCCCATGGGTTTTCCACCCATACCCAGCATCCCTGCGTTATCCCGTGCTTCTTTGCGGTGGCGGGGTGGATCTGAACGGTCGGGTAGCGGTGGATCTCCCTCAGAGTGTCTATCTGCCTGTTCTCCGAATGGAACGAGGTGAACCTCCTCGCCCCGCTCGTCGATATCAGCGGGTACTCCTCGGCTAGATCCGGGCGGCTTCGCGCGGAGAAATAGGGTTCTATGTAGTACGGCAGCGGGTTGTCCCCAAGCCTCTGCAGAATCGTAGACCACAGCTCTATCCTGCCCGTGGGCGTGTTGAAACCAGGGGCTCCGTCGGCTCTCAGCATCCCCTTCTCGTACTTGCGGTACTCGATCTCGTACTGGCCTATGACATGCTCCTTCAGATCGGCGAAGGTGGCGTCCATGCCCGCGATCTTCTTCAGCTCGTTGTCTATATAGTCTTCAGGACAGGACCAACCCGGTTTCGTCGAATCGGGATAGAGACGCCTGTGCATCTCGATCATGATCTCCAGATCGCCTCTCGTCT
>CAZPAN010000087.1:0-6867 GCA_964584585.1 uncultured Coriobacteriaceae bacterium | reverse complement strand
AGAGGATGGATCTGTACGCCACCCCGGGCGCTGGCACGCTCTTCCCGCCGCGCTGCCTGCCAGAGGAGGCCTTCGACGAGGATCTCTTCATGGAGCTTGCCCCCAACGGCGATGACATGTGGCTGAAGTTCATGGAGCTGATAGCCGACACCCCGGTCGTGCTCGCGAGACCCTACGGGGGGCTTCGCCTCATCGACGGGACCCAGGAGGCTACCTCGCTCTGGGGCCTGAACAGGCTGACCTCGGGAAACGATGTCACGATGGCGAAGCTCTTCGAGCGGTTCGACCTCTACCACGGCCCTGACGACACTCTGCGCTCCCGCCTGCGCCGGGACATCGTCTAGACACTCCCGCCCTTCCGGCTCGTGCCGCAGCCGTCCGTCCTGCACCGTCCGAACCCCGTCGGCCTCCGACCCGTGTCGTAGCCGTCCGGCCGGCTCTCACGTCGCGGTCTTCCGCCCTGCGCTGCTCGCTTCTCGAACCCCGCCGGCCTCCGGCCCGTGTTGCGTCCCTATTTCAGGAAGCGCTTGATCAATTTCAGGTTCCTCTTGGTGTACGGGTGGTATCTCATCGGCAGATCCAACAAGGTGGATTTACGCACTATCGACCGCATATGCGAGAAGACCTCGAAGCTCCTCTCGCCGTGGTACGCGCCCATGCCCGACTCTCCGACCCCGCCGAAGGGCATGTTCGTGGTGGCGATCTGGATGACCGTGTCGTTGACGCATCCCCCGCCAAAAGAGCAGCCGTTCAGCACCCGCCTCTCCACTTCGCGGTCCTCGCAGAACAGGTACAACGCCAGCGGCTTGGGACGTGCCCTCACGAAGGAGATCGCCTCATCGATGGATCCGCAGTCGATTATCGGCAGCACCGGCCCGAAGATCTCCTCCTGCATCACCGGATCGGACGGGTCGACGTTCACCAGCACCGTGGGTTCTATGAAGCGCCGGTCGGGGTCGCAGCGGCCGCCGATCACGATCCTGCCGCTCGTGGAGATCAGCCTGCGAATCCTCTCGCAATGCCTCTGGCTGACGATCTTAGGAAGGTCGGACATGGCCCCTCCCGGGAAGAACCTCCCCAGCTCGGCTCGGATGGCCTCGACCAGCTCGTCGCGCATGTCGCGTGGGACGAGCATGTAATCGGGAGCGACGCAGGTCTGCCCGGCATTGAGAACCTTCCCGAACGCGATCCTTCTGGCCGCCAGCTCGATCTTGGCGCTGCGGTCGATGATGACCGGGCTCTTCCCGCCCAGTTCGAGAGTTACAGGGGTGAGGTGCTCCGATGCCGCCCGCATCACTACCTTGCCCACCGCGATGCTGCCGGTGAAGAAGATATGGTCGAAAGCCTGCTCCAGAAGGGCGCTGTTGCTCTGGCGTCCGCCCTCCACCACCGCGATGTGCTCGGGCGGGAAGGTCATCGAGATGATCCTGGCTATGATGGAGCTCGTCGCCGGGGCGTAGGCGGAGGGCTTGACCACCGCGCAGTTCCCGGCCGATATCGCTCCCACGAGCGGGACGAGGCAGAGCTGAACCGGATAGTTCCATGGGGACATTACGAGGACGACCCCGAGCGGCTCGGGCGAGACGAAGCTTCTCGACTTGAAGTGTGCGAGCGGGGTTGGGACCTTGCGGTCGCGGATCAGCCTGGGGAGGTGCTTGAGATGGTAGCCGATCTCCTCCAAAACGATGCCCGTCTCGCACATGTAAGACTCGGCGGGCTGCTTGCCGAGGTCTTCGAGAAGAGCGGCGTTCACGTCGTCCTCATGCGCCAGCAACGCCGCTTTCAGCTTGCGGAGGGCTTCGAGGCGAAACTCCAGCGTCCGCGAGGCACCCGTGAAAAAGAAGCTGCGCTGACTCTCCACCAGTCTCGATATCTCCATCGTCTCCCCCGTCGGTGAGGCCTCTTCGTCATGCGATTCAGTGGTGATTCTTGCATCGGGCCGGACCAGGGTCAACTTGCACCTGTATCCCTTTACGATTGGCAGCTGCTCCCGCTATGCCTCATAATGGAATAGGGTTTTGTCGATCGAATGTCTTCGGCGCGACCTGGACGCTCGGGCGCGCGCCACATGAGAGGAGCGCATCAGGCGATGGGATCTAATGTGTCGAAGAAGCTCTGCGGGACCGTCAGGCCGACGATGTCGTTCGTATTGTCCGCTGTGCTGCTGTTGACGATGATCCCGATCGCTTCAGCCGTCTCTGATTCCGAGGATATCTCGTACGAGTCCGCCGAGCGATACAAGACCATGGACTCCGACCTGCTCAGGGAAACCGTGGAGGAGGCGGAGGGCAGCTATTCCTCCGATTCCATCATCGTCGTATACGAGGAGGATGCTTACGAGGAGAGCGATTCGCAGGTTGCCGATGCGCTCTCGGCAGACGGCTCCGAGGTGATCGCCGACTCGGTCGGAAACGATGGGGCGGCGGTAACGGTGGAGATCCCCGACTCGATGAGCGTCGCCGACGCCGTCGTCGTCGCCTCGGAGGTTCCCGGAGTGGCCTATGCGCAGCCCGACTACATCTATACCCAGATGACGACCACCGTAAACGATCCCATGGCCAACACCTCTAACTCGAACGTCCAGTATAACCAGTGGTGGCTCTACAGCCTGGATATGTTCGAGGCCTGGGATTACGCGAGGGTGGAGGGGACGGTCACCGTAGCCGTGATCGACAGCGGCACATCCATCGATCATCCCGATCTGGCGGGCACCATCGATCTCGAGCACGCCTGGGATGTCGTCGCAGGAGAGCCGGTGACTGAGTCGACGACTTCTAGCAGCTACGCGCATGGCATACACGTGGACGGCATAATCGGAGCCGAGGCCAACAACGGCATAGGCATCGCCGGGGTGACCTACAACGCCAACGTGCTTCCGATCAACGTCTTCTACACCTCATCCCAGGGGCAAGTCGTCTCCACCGACTCGAGGCTCATACAGGCATACGAGTACATCTTCGGCCTGATCGACAGCGGGGAGCTGGACGACATCAGGGTCGTCAACATGAGCCTTGGCGGGTACAGCGATGCCAACCCCTTGTTGGAGTCGGTGATCATCGAGGCGAGGTACGATTACAACATCCTCACCGTCTCGGCGGGCGGAAACGGAGACGGCAGCGGAAATCCGATGACTGATCCCTGCTACCCGGCCGACTACGATTCGGTGATCTCCGTCGTGCCGATCGACTCCGATGACGAGACTCCCAGCTGGGCCGACTACAACGAGTTCAAGGACATCGCCGCTCCGGGGGTCGGCATCTGGTCCACGTACCTGAACAACGGGTATGGAGAGCTCGGAGGATCCTCGATGGCATCGGCTATGGTCTCCGGAGTGGCGGCCCTGCTCTTCGCGGCGGTTCCGGGGATCACGGCCGACAGGGTGGAGGAGGTCCTGCTGTCCACCGCGACCGATCTGGGTGAGTCGGGCAGGGACGATCATTACGGATACGGCAAGATCAACCCCACCGCAGCGCTTGAAAAGGCCACCGAGGTGGTCGTCTCCGCCTCCGACAACGCGACCACCATCTACCGCACCCAGTCTCTTCAGCTCCAGGTCATAGCTTCCGATAACGTGGATTGCGGTATCTCGTGGATATGGTCGTCGGAGGATCCTTCGATCGCCACCGTCTCCTCGGACGGTACCGTGATCGGAGTCGGGGCGGGAAGGGTCTCCATAACCGTCATGGCTGCGGATGATTCCGATCTACAAGGGTCGATATCGATATGCGTGAAGGAGATCGAGCTTCCCTCGGCTCTTACCGCGCAAAGCGCGCTGGGGCAGGGGATCTCCATCTCGTGGGAGGCCGCGCCGCTCGCCAGCCGCTACATCATCACCCGCTATGATGCTGGTTCGGAAACCGGCCTGCAGATCGCCGAGGTCGACTCGCCCGCCTCGGATGGGTCGTGGTTCTATCTCGACACGGACGCGGAGGCTGGAACGGCGTACAGCTACACGGTCACGCCAATCGCCACGGGCAACGGCGTGACCGCGATCGGCGCGGAGAGCCTGGCGGTCAAGACCATCATCTACGAGGAGGTCACCCGCATCTCCGGAGACAACAGGTACGAAACCTCTAAGGCGGCGGCGATCCTGTTCGAAATATCGGCGTCGATGCGGGGCGAGGAGATCGACGTCGTGATAGTGGCCTCGGGGGAGAGCTACCCCGACGCGCTGGCGGCATCCGGCCTGGCCGGCGCTCTCGGCGCGCCGATAGTGCTTGCGACCTCGACCGGCCTGCCCAAGGCCACCCTCGACGTGCTGACCGAGATATCGCCATCGGAGGTGATTCTGGTCGGAGGGCGCTCGACGCTCTCGGGGAACCTGGAGACTGCCATCTCCCAAGCCCTGCCGAATGTGGAGATCGACAGGATCGCCGGCTCCGATAGGCAGGAAACCGCAGAGGAGATCTACCGGTACCAATCGGATTTCTGGGGGAGCACCGCGATAGTCGCCTCGGGAAAGACATTCGCCGACTCCCTCTCGATCTCGCCCTATGCGTTCGCCGAGACGGCCCCGCTGTTCCTCACGGCGAGCGACGGTACCCTCGACCGATCGACCATGGAGCTGCTGCTCGATGCCAGGTCGAGCGGTGCCATCGACCGGGTGGTGATCGTGGGAGGGGCCAGCTCGGTGAGCGATACTGTGGAATCTCAGCTTGCGGAAATAGGGCTTTCCTGCGAGAGGTGGGCTGGTGCCGACAGGTACATGACCAGCGCCGCCATCGCCTCTGAGACGATTACCGAGGGAGTGCTCTCCATCGACGGCGTCGGCTTCGCCTCGGGTTCCGTCTTCGCCGACGCTCTTGTCGCTGGACCATTGATGGGTATAGAGGGAAGCGCCCTTCTGCTGATCGATGACTCGGATTCGGAGTTGGGAGCGGTCGGGGAGCTCGTCTCCCAGAGTGCAGAGCAGATCAGCTCGGTCCTGTTCTTCGGGGGCGCCAACACGATCTCCGAGTCCCTAGCCGTCTCGGTGGCGGCTGCGGCCGGGTTGTAGCCTGCCTCGCACCACCACCTGACCTATTTTGCCTTGAGTTCCCGTTTCTCCGAACGGATTCTCAGCGCGTAGATGAAAGACACTGCGAGTCCTGCTCCCGAGATCACCGCCGCCACGAGGATCGCCATCGAGAACCCGAGCGCGTTGCCCTCGACGTATCCGGCGCCGGCCTGTGTTACCGCCTCAAGCGTGGAGGACTGGATCCCGGTGTACATCGAGGGGCCTATGCACGCGGCGATCTGGATGAAGGTCGACATCAGCGTGACACCGTGCGGGTTCTCCTTGGGAGGAAGCCTGCGTAGCCCGGATGACTGCGAGGGAGACATCACCATCCCCACTCCCGTGTACGCCCCGACAGCGCCGACCAACACCCATGCGAACGACATTCCCCCGGCCGTGGCCGCCATGATTCCTAGGCCGGTTGTCGAGATCAAAAAGCCGAGAGGAAGCAGAGGCCATTCGCCGCGCTTGTCGAGGATCCTCCCTGAGACGAGGGCTGACCCCATGTTTGCGAGCACGGGGACGAGGATCACGAAGCCGGCGAGCATGGAGGTCATCCCCAGCGAGCCCTCGAAGTACAGGGGCAGAAGGACGCTGAGCGAAAAGGAGGTCATCATCGCGAGCATCGAGAGCATCAAGCATGGTTTGAACCCGCGTCTGAACACGGGGGAGAGATCGATCAGCGGGTTTTCTGCTCGCAGTTGCCTGATGACGAAGATCACGACGGTGATTGCGAAGACCGCCAGGGAGGCGGCAGCTACCGTCCAGTCGATCGTGATCTCCATCAGGCCGAACGAGAGCGTGACCAGTGCGATCGCGGAAAGCGCCACCGATCCGACGTCTAGATGGGCCTCGTGGTTCTCGAGGTTGCGGACGAAGAACGCTCCGAGCACGGCGAGGAGCGCCATCGTGACGGTTGGGATGATGAAGACGCTATGCCATCCGAGCAGGGTGACTAACGACCCGCTGACCACCGGAGCGAACGCGGGTCCGAACAGGATCATGCAGCTGCCTATCGACATGAACGTGCCGAGGCGGTTGCGGGGCGTCACGACGAGGATGGTGTTCATCATCATCGGGATGAAGATGCCGGTTCCGATGGCCTGGACGACTCTGGCCGTCATCAGGAAGGGGAAGTTCATCGCGCAAAGTCCCATGAGCGAGCCTGCGAAGCTGAACGCGGATGCGATGAAGAACAGGGTTTTCAGCGGGATCTTCCGGTAGAGGTAGGCCATACAGGTGACGATCACGGTCGCGACGATCATGTACCCGCTCACAAGCCACTGGGCGGCCGTGGCGTCGATGGAGTAATCCGCCATGATCGACACCAGGCTCATGTTGAGGAGGTTCTCGTTGAACCCTGAGAGAAAGGCGGTGCCGTACAGCACCGCGAGCAAAGATGCGAATCCTCCGCCCTTCATGTTCCTCCGTTCGTTCTGGAAGCGCTTTTGCGTGCATGGCGGCGACGGAGGTGCACTCGGCCGCTTGCCGGCTCCGTTGCCGTTTCGGGATCCGTCGACATCATCGAGCCGGCGGTCGTCGCGATTCGAGATTAATGCAAGCGGGCATCGCGAGTCCCGTTTTGCGAAAGGCCAGCGGCTTCGATGCGACGGCGAATTTATCTGACGGTGCGGTGTTCGGTTGCTAACCCCCTAATCGACAAAGAGCAAGGGATATCACTTGAACAATTGACTACTTAGTTAGTCAAACCCATAGTAGAATCGAGACGCAGGCTTAAGGATCGAAAAAGGAACGCCATGCCTACCACAGTTTCTCTCAGCGAGGCTAAAGCCAGCTTGTCGTCTTTGGTGAGAAGCGTCCACGAGACAGGCGCGGAATACACCGTGACCGTGCGAGGTGTGCCGCTTGCT
>CAZPAN010000086.1:0-7015 GCA_964584585.1 uncultured Coriobacteriaceae bacterium | reverse complement strand
CGGCCCGCACGGCTGTATGACGCATCTGCTTAAAAAGCTCGGAGGCTTTAGTCAGCAGGCGCGCAACGCCGATAGCTGGGAGGGCTGGTACTGGGGCGCCAAGCACGTGTGGGGAATGGATCCGATGGGTCAACAGGCAATCCAGTCTAACATCATCAAGGATGTCTCCGAACATGGAGACGCGATCCTGTTCTGGGGCGCCGACCCCGAAACGACGCCGTGGGGTTGGGGCGGCCAGATGGCCTCGCGCCTGAGCTACTGGTTCAACGACCTCGGCATCATGTCTATCTACATCGCTCCCGACGTGAACTACGGAAACGCCGTCCATGCAGACATGTGGATCCCCGTGTTTCCGAACACCGATGCAGCGTTGCAGCTTGCGATCATCTACGTATGGATGACCGAGGGAACCTACGACCGCGACTACATTGACACGCACGCGATCGGCTTCGACTGGCTTGAATACTATGTGCTCGGCCGTGAGGACGGCGAGCCGAAGACGCCGGAGTGGGCGGCCGAGAAGTGCGGCATCCCATCGTATCGCATCAAGGCGCTTGCACGGTACTGGGCCGGGCACAAGGTGTCAATCGCTCACTGCAACGGCGGTGGCTACATCCGATCATGCTTCTCCCACGAGCCAGCCCGTCTCGAGATCTATCTGCTCAGCATGCAGGGCATGGGCAATCCCGGCCGTCATCAGTTTAAGATGATCGAGTGGTCGCTGTTCGGCATCGAGGGCTTTAACCCGATGCCCCCCTCAAAGAAGCTGCTCAACACCGCCGGCGCCTACCGGGGTGGCTACGGGGGAGACGTGCAGGAGAGCTTCATTCCCAAAACACTCATTCCCCAGGCGCTGCGCGGCGAGGAGATTGCCTGGTACGGCCATACGGAATGCTCGCTGCCGCGCGTCGACCAGTTCCTGCGTTTCGAGCATCCGCACAAGGATGCGACTGTGCTCCACATGGTCTGGTCCGACAGTCCATGTTGGACGACGTGCTGGAACGGCGGCAACAGCTTCCAGGATGCCATCCGGTCGGAAAACATAGAGACCTTCCTCGTGCAGCATCCGTGGTTCGAGAACGACTGTCATTTCGCCGATATCATCCTGCCGATCTCCACGAAGTTCGAGCTTGAGGACTTTGCGACGGATTGTTTCTCCGGCCAGTGGAGCATCGCAACCTATGAACGCCCGGCGATCGCGCACGTGGGAGAGTCGCTGTCCGACATGGAGGCCGTCGGTGAGGTTGCCAAGAAGCTCGAACAACTTGGCGGGCGCTACGAGGACATGTACGATCGCTACATGGACGGCAAAGACGTTGCGGGGTGGATTCGAAACGGCTTCGATCATTGTGGGATCACCGACGAGATCGATTTCGACACGTTCAAAGAGCAGCAGTTCGCGATGATTCCGACAAAGGAGGGCTGGGAGGATGCGCCAGTGGGGCTTTCGGAGTTCCTGCATGATCCGGAAGGCCATCCGCTCGGTACCCCGACGGGCAAGATCGAGATCTACGCGACCGGCATCGCAGAGAACTTTCCCGACGACACGGTGCGCGGCCCGGTGGCGCACTGGATTGAACGCACGGAAGAGCACGATGAGCGTCGCGGCGGCGAACGCGCGAAGTCCTACCCGTTCCTCATGATGTCGAACCATCCACGCTGGCGCGTGCATGCCAACGATGACGACATTCCGTGGCTCCGCGAGATTCCGACATGTAAGCTCAAAGGTCCCGACGGCTATCTCTATGAGCCCATCTGGGTTAATCCGCGCGACGCGGAGCGCCTCGGCCTTGCCCAGGGAGACATTGCCAAGATCTACAACGAGCGGGGGGGCGTACTTGGCGCGGTAAACGTGACGGAACGCGTGATGGAGGGTGTGCTGTACCAAGATCACGGTGCACGGGCCGACCCCATTGTTGCGGGCGTCGGAGGGCTCGACCGCGGGGGCGCGAACAACTTAATTTGTCCCACGGCGACGACATCGCCGAACTGCGCGGGGGAAGTGACGAACAGCTTCCTCGTCAACATCGAGAAAGTCGACGTGGAAGATCTTGCGCAACGCTATCCCGAGGCGTTCGGTCGCGCGTACGATGCGGCGTACGGCTCGGTGGCGACGGCACGCATGGTCAAGGAGGGCGAATAGGACATGAAGGCATTTCTCATTGACGTTGATCGGTGCAACGGCTGCTACAACTGCCAGATTGCATGCAAGGACGAGCACTGCGGCACGCAGTGGCTCCCGTACGCCGCCGAACAACCGCTTACGGGGCAATTCTGGTGCCGCATCGACGAGAAGACGCGGGGCCGGGTTCCGGTGGTGAAGGTCTCCTACAAGCCCGTGCTCTGCGCGCACTGTGAAAGCGCTCCCTGCGTGGCGGCTGCTCCGGAAGGCGCGGTGTACCGCCGCGACGATGGCCTTGTCATCGTCAATCCGGAAAAGGCGAAGGGTCATCGCGAGATCGTCGACGCGTGTCCGCTCGGAGCGATCTACTGGAACGAGGAGCTCGCGCTGCCGCAGAAGTGCACAGGTTGCGCTCATCTGCTCGACGATGGCTGGGAAGTTCCGCGCTGCGTCGACGCCTGTGCAACCGATGCGCTGCGATTTGGCGAGGAGTTCGAGCTTGACCTTGCGGGCGCTGAGCTTCTCGACGAAGTGGCTGGTCTCGGCGGGCGTGTGTGGTATAAAAATCTCCCGAAGCGGTTCGTGGCGGGCTGCCTCGTCGATTTTGCCGCCGACGAAGTGGTCATCGATGCCGACGTCGCGCTTTTTGACTCGGACGGGAACGTCGTCGCGCGGACGCGGACGAATGAGTTCGGTGATTTCAGGTTCGACCAAATCGAGCCAGACGACTATCGTGTCGATGCCGTGCTCGAGGGATACGCGGTGCTCTCGTGTGGTGCCGACGCGCGCGAGTTGGACGTCGTTCTGGGCGATCTCGCGTTCTCACGGTAATAAGCGACTTCGCTTTCGAAAGGGGTCGGCCGTGAGGCCGATGGACGTCTCGGCAGGGGAGCCGGGGCGTCCGCTGCAGCGGGGGGCAATTCAATGAGCAGCAATATATGGAACCGAAAGTCCGTTTCGCGCGAAAAGGGCTTGCTTTACAAGGTGGCCTGTTTAGCCGTCGTGGCCGCTGTCGTGGCATGCGCATACGCGCTTCCTTTGCCCGCAGGGCTAGCTCGTGAGGCGCTCGCGGCAATATTTATTCTTATCTCAGGGATATTTCTCTGGGTGACCGAGCCGATGCCGATCGCAATCTCGGCCTTGCTGTTGTGTACGTTCTATGCGGTGCTCGGCATCGTGTCGCCAACGGAGTTGTGGTCGAGCTGGTTCAGTTCAGCTGTGGTGTTCCTCATCTGCTCGTTCGGCATGACCGCTGCACTGCTGCGCACGCGCATTCCCGACCGAATCCTCGCGATGTTGCTCAAGCGTGCAGGGACGAGCGGCAACCGGGTAATCCTCGCCTTCGTGGCGTTCTGCCTTCTGATGTCGGTGTTCGTTGCCGACGTCCCGTGCTGTGCAATGATTGTCGGTATCGCCTTGTCCGTCATCAAGACGGAGAGCTGCGAGAAGGGGACGTCCCGCTTCGCCAAGGCGCTCATGATCTGCGTGCCCCTCATGGTGGGCATCGGCGGGTTTGCCTCGCCAGCAGGTAGTCCCCTCAACGTCATGGCGAACAATATCCTCCAGCAGCAGCTCGGGTATTCGATCCCGTTCATCCCGTGGATGCTCGTCACGATCCCGACGGTCGTTATCGTAGCCGCCGTCGCCTACGTCGCCCTAGTCTCAGTGATCAAACCCGAAGACATTCGGCAGGAGACTGTCGACGTGATTCTTGGTAAGCTCGAGATCGAAAAGAAATGGAGCGCGATAGACAAAAAGGTTGCCGTTATCATGGGAGCGACGATCGCCGTGTGGCTCGCCACAACGTGGACGGGCTGGGATATCACGATCATCGCCGTCATCAGTACATGTTGCCTCTTTCTTCCCGGCGTAGATGTGCTCGATTGGAAGCGCTTCAAAGATGCCGTACTGTGGGATTCCGTCATCCTCGTCGGATCGACGCAGGCCATGTGCGGTGCCATCGTATCGAAGGGTGCGGCGGCATGGTTTGTCGGATCGGTGTTGGTCGGCACCGTGAGCGGGGTGGGGCCGCTGCTGGCGCTCGTGAGTTTCGTCGCGCCTCTCGTACGCATCGCCGTACCGGCGGGTGCGGCGTATGTGATGGTCGTGACGCCTTCGCTCATCGAGGTGGCACTCGCCGCTGGCATCGACCCTGTCCTCTTCGTGCTTCTCGCGGCTTTTGCGGCATCGAGCAATCTGCTTCTCGCCATCGACAACATGAACCTTATTTCATATTCGCACCGATACTACTCGATCTGGGAGTTCTTCAAAGTCGGTGTCTTTGCGTTTGCAGCGGTCGTGCTGTGCTTCGTGTTCGTTATGCCCGGCCTCGTTTCGATCATGTTGTAGCGTGTCCGGTCTGGCCGTCTGCACGGAGCCGGCATGGAGTATGATACGGGCGATATCCTGAACGGAGCGGGAGGGAACGATGGGGGACACGGAAGCTGCGTACAACGTGCGCGCGCTTTTGGACGCGCTGCTCGTCATTGGGTTCGCGTTTGCATGGGGAGCGTACCTTGTCTGTGTGATCGGGCCGTTCTCCCTGGAGACTTCCGATCCGTTGTCGCCACAGAGTCCGCTCGTCTCTGCCGTGTGCCAGGGCGGCGTCGTCGTGGCGATGTTCGCGATGTGGCGTTGCGCCGACCGGCTTGAACGGCGGCGGGGCGAGCGTGCGATCGTGGCCTCCCTGTGCGCGCTTGCCGCCGCTGTGCTCTTTCTTGCGGGCGGTGTCGGCATCCATGCGAGCAACGTCTGCATCGGCCTGTCGCTCGGCGCGACGTCGCATGCGTGGGTCTGTGCGCTTTCTCGGGGCGCTTCGCACGTGCCGCTGCTCGTTGTGCTCTCCATCACGATCGGTGCCGCGCTCTATATCCTCACAGGCGTCGTTATCCCGGGCTACGCGTTCTATTTCGCTATCGTCTATCTGCTCGCGTCGCTCGGTGTGCTTGCGCTGTGTCGCTCCCAACTTCCGGAACGAGCGTATCGTAGCAGCGCCGATTCGCGCAAGGTCTTCCCGCTTACGCTGCGTACAGCTGCCGTCATCTTTCTGTACGGTGTCATCCTCGGGTTCGTCGCCCAGTGCGTGCTTGAATTCGCCCCGTCTGCAGCTGATGCCTCCCTGCTTCTCGCGCTCGGTCTGCTGTCCGGATGCCTCCTGTACGGGCTGTTGTTCCTTCGCTATCGAGGCTACGTTCCGTTTGGGATCGCGGAGCGGATCGTGCTGCCTGTCGTGATCGCCGCGCTCATCTTTCCTATGATGTTCTCGGACGGTTTCACGCGCGCCGCCTTTTTCGTTGTCGCGTTTGCCGTGTTGGTGTTTTTCTCATCGAATAGTCTTGCCGTGCAGATTACGATGGTGCAGCGGTTCGGATTATCGGCGAACTACCATCTGTCCCGAGGGCGTATCCCCGTGTATGCGGGCATGCTCGTAGGCTGGTGCTTCGCTGTGGCGTGCGGGTTGTGGCTTGAGGCGTTCGTGCCCGGGGGAGAGCAGGCGTTTCTGCCGGTGCTCTGCGCGTTCGTGATCGTGCTCAACGTTGTCGTCGCCTGCATTCCCTTCGAGATGCCCGATCGGCTCGCCGAAACGGAGCAGGAGCGCGAACATAGCGAGGCATCGAACGATGCCGACCTGCCCGCGCCGTTCGAAGCCGCGTGCGAGGCCGTGGCGTGTCGATGCGGCTTGTCTCCACGCGAACTCGACGTGCTGCTGCTGCTCGGTCGCGGTCGAGGCGTCTCTTCAATCGCCGAAAAACTTGTCATCTCCCAGAGTACGGCGAAGACGCATATCTCCCATATCTATCAGAAAATCGGCGTGAATTCGCGCGAGCAGCTGCTCGATGTGCTTGACGCCAATAGAGAGGACCAGTCCGAGGGGTGACCGCGCGCTACCTGCTGTCACTTCGCGTTTGCAGGGCTTTCGACGGACGTCGCCTCCAGGTGCGGGGGTTTCAGAAGGCAGACGCTTCTCTGTCTGCTGAAACCCCAGCGTTCGACGCGTGCTACACTTGTCCGCATGAGCGATTTCGAACAAACACTGCGTGAAGGGAAAGCTGTCGAGCGGAACCCCTGCTCCATGTTGTCCGCCGGTCGCGAGTCGCCCGCTTCTCCCGCCGCGACGAACGGGCACGTGCGCAAGTCGATGCAGGGCAACAAGAACAAAGACACCAAGCCCGAGCTCGTCATGCGCGTCCGACTGCGTGCGGCGGGGCTTACCGGCTACCGCCTCCAGTGGAAGGCGCCCGGACGCCCTGATATCGCCTGGCCGGGTAAGCGCGTCGCCATCCAGATCATGGGCTGCTTCTGGCATCGCTGTCCGCACTGTCGCCTGAGCATGCCGAAATCGCACGTTGAATATTGGCATATCAAGTTCGAACGCAACGTCGAGCGCGACGAGCGCACGCTCGCGCAGCTGCGCAAGGAAGGCTGGACGGTGCATGTTGTCTGGGAATGCCAGCTCAAGAAAAAGACCATCGACAAGACGCTGCGCGAGTTGCTCCCTCTGCTGTCGCAAGAACTCGGTAAGCCGCTTGCAGACGGCTGGAACTCGTAAATCGAATGCGCGCGCTCATCCCACTTACCGACGGGCACGCCCCTGTGCTTTTCCGCGCTGCGTCCCGCAATGTTTTGCTCTCCTATTATAAAATAGGTGGGTATACCTGGTTCCCTTACGAACCGGGCTAGTTGGCCGCAAGACGATAGGAACAGCCGTGTCCCAGCCGATTCGCCTCGCACTAAGGTGCTGAATCTGTGCGACATCGCTGTTCCCGGCCGTATCTTGTATCCATTCAGCAGGGGAGAGGCCTATGACGCGAGAATTCAAATCGATGGACGGCAACAACGCAGCTGCTTACGTGTCGTACGCGTTCACCGAGGTGGCGGGCATATACCCGATCA
>CAZPAN010000085.1:0-7025 GCA_964584585.1 uncultured Coriobacteriaceae bacterium | reverse complement strand
TCGAGCTGTAGGAGAACATATTGCGAGCACGGGCGGCGCCGTCGACCCTGATGTCGAAGCGCGTCCTCGCCTCGTAGGGTGGGATCTCCCCATCCACCGGGCGCTCGGGCGACTGCGGGAGCTCGTGGTCCGGATCCCCGGCGACCATGACCTCCCCGTCCCCGTCGACCACGAGATCCAGACGCCGGTAACACCCAGGCTCGGTTCCGCCGTAGTCGAACATGCGGCTCTCGATCGGAAACGATTCCGTCTCGAAGAAGGCTGTGCGCAGGTCGTTCGCGATGGAGTCCTCCGAGACGGCGCCCTTCAGGGGCAGAAACATCACCAGCGCCTCGGAGGCCCTGGTGATCCCCACATACATCTTGCGGCGTGACTCGGCGAGCTCCTCCTTCGTCCCGAAGGCCTGGAGCGCCACTTGGAACTCCCTGAGGCTCATCGGGTTCGCCAGGACGGAAGCCGGGTCGTCGAGCGATCCGGCCTTGGATTTCAGGTAGTTCCTCCCCTTGCGTGCGATCTTCTCGTAGGAGTCCTTCCATCTTCTTGGCTCGACTTGGCAGTACGTGGTCCCCCGCAGCGTCTCACAGGCGACTGCGGTCTTGGGTCCGCTGGGATCCTCAAACTCCGCCATCGCGACTATCGGGAACTCGAGTCCCTTCGAGGCGTGGATCGTCATGATCCTCACGGCATCCGAACCGCCCGACATCAGGACTCCCGGCGCGTCCTTCTCCCCCTCGTCGATCCTCGCCGCGAAGCGCCTGCTCGTGGTAGCTATCCCGCAACCCGCAGACCTCTCCTGCTCCTCGACCATCCTCACGGCCTTCAGCAGGTTCGCGGCCCTCGCCGAACCGTCGGCCCCCTGCCGGGAGAGCCTGTCCATCAACCCGGAGTCGGAGAGCATCCACTCCACCACCCTGGCGGCACCGTTGTCGGCTAGAAGCCTCCTGCCGTCGTCGACGAGCCTGCGGATCGTCCCAGCAGGGCCCTCCGCGTCGCATTCGATCCTGGAGAACCCCCGGCCAATGCCCCGTATCCCCGTGTCGCAGATGGAGAGATCTACCATGTCGACAACTCCCACAGGGACGAATCCCGCGTCCATCAGACCGAAGAGCGCCTCCGAGTCGTTGGGGTCGGCGAGCATGCGGAGGATGTCGGAGACCAGCTTACACTCGGGCGTCTGCCAGAATCCCGATCCCTTCGCGACAACGACCTCGAACCCTCTCGCGGCCAGCGCGTTGGAGTAGATCTCCGCGTTGCTCGACTTGCCGAGCAGCACCACCATGTCCCCGGGTGACGCGCCCGCATCCCGCATCCGCGCGAACCTGTCGGCGATCTCCGCAGCGCCGTAGCGCCTCGCATCCGACAGGGACACCCCGCTAGACGCCTCGCACGCGACGACCACCATCTCGACTCGCGGCGAGAGCCGCCCGGGACCCTCCCCTGCATCCTTCGCGGCCTTTCCCGGCTTGAGCTCTAGGTAGTGCCTTCCAAACATATGGGGCTGCTCGAAGACGGAGTTGGAGAAGGCGAGTATGTCGGGATGCGACCTGAAGTTGAGATCGAGCTTGACGGGGGTGGCTCCCGAATCGGAGATGAACTTCTCGTAGACGTTGACGTCCGCGCTGCGGAACCTGTAGATCGACTGCTGAGCGTCGCCCACGGTGCACAGCTGGGCATCCGGCCCCACGATCTGCTCGATCAGATCGATCTGGAGCTGCGAGGTGTCCTGGAACTCGTCGACCATCACCAGGGAGAACCTCTCCCGGTACGACTCTGCGATCTCAGGATGAGTCCTGAGCGTCTTCAGGGCCACCACCAGAAGGTCGTCGTTGGAGAGGCGTCCCTGAGCGCGCTTCTCCTCGTCGTAGCGGTCCCTCACCACCGAGGCCACATGCCCGAGCTCGTCGGCAAGCCCACGTGCGATCGAAGCGAGAACGTCAGCGCACGCTCCCGCGACTTCCCCTATGCACTTGGAGATCGCATCCCTCTCCACGGGGAACTTCTTCGAGCTCATCCTCCTGAGGCCGGCCATCCTCTCGCCCAGAAGATCGCACAACCCGTCCAGCCCAAAGTCGGTCTGGAGCAGCTCGAAGAGACCCTCGGCCAGAAACTCCAATTTGCCCTTCTGCTCGGTGAAGGAGACGAGCTCGCAATTCGATCCCGCCACCTCCGCCAGGCCCGCGCGGATGCGATCGCCAAGCATCATGGCGATCTCCCTCGGGCTTTTAGCCTCGGGGCCGAAGTCGAGCGAGTCGAAGCCCCTCTCCGAGAGAGACGAGGCCTCGATGAGGATGCGTATGCTCTCCTTCACCGTCTCCACCCCGTACTCGGAGAAGAGGTCATCCAGGCACTGCGCGATCCTGACGTCGGGCGGCTTGGAGACCACATCCTCCAGACAGGTCTGGAGCATCCACTCGGCCTCCATGTCCGCCACCACCGTGAACGCCGGATCGACCCCCACCTCCAGGGCATGCTCTCTGAGGATGCGGGCACACATGCTGTGGATGGTGGAGATCCACGCGCCGTCTACGAGCAGGGCCTGGTCGTGCATACCGCTTCTGCGGAGCGTCGAGCGCACCCTCGACTTGATCTCGGAGGCGGCCTTTTCTGTGAACGTTATCGCGACCACGTTCTCGATCGAGTCAACCTCGCCGCTTCGTATCATCCAGGCGATCTTCTCGGTGAGCGTGAAGGTCTTGCCCGTACCGGCGCCGGCGGAGATCATCAGGCTGCGACCGGTCGACTCTATGCACATCTGCTGCGATGGGGTGTAGGAGGGCATCTCAGGTCTCCTTCGTGGGGCATCTTCCGGCGGCAAGACAGTATCTGCAGGCATCCTTGCCGCTGGGCTGTCTGGGTATCTCCCCCGCCTCCATGCGCTCTATGGCCTCCGAGACGGCCATCTCGACCTGATCCCTCATCGCCTCGAAGTCGTCAGGCCCAAGCACTCCGTGTCTGGTCCCGAACAGATCCGGGGAACCCAGCACATCGCTCCTGCAGGCGCCCTCTAGACTGCGGCGTTTCGAGTAGGACCGGTAGCAAAGTCCCACCGGCGTAAATCCGAACTCGTCTTGAACCGCCGATGCGTAGATGACGGCCTGGATCCTATCGGGGCACCAGATGTCCTCGGACTCGGGACCCCACCCCTCGGGGGGCTTGAACCCGCCGGAAGAGACGCTCCCCTTGTAGTCGATGACGACCGCATGGCCGCTCTCGTCTACGTCGACGCGGTCGATGATCCCGCTGAAGCGCCTGCCCGCGTAGACGAACCCGCCGTCCTCTCCGAATCGCCGTTCGAACATCGTGGGGACGAACCTCTTGCTCTTGAGGAAGACGAGGTCGTCCCTGAGGAGATCGACCGCTCTGGCGACGCACTTGTCGACAGAACGCCTATCGATCGCCCCGAGCGCCGAGAACGGACTCGCGGGGTCGGCGGCATGCTCTTCCAGATAGCCCCGGGCGATATCGCGGACCAGCCCGTCCAGACGCCCGAGGTCATCCGAGTCGACTCTTCTAGGAGAGACGCCGTTGTCGGAAACGAGATTGTAAAACCCGCTCAGAAGAGCATGCATCAGCGTGCCGACGGCTAGGTTGTCGAAGAGCGTGTCGGGAGAGCCGGGCCTAAGCACGCGCTCGACGAACCACTTGTAGGGGCACTGCAGGTACGACTCCACGAACGACGCGGAGAGCGTTCTCGGCTCTCCGCCGGGCATCATCGCAGCACGGGCCAGCTCCTGCTTCTCCGCATCGGAGAGGTCGCGCCCAGCCGTCGGGGAGACGAAGGGCACGACACCCGGCAACCGCGAGGGCGCCTTCTGTATGAAGGGAAGGTTCTCGTCGGCGATTCTCACGAGACCGAGCGGCTCCCCGCTTTCGGATGAGGCTTCGGTTATCGCCTTGGGGAGCAGGATCTTCCTGTCGATGAAGTCAGGATCGGAGGGGTCTGCGCAGTAGCAGTCGGAGATCTCTTCTAGCAACACGCTGGGGCGGACCTCCTCGCCCGACTCCCCGTTGAGGGTCCGCCCGACGATCAGAGCGCGCGACGCCGCCGAGATCGCCCGATGCAGGCTGCGACGGGCCAGGTCGAGATCGGTCTCGATGCGCCCGACGCCCGCGCCCTTGAGCACGATGTCGGCCGCAGAGGGATTCCTGTGGACTCGAAACGCGCTCGCGGTCATGCCGGCGAGGACGAGCACCTCACAACGCTGCGCCGCAGCCTCAGAGATGCTCCCTAGCCTGACCGCCTCCCTCATGCCGGGACCCTTGGGATCTCCCTCCCATCCATCGGGAACGGCAAAGAACCTGGCTGAGATCGTCACCGCATCGGCCATCGAGATGACCTCGTCGAGGTCGAGGTCGATCTGGCTTGAGACCGAGATCATCTCGGAAAGCCGGCCATAGGCGGAAGAGACGAGCCTGGCCTCTAGCGTCGCCTGCACGACAGAGCGTCCGAGATCGACAGCCCTCCAGGCGGCGAGCATCGCGTCGAGGAGGGTCTGCGGACCGCTGGACCGTAGAGCGTCCACCACCGCCGAGGCGGAGTCCGAGCACCGAGCGATGTCATCGAGCCTCTCGTCGGACGACAGACCCGGCATGCTCCTCCATCTCATGTCGAGTCTTGCGGCGTCGCGCAGCGAGACGCCCGAGAAGCCCCCACAGACGAAGTCGATCAGCGAGTCGAGGTCGCCGGCGAATCCGGACGTGACCTGACGAAAGGCCCTCACGATGGAGATGTCGCCGAGTCTCAGGCTCGTCGTCCCGCGCACGGGGATGCCACGCGACAGCAGCCTCTCCACGAGGTCGTCCGCCCTCTCGATCCCGTCTCGCACGACGAAGATCCCGCCCGGCTCCTGTCCTCCCTCCACAAGAGAGGCGATCTCGTCCGCCAAAAGCGGAGCCTCGGAGTAAAGTCCCATCGAGAGCGCGAACCTCACGCTCCCAGTGGGATCCAGCTTGCCGCCCTCCCCAAAGAGGGAGACGCAAAGCTCCGAGAGCTCAGCGCTTCGCTCAGGATGCACATCGGAGGCGGCCGGCACAGCGCGCTCCGATGTCGGCCGATCAATCGGGACGATCGACACGGCGCGCTCCGACGTCGGCCGCCCGCCGGGAATATCAAGCTCCATGAACTCCGGCGCCGGCCCTCCCTCCGAGATCGCCTCGGCCACAGAAAGGGTCGCCGCATCGGCGGCGGAGTTGCCGCTGAGACCGAGCAGGACGATGTCACCCCTCCTGCCGACCATCTCCATCTCCGGACGGGAGAGCGACTCGCATGCCACGACAGCGGGCGGACCTGGAGGCAGTAGCCCAGGCAACTCGCGGCAGATGCGGCCATAAGGGATCATCCCCATCTCGTCCATCATCTCCGACAGCCTGGAGAGGGCCTTCCAGATCCCAGCTTCGCCGAGGGATGCGCCGGCATCATCCTCGATCGATGCCCTATGCCAAGCCGCGAGCCTCTCCTCGAATCCCTCGGCGCCGAACCCCCTGCGGGCCACCTCGTCGATCATCGCGGCGGTTCCCGGCGTCGCAGCAAGCCCGGCGGCCTCGCCCGAAGACAGGATCGACATCACCGCCATCTTCATGAGCACCGAAGAAGCGGGCTGCCGACCATCGCCGAACAGCTCCCATTTCTCCAGCACGAACTCCCTTACCGTCATCACCTTCATGTCGAACGAGAGGTCGGGATGGGTGAAAGCGATGCGCATCCTCCAGGAATCGACCTCATCGGAGCTGCCCAGCAAGATGGTCCTGGCAACCTCGCCATCAAAACGTCCGATGAGGGCGGCTGCGGCGTCGATCATCGACTCCGTGCTCCCCGGCGCGACGCAGATCACTTTCGCAGGCAACGTTCCTCCCCTCGCGAAAACAGTCGGTCCGACACGTTAGGTTACCAAAGGCCGGCCTTCCCGCATTGCACCACCCAGCGCCTTGACGTGCGCCCAAGGCGCTGACTAGGGAAAGCATGCCCCCGCGACCCCGCAAAACGAATCGCGGCCCCTTCCGGCTATCTGCCAAGGGGCCGCGATGCGATCCTGTGCTCTGCGTGCTTGAAGATCGACGAGGAGAACTACCCGACTCCCCCACCGGAGAGCTTCCGGAGCATCTTGTTCCAGGCAAGCTCGCCGTTGATGTAGTACTCGCCCGATTCGTCGTCCTTAAGCTCTGCGAGGTCCTTCTCCAACTCGGAGATCCTCGCGGTCACCGAGTCTATGTCGATCTCGGATACCATCATCGCCCTGTTGGCGAGCACGATCACCCTCTTGCCATCTACTGCGGCGTAGCCCCCTCCGACAGCCATGATGGATTCCTCGCCCTCAAGTCCGATGACCTTCACAGCACCGGGTTTGAGAGTCGCCACCGTGGGCGCATGCTTCGCGTACACGCCCATCTCCCCGACTTCCGACGGGATGACCACGAAGATGGCCTCCTGCTCGTAAAAGGACCTCTCGGGAGTCACTATCTCGCAGTGCATGGGCGCGGGCATCTCGTCACTGCTCCTTCATCTGATCGACGACCGCATAGACGTCGTCGATAGACCCCTTGTACCTGAAGGCCTGCTCCGGAATCTCGTCGCACTTGCCGTCGACGATGTCCGCGAACGACCTGATCGTGTCCTCAAGCTTCACGTAAACGCCCTTGTTGCCCGTGAACTGCTCGGCCACGTGGAACGGCTGGCCCAGGAACTGCTGGATCTTGCGGGCCCTGCTGACCGTGAGCTTCTGCTCCTCGTTGAGCTCGTCCATACCGAGGATCGCGATGATGTCCTGGAGGTCGTTGTACTCCTGTAGGATCTCCTGCACCGCCATCGCCACCCTGTAATGCTCGTCTCCGACGATCGAGGGATCGAGCGCTCTCGAAGTCGAGGCCAGCGGATCGACCGCCGGGTAGATCCCAAGCTCGGCTATCGAGCGTGAGAGAACCGTCGTCGCGTCGAGGTGGATGAACGCCGTCGCAGGGGCGGGGTCGGTGAGGTCGTCTGCAGGGACGTAGATCGCCTGCACCGAGGTGATCGCCCCCTTCTTGGTGGA
>CAZPAN010000084.1:0-7065 GCA_964584585.1 uncultured Coriobacteriaceae bacterium | reverse complement strand
TCAAGATCATGGTCGGTGGCGCCCCTGTCACCCAGGAGTTCTGCGACGAGATCGGCGCGGATGCCTACATCCCCGACGGCGGCTCCTGCGCCAATAAGGCCGCAGAGCTTCTCGAGACGGCATAGCATCGTTTTCTCTGGGAATTCTGCATAGCCAGCGGACATGAGTCCGTCATATGCCCCCGTCTACGGTCTTCCGGCAGACGGGGGCTTTGCGTTGCCGGAGAATTCGATCATGCCATGAGGCAGGGAGCGTACGCGGTTCGGCCGCGATAGGCGAGCGTTTCGGGATAGGCGAGCCATGCACACGAGGGAAGACGAGATCTACATGGGAATGGCGCTCGAGCAGGCCAGGCTCGCCCTCGATTCCGGCGAGATACCGGTGGGGGCGGTCGTGGTCTGCGACGATGAGGTCATCGCCGCCGCCCACAACAGACGCGAGATCGACGGCGACCCCACTGCCCATGCCGAGGTGGTCGCTGTTCGGGAAGCCGCCCGATCCCTCGGTCGCTGGCGCCTCACGGGCTGCACGCTCTACGTGACCCTGGAGCCATGCGTGATGTGCGCCGGAGCGCTGCTTCAGGCGCGGATCTCGCGGTGCGTCGTGGGGGCAATGGACTCCTCTGCCGGAGCCCTCGACTCCATCTACGCCATCTGCGACGATCCCAGGCTCAACCATTCCTTTCCCGTGTCCTATGGGGTTCTCGGGAAGGAATGCTCCGAGATGCTGGACGGGTTCTTCTCGGGGCTTCGCCGACCATGCGCCGAAGGAGGTGCAGATGGATAGGGAACCGGATCTCTTCGAGATGGACCTGGTCGCTCCGGCCAAGGTCAACCTGGGACTTGCGGTAAGGCACGAGCGCGAGTCCGGCAGGCATCCCCTCTCCACCATCATCCAGGCCGTCTCGCTGTGCGATGAGATACAGGTGAGGGCGGTTCCCGATTCGCGGGATCCCGGCGTGACCGTGGAGATGGAAAGCGTTCACGGTTTCGTGGAGGATCCCATGCCGATGGAGGAGAACCTGGTGTTCCGTGCGGCTATGGCCTTCCACGAGAGGATCGGCGAACCTCTCTCCCACAGGGTCTCGTTCTCGGTTCTGAAGAGGATCCCCATGAGATCCGGTCTGGGGGGCGGCTCCTCCGACTGCGCCGCCGCCATCGTCGCGATGGCGAGACTGCACGGGCTCGACCCGAAAGGACCGGAGGCTGTGGACGTGGCGAGGCGTCTGGGGAGCGATATCGCCTTCTTCTTGGAGGGCGGATGCGCCCTCTACGGGGGCTTCGGAGATATCTTCGTGCAAAGGCTCGCGACCCTGGAGGCCGAGTTTGTGATCGCCAGGCCAGAAGGCGGGCTTCCGACTCCGGAGGTGTATGCGAGGTTCGACGAGTTGGCCGCAGGCTCCGATGCGCCGGCTGCATCGGGTGCGGCGGACGTGTCCGCAGAGTCGATCTCGATGCGGCGGATGGAGCAGCTGCTCGCGGTCGGCGATTCTGTTTCGAACCCTGTTGGAAAACCCATGTCGAAGATCCGGGACTCCCATGCAAGTCCAGGCGGGGCGTCTGCGGCGAGGGCCGTAGCTTCGATCCTCGTGAACAGCCTCCAGCCGCCTGCGTGCGACCTGATGCCGGAGATATCGTCGATGCTCGATGAGCTTTCTGTCTGCGAAGGGGTGTGGGGGAGCGCTCTTTCCGGGAGCGGATCGGCCGTCTTCGCGATCTGCTCAGACCCCCGATGCGCATCCGAGGCGGCCTCGCGCATGAGGGATCTCGGATGGTGGTCGGTTACCTGCACCGGCATATCGTTTGGAGCATCCAGCGCAAACCGAACGACCTGCCCGTGATAGACCTGAAACGGATGTGTGGCTTCGAGCCGCAGTCCATGGGACTGGGGTATCGTCCAATGGTTAGGACTCTGGCTTTTGGTGCCAGTTATCTGGGTTCGAATCCTAGTACCCCAGCCATCTCCTGAAAATTGCGGAGGCCGTCGCTCCGGGGAAGTCAGTCAGCGTTTCCCCCGGAGCGACGGCCTCCGTGTCGTGCGATGTGTACCGTCTCGTCTCCCATCCAACTCCTGCGTCGGGAGCCGCTACTCCTGCGCCGGGTCTTGCTGCTCTACCAGCAGATCTACGAACTCGAATTCGTTGCAATCGACGAGACCCCTGTTCGTGAGGCGAAGTTCCGGCAGGCATGCCAGCGGGATCAGCGCCATCGTCATGAACGGCGAAGGCATCGTGCAGCCGATAGACTTCCAGGCGTCCTGGAGCGCGCCGACCTTCGCGCTCAGGCTCTCGGCGTCCAGGTCGTCCATGAGGCCGGCGATCGGAAGCTCCACAAGCCCCAGCACCCTGCCTTCGGAGACGGCGACCATCCCGCCCCCGCACTCAGCGAGCGTGTTCGCCGCCAATGCCATGTCGGCGTCGTTCGACCCGACCACGAGCAGATTGTGAGCGTCGTGCGCCACCGTCGAGGCCAATGCGCCGTTTCGTATCCCGAATCCCTTTACGAATCCGTACCCGCGCGTGCCCGTGGCATGATGCCTCTCGAAGACCACTGCCTTCAGCACGTCGTTTTCCGGGTCGGCAGCAATCTCGCCGTCTCGTACCGGAAGCTCGCAATGCGCCTCGCGGGTGATCGTCTTGCCCGGGATGACCTCGATGACCCTGGCGACCACGCCGTCTCCGGCGCTCTTCGGGGCCTTCACCGCGAGGTGGCTCTCCTCGATCTCGTATCCCACGTTCATAGAGCCGATGGACCAGCTCGGGAACTCGAACGGCTCGAGCTCGAAGAGTGGTTTGCCATCTCTGGCGACCACCTCGCCGTCGATCATCGTCATCTTCACGCGGAAGCTCTCTAGGTCCTCCAGAATCACCATGTCGGCGCACCTGCCGGGGGAGATGGAGCCGAGGTCGGCATCCATGCCGAAGCACTGCGCACAGTTGATCGTGACCATCTGGAGCGCGGCGATCGGGTCGATTCCGCAGCTGACCGCCGTTGAGAGGATATGGTCGAGATGGCCGTGCTCGACGATCGTGTGCGGGTGGGTGTCGTCGGAGACCAGACAGGCCATGCGCGTGTCGATGTCGCGCGATGTGATGGCCGAGGCGATCTCCGGAAGATCCTGCCAGGCTGATCCATACCTCAGATGCGCGTACATGCCGAGGCGCATCTTGGCTATGACGTCCTCTGGTCGGGTGGACTCGTGGCAGCAGCGGATGCCGGAGGATATGTAGGCGTTGAGGCCACGATCGGTTTCGGGCATCGAGTAATGCCCGGTGACGGTGCGGTCGGCCTTCAATGTCGCGATGATCTCGTCGTGCGGAAGGTCGCTGGAGGCGAGAACGCCGACGAAGTTCATCATCTCCCCCAGGCCCACGGTCTCCGGCCACTCCATCGTCATCGCCACCTGCTCGGCGTCCATGCTCGAGCCGGTGTCCTCGAAGCCGGGGACCGCAGGAACGCAGGACGGGGTCGTGAGCATCGTCTTGAGAGGCGCACGGGCCGCATCGTCCAACATCACCCTGATTCCTTCGAATCCGAGGACGTTGCAGATCTCGTGCGGGTCCATGTAGATGCCGACGGTCCCATGCGGCACGACCGCGCGTGCGTACTCTCCGGCACCCATCATCGAGGACTCCACATGGATGTGACCGTCGAGGAACCCCGGGGCCAGGTAGAGCCCACCTGCGTCGATTACCTCAGTGCCCTCCCCGATGCAATGCGAGGCATCGTCGCCGACGTAGGCGACCCTGCCGCAGGCGATGGCGACCTCGGTGCCCTTAAGGATCTCCGCTGTGAGCACGTTGACGAGAGCGGCGTTTCGAACGACCACGTCGGCGGGACGTCGGCCCTGGGCAACCTCCACGAGCTCGCGCGTGCATTCGCTAAGCGGTGTCTTGCAGAAGGCGCCTTCCAGCATTTGAGGCATGCTTCCTCCATCCTCTCGGATCGTTCGTGTCCGGGCATATTCTAGCCCTGCAGGGGAGGAGCGGTGCGGAGTTGCATCGCGGAATCCAACCAATCGCTCATTATGGACGAAGGATTGAAACGCTGATCGATTCATTCCGCTCTCTTTTCAGCTTCTGCAGGCCTCCTCGATGCGAAGCGAGAGCATAGCGGCGGTGTCGTAGGCGATTCCGCCGGGTTCGTCCACGTCGCTGGCTACGTTGTATCCCATCAGGCGGCTCGATCCGTCGGGCTGGTCCTCGTAGATGCAGGCGATCATCATCGTCTCCTCCTCGCGGACCTCCACGCGCTGGCCCTCTCCGGCCTGGGGAACTCCCGCTGATATGAAGAGGGTTCCGTCGACCGCAATCGTGTTGGCGACGAAGGCGCCTCTGTAGGAGAAATCCTCGGAGGGTTCGCGCCCCGCGAGTTCGGCCGCGATCGCGGTGCCAGCGCACTGTCCCTGCAGCGCAGCTGTCTTCCATATCCCGATCACCCGGTTCTCGCCGGAGATCAGCTCGAACGCCTGGGCGACGTCGCCTGCGGCGTAGACGTCGGGGTCGTTCGTGCGCATGAAGCGATCGACCACTATCGCGCGGTCTATCTCGATGGATCCCTCCTTCACGAAGGAGAGGTTAGAGCGCACGCCGTGTGCCACGATGATCTCGTCGAAGGTCTCTACGTCGCCTCCGGAGAAGGTGACCTGGAGCCTCGGGTGGGGCTGGCTTACCTCATCGTCCTCCCCGTTTCCGCCATCCGCGAAGCTCACCTCCGCCATCGTCTGGCCGAAGCGCATCTCGAGGCCCTTTTCGGACAGACCGCGCTCGAAGCGCTCCGCCGTCATCGGGAGGGCGCTGAAATCGAGGATATGGTCGTTCATCCCCACGAGCGATACCTCCTTGCCGAGGCGCAGCGCGGCCTCGACGCTCTTGAGGGCGATCATCGAGGCACCGCTGACCAGCACACGGCGGCATCCGGGGCGTTCGAGCGCCTCTCTCATGCGGTTGGCGTCGTCCATCGTGCGCAGCACCAGCGGCTCGTATCCCTCCATTGGCTTCCATCCGAAGGTCGCGGGCTTAGCTCCGATGCAGATCACGCACTTGTCGTAGCGGCATTCGTCGCCGCGTTCGTTGCGCACTAGATGCGCATCCGGGTCGAGCTCGATTACAGGAGAGCCGGCGACGACGTCAAGGCCAAGCTCGCCCAGCTCCTCGGCGCTCCAGGGGAAGCATTCGTCGTAGGTCTTCTCACCTCCCACGTAATAGGAGGTGAGGATCGGACTGTAGGGGAGGATCTCCGTATCGGAGAACACCCTGATCGCGCCCTTGTACCTGCTCTCGCGAAGCGATATCGCGACGTTCACGGCGGCGACCCCGTATCCGATGATCGCGACGACCTGCTCGTTCATGCCGGCCGCGCTCGCCGCAGCGTCCGCCGACCCCGCAGCCATGTCTGCCGTGCCCGCCGCAGCGTCCGTCGACCCCGCAGCTCCTCCATCCATCCTGCGCATCATGTGCGACCTCCTAAGCGAAAACCTGGGCCAGCCAGGCGCCGTATTCTCCGTACCACATGCCGCTAAGCTGCGAGAACGTGACGTTCCAGTCGAACTGGCTGTCGAACATCAGCTCCGTGTAGTGCTTGTTCGTCAGGTCGCGTGGCGACTGCATCAGCCGGTATGCGTAGGTGTAGGTGCACGTGGGGCACATCGTCACCACGGTCGCGCCGTCGGGCGCGAAAGACAGCTTCTCGTCGGACTGGCCGGCCTGCCGGTCGGGATCGAAGGAGCTCACTGCGCCGCCGGCCCCGCAGCAGCCGTGGAATATCGAGACCGATTCGCTCTCGTCGACGCCAAGGGCCTTGCGGGTCTGGTCGAGATAGCTGCCGTCTCGGTCCTGGCAGGACTTCGAGAGGCAGATCGGGGTCTCAGGCAGGCTGCGCTTGGGGAGGAAGCCGCGATCGTCAAGCCATCCGGACAAAAGGCTCACCTTTACGTCCATCCCTCGCTTCTCTAGGGTCTTGCCCATGTCGTTAGCGCACCCCGGGCAGACGCAGACCAGCTCGCGCGCTCCGCTCGCCTCGATCTCATCGGCGTTGCGCTCGCAGAGCGCCTCGGCGCGGTCGAAGAACCCGGCGCTTTTCAACGAGGATCCGCAGCAGCTGTCGACCATCGTCAGGCCGTCGCAGCGCGACTCCATCTCGGAGAAGATCTCGCGGGTGAGGTCGGTTCCGTATGCGGTCAGCGCGCAGCCGGGGAAGAAAGCGGTCTCGAAGCCGGTTTGGGCCTCATGATCTTCGGTCTCGAGATGGCGGGTGAGGTCGGGGTATCCGATGCCATGGATCGCGCGGTACGCCGTGAAGATGTCCCACTCCTCGTCGACCAGCACGCTCGACCACGACTCCCGCTCTATCAGGCCAAGGTTCTGAAAGTCGGCCCTTGCGCTGTATATGAGGTCGCAGACGTCGTTGTGCGCGAAGCATGTGTTCTTGCAGGAGGTGCAGAAGAAGCAGCCCCTCACCGCGCGGACCAGGTTCTCGTCGGCCGAAATGTTCGCGGCCAGCTCCTCCTTCGTGCTCGATTCCCGCTGGGCGTCAAGCATAGCCTTCGCTATATCACCGAGCGACATATCGTTGTTGGTGAGCGACGAGCAGGCCTTCACGCATTTCCCGCATCTGGCGCATGTGCCGGCGAAGCGCCAGTACGCCTCGGCGCGGTCGAGCAGTCCGGATGATCCCATCGGCTGAACCTCTTTCCAAACGGGTTTTCCGAGAGCGCGCGGGACGCCAGACCCGATGCATCCCATGTCGTGCGGCGTTGCGCGCGCAGTCGATTGATCACTCGACACGAAACGATATATCAAAAGTCGAAGTTTTCCAGGAAGGGCCTTGCGGTTGGATGACTGTTTTGCTCGACGCCCCGGTCTCCTTGGAGCTTCTGCTGTCGACGGGCGACGGGAGGATGCCCGCAGATCTTTTCAAAAACTTTTCAGATTCAGCGTCAGGCGCAGGCTGAGTCATGTATGATCCTCTCTCAGCTATATTCTCAGAAAAGTAGAATCGCAGCGAGTGACGAGTCGAGCCTGGTCAGGGGAGGCAGGCTCCGAAAGGATGATGGGGAAGCCTGCCG
>CAZPAN010000083.1:0-7196 GCA_964584585.1 uncultured Coriobacteriaceae bacterium | reverse complement strand
TCACATCTGACTGTGCAGCGATAACAGCAGCGTCGGCAGCATCTTTCGCCTCCTGTGCTTCGACGAGCGCTGTGTTAGATGTTGATACCAAAAGAAGCACCGATTCAAGTTGTCCACAAAGCGCTGAAGCGCTTAGGGCGTCAGGGAAGTTTTGGCCAGAAGCTACAACTGCACCGTTTGCGCTAAGGTGGCCGTTATCTATTGCCCAGTTAGCAATTTCAACTGATGTCTCGTAGCGATTGTCTCCAGAGAGTCGCTCGGAATTTTCCATACCAGTTTGGGTAATTGCGTCATCAGCTACTGATGAAGGGCCTCCTGCAACAACTAGTAATGTTGCATCAGATGAAGTAATCCAATCTCTAGAATCATCATCCAGTAGGCCATTAGAGCCAACAAGAATAATTGGACTTGCTGTTGTGTAGGCATAAGGAGAAATCGAAAGAGCATCAGCATAAACTGTGCCAGAGGCAATGATTACGCTTTGTAATTCTTGGCCTTGGCCCTCAAGGATAGATAGGGTTTCATCAGCTACTGCTACTGCAGTTTCGTAGCGATCGCTTCCAGAGATGCGCTCAACGTTTTCAGCGCCTACGATGCTTTCTACTTTGGCGTAAACACTGTCTGACACTGATGATATGCCGCCTACGATATAAGCATAAGTTGCACCAACGCGCTCGATTTCTTCTGCTGCACTATCTGTGATGCTGTTTGCAGAAACTAGGATTATAGGCGCATCTAGCACACCAGCAAGAGAGCTTGCTGTTAGTGAGTCAGCGAAGTTTTGACCAGAAGCTATAACTACATAGTTAGAACTATTATCTTCAAAGGCTTCTTGTACAACCTTAACCATAGTCTCGTAGCGATCGTCTCCTGATAGGCGAGTCCAGCCAGACTTATCTGCAGCATAAGCCTGAGACACAGGCAAAAGCCCGATGATAAGCACCATTGTCATCAAGATGCCCATAACTTTACTTCGAAAACTTAACTTAGATGAAACCATAGGACCCTCTCTTTTATATTGATTGTTTGTATACCTAAATCCCCAATATAAAAAGAATAGATGTTTTACATCGATTTGTTGATTGTACTACTTGAGCGTTTTAAAGATGTTTCTATTTGGATACGGCGTGGAGACGGAGTTTCACCCACCGTTGCAAGCGCCTTGCGCGCTTTCCTAAATCAATATTCCGCTAAACCTGCGCCCGTACGAATCATGCTCGGCACACGAAAAACGACCGCCGGACGGATCCGACGGTCGTGTACTTGCTGGTGGAGATGATGGGACTTGAACCCACGACCCCCGCGTTGCGAACGCGATGCTCTCCCAGCTGAGCTACATCCCCGAACAAACGGCCATTGCGCCGTTCAGCTAGATGAGTATCCCAGTGACCGATAGCGTTGTCAATCGGCGACGCGGAGAGCGGACATCGCCAAAGGTGGCAGGTCACGGTGCGACGCGGTGCGACGCGGCAGGTCGCCTAGAGTTACCCGCTTAGAGTTCCATGTTGGCGATCGAGTCGGCATCGAGGCCTATGAACCTGCCTTCCCTGTACAGGTCGAGAGCCACGGCGGCTATCATTCCGGCGTTGTCGGTGCAGGCCGACAGATCGGGGAGGGTCACATGGATCCCCTCGGCCTCCATCGCCTCTTTGAGATCCTGCCGTAGCTGCGGGTTCGCGGCCACGCCACCTCCTAGACAGAACTCATGCACTCCGGTCTGACGTACGGCCTCGAGCGCCTTGGCGACCTGGACATCCACGACAGCTTGTTGAAACGACGCGGCCAGATCGGGCAGGTTCAGCTCCCTTCCCGCCGCCAGCTCGCCTTTTATGTATTCCATCACCGCAGTCTTCAATCCCGACAGAGAGAAACGGAAGTCATGGCTGTGGAGCATTGCCCTTGGAAAGGAGATCGCATCGGAATCGCCCTGCGCCGCATATCGAGAGATCACCGGACCTCCGGGGTACCCCAGCCCCAACGCCTTGGAGACCTTGTCGAAAGCCTCGCCCACGGCATCGTCGAGGGTCTGCCCCAGCACCTCGTAATCGCCCCAATCCCTCACGTGCACGAGCATCGTGTGTCCGCCCGAAAGCAGCGAGACGATCAGCGGCGGCCTTATCGAGGGGTCGGCGATCTGGTTGGCGTAGATGTGCCCTTCGAGATGGTTCACCCCGATAAGCGGCAGTCCCGTGGCCCACGACAGCCCCTTCGCGAAGGCCATCCCCACCACGAGCGCCCCTATCAGCCCCGGACCCTGCGTCACGGCGATCGCATCGAGATCGGACCAGAGCAGCGGCCGCGACAGGCCGAGCGCCTCCCCCGCATCCTCCATCGTCTGATCGACGACGCCCACTATGGCCTCGGTGTGCTTGCGCGATGCGATCTCGGGGACCACACCTCCGAACCTGCGGTGAAAGTCCACCTGCGTCGCCACCAGATCCGCGACCATGCGCCGGGATCCGTCGACGACGGCCGCTGCGGTCTCATCGCACGAGGTCTCGATCGCCAAGATCAGCGGATGCTCCGCGTCCAGAGAGATGCCCGAGAGATCCTCGCCCTCCGACATCTCGCCGCTTCTGATGCTCATGCGAGCGCCCGGTGCGACCCCGCTTGCAGGCACATCATCGGCCGAGCTGGGGTCGAGCTCTTCGGGGGTGTCGGACTTCTCCACGAAGTCGACCGGGTTCACCAGCACCCCGCGCATCGAAAGCCCCTTGGCCTTGCGCGCGCGCTCGTTCTCCTCCGCATCAGAAAGGCGGGTATAGACGGGGAGCAGCATCTGCGGGTCGCCCGAGCCGAGCGCTCCTCTGCGCGCAAGTTCATGGTAGGCGAGAATCAGGCCACGCCCCGTTGGAACCCACCTCTCCTCCGGCTGGATCTCGTATGGGACTCCGGCCTCTTCGAACGCGTCGGTCATGAGGTCGGCGAACTTGACGAGTCCGTCGCCCGCGAGCATCACCGGCCCGACGGATGTGGCAGACATGGCAGGGGCGTTCCCAGCGACTGCCGGACCAGCCGAGTCGGCATCGGCGCCAGCTCGAGCCCCATCGTTTCCGCCAGCTCCACCTGCAATCTCACCTGCGTAGCACTCGGCCCATCTGGGAGCAAGCAGCGCGGGCTTGTCCACCGAGTCGTGGTCGAGCCTCACCACCCCGAAGTCGTCCAGCACGTAACGGACCGGGTAGATCTCCTTGCGGAGCGCGTCGCCGACCACCCCGAGGCGTCCCCTGCCGCCAGATGACCAGATCTCCCAGGCCACGGCGTCGAGAGTCGACACCCCGTATAGCGGGCAGCCCAGACCGAGCGCGATGCCTTTGGCGGTCGCGACTCCGATCCTCGCTCCCGTGAAGGATCCGGGACCGCGTCCGCAGATCACACCGGTTATGTCTGAGCGGTCGAAGCCGTGCTCAAGCATCATCTTCTCGATGCCGGTCAGCAGCTTCTGGTTGGCGCAGCGCCTGGCTGGGATCGAATCCGTGTGGGCGATCGCCTCGCCAATCGCGACCTCTGCGGCGCTATCGCCGATCTCGTCTAGCGTCAGATCGCGCGCCGCACCGAGCGCCATTGCCTCCGTCGAGGTGTCGAAAGCGATCAGGAGCCGATCAGCGGGCATCCTCTTCTCCAATCTCGTCCGGCCCCTCGCCGTCCGAACCTCCCCGCAACCCCTCGCGCAGGACCTTCGCTATCGATTCGACGAGCGCCGCTCCCCTGGCTCCTATCCCCTCGAAGCGCAGCGTACGGGCGTCGCCCTCCCCTATCGACATATCGAGACGGACACACTCGTCCGGGATGGCCTCTGCGAACTTGTCGCCCCATTCCACGAGCGAGATGCAACCCGACTCGAGGACCCCGAAGTAGTCCACATCGTCGAGCTGGCCTGGATCATCGAGCCTGTAGAGATCCCAATGCGCGAGCGGCACCGTAGTCGGCGTCTCATGAACGCGCAGTATGTTGAAGGTGGGGCTTGCGACCTCATCGGACACGCCCATCCCCTCGGCGACCCCTTTCGCAAAGCGGGTCTTGCCCGCACCGAGGCCTCCGCACAGCAAGATCACGTCGCCCGCCTCAAGCAGCGGCGCCACCGCGCTCCCGATCGCCATAGTCTGCTCGACGCCGGCGGATCGCGTCTCGAAAACCCCGGAAGTCATGCGTCCTCCGCTCCCCCGCCGCGCCCGCTGGCCTCGGCCTTGCGGGCACGCTCCACTTTCAGGAGCTCGCGGAGCAGCTCGAAGTCGGATTCCAAAAGCGGCGCCTTGAGCTTGTCGTAGATCGCGGCCGCCGGATGGAACGTGGGTAGCACGTAGAACCTGCCGGCCGTATAGGCCCTCCCCCTCATAGAGGTGATGCCCCGGTCGGTCTGGAGAACGAAGCGAGTGGCGAAGTTGCCGAGGGTCACGAGCACATCCGGGGCGATCGCCTTCACCTGCTCGCGCAGGTACGGAGTGCAGGTCTCTATCTCCTCGGATCTGGGATCCCTGTTAGAAGGAGGGCGGCACTTCAAAACGTTGGCGATGTAGATCTCCTCACGTCGAAGACCCGCAATCTCCAGAAGCCGGTTGAGATACTTGCCCGCCGCCCCGATGAACGGCTCGGCCCCCAGGTCTTCCTGACGGCCCGGCGCCTCCCCTATGAACATTACCTCGGCCTCGGGATTGCCCACCCCGAACACCACCGTCGTACGTGTCTCGCAGAGCTGGCATTTACGACAGCCAAGCGCCTCTTGCCGAATCTCGTCCAGGCTCCTCGCCCTGCCTGCGGATCGAGCCGCGCCCACGGCCCCTACCTGTACACCCTGTCGAGACGCATCCCGAATCTGCAGGCCAGCTCGTAGTTGATGGAACCCAGCGCATCGGCCATCTCATCGAGATGCAGGTAGACATCGCCCTCGCGGCCTATCACCAGGATCTCGTCGCCGATCTCCGGAACGGTCGCGGGATTCAGCATCGTCGAGCGCAGGTTCGCCTCGAACATGAACTGATCCATGCAGATGTTTCCCACCTGAGGATAGAACTTCCCTTTGTATATGATGCTCATCCTGTTGGAGAGCTGGCGCGACAGCCCGTCGCCGTACCCCAGTGGCACGGTCGCGATTCTCACGTTGCCGGGCGAACGGTAGCTCATCCCGTATCCCACGCCTTCGCCCACCGGCACATCGTTGAGGGCCACGACCCTACCGTGAACCGACATCGCCGGCCACAGCTCGATCATCCCCCTGGTGACGGTGGAGGGATGAAGGCCGTAGAGCGAGATGCCGATCCTCACCATGTCGAAATGGCTCTCCTTGTAACGGATGGCCGCCGCCGAGTTGGCGCTATGGACGATGCCGGGCGAGATCTCCATCTCTCGCATCTGATCGAGAGCTCCGTTGAAGCGCCTCAGCTGGAGGCGGAACATGTAGTCGTCGTGGCTGTCGGCAGTGGCGAAGTGAGTAAACGTGCCCTGCAAACGCAGGCCGCCATGGTGGCTAACCGCCCGCAGGAACTCGGCAACCTCGGAGCACCACACACCCACGCGATTCATGCCGGTGTTGATGGCGAGGTGATAATCGGCCACCCTGCCTCTGGCAGCCGCAGCCTCTCCGAGCGCGACTGCGAAATCTATAGTGAAGACGGCTGGCACGAGGTTGAATTTCCGAATCGCCGGAATCGACTCCTTGGGAGGCTGGGATAGTACGAGTATGGGCTCGATGATGCCGGCGTCTCGGAGCTCCATCCCCTCCTTGACAGTCGCCACTCCCAGCCAGTTGGCCCCAGCCCGAACGGCGACCTTGGCGCACTCGACGGCACCGTGGCCATAACCATCGCACTTCACCACGGCCATCAGCCGCACATTGGCCTCGATGCGCTTTCTGAACTCCTGCATGTTGTGGAAGATGGCCTTGCGGTCGATTTCCACCCATGCCCAGCGATAGCCCTCGGAAGAGACAGAACTGCGATCAAACTCGGGTTCGGGACTGAATTCTGGCACGTCATGGTCGCCCGGCCCGGCGTCGAGAGAAGCGTCGGCGCTACCGGAATCGTCGCTGTCGGCGTCGAGGGAACCATCGCCATCGGCGTCGACGGCGTCGACGGCGTCAAGAGAAGCGTCATCGATGCCGGCGTCGTCGGCGCTATCCTCTTGACTCTCTTCGCTCAGGCTCTCGCCGATGCCGCCCCAGTCGAACCCGGAGAGACGACGGCGTCCCTTGTCATTGTCGCCGAGGCCGCCCGATATCACATGAAAACCTTTGCGGTCGCCTTGATCGCTCATCTTCCACCATCCCCTCGATCGCGTTCTTCCGTAGCTTCGTCTGCCACCGACGCGCTGTCTACCGGCTCATCATCTGATGGGTCGTTGCCAGTCGGCTGTATCTCCGGCGCGTTACCCGTCACCGGCGAGCCGTCTTCCGTCACCGGCAAGCCGTCTTCCATCGGCGCGTCGAACATCGTCAGCTGGGTCTCCGCAGACTCATCGTCTGACATCGGCGCGTCGATCGCCGACACGTCCGGAATCGTGCCATCCATCCCGTCGAGGATCGCCCTGACGTCCTTGAAGCGCGCCGCGATCAACTCGACGTCGCTGCGTCTCCCATCCCGCTCGGGGACATCCTCGTCACGTACTGCGGCAGCGGAGGCGACGGCAGTCGAGTGCGTGTAGGAGAGCGAGAGGTAGACCTCGCGGACTCCCTGCCTCGCAGCCTCAGCGGCGGGTGCCCCGGCGAGCAAGGCCCTGGGTCTACCACGTTTCGACCTGTCGACCTCCACGTCGCGCAGACGCATCCCAGTGCATCGCGAGCCCAGGGCCTTGGCGACCGAGCCCTTGGCGGCAAATGCCAGCGCGTAGTGCGCGGCGGGGTTGGGCTTGGATTCGCACCATTGGCGCTCCGCTTCGCTGAAGACCCTCTCCTTCAAGCGAGGCGTGCGCGAGAGAGCCTTCTCCATACGCGCTATCTCCAGGATCTGCACCCCAAGCCCCATGCTCTCGCCGCCTGCGGGTTGCGACTCCGCAGCCTTCTGTTCCGCGCGTTGCCGCTCGGCAACCTCGCCGACTGCGGGCCGCGACTCTGCAGCCCCCCTGCCCGCAATGTCGGAACCCCCGCTCGGCACTGCTCTACTCCACAGTCACGGACTTAGCCAGGTTGCGCGGCTTGTCCACGTCCCTGCCGTTGATGATCGCGATCTCCCTCGCGAAGAGCTGCAGCGGAACGCTGGCGGTTA
>CAZPAN010000082.1:0-7243 GCA_964584585.1 uncultured Coriobacteriaceae bacterium | reverse complement strand
GGGGGCCGCCAGGCACCCGCCGCCAGACGGGCCGTCACCGAGGGGCCGCCAGGCGCCCACCGTCATCGGGGGAGGAGAGAACATGACAGGCAAAAGACTTGTGGACCCGGCGATCGCGATCGCGAGAACGGCCGTTGGCGGGGCGCTGGCTCTGACGCTGGTCCTAGCGATGGCCCTTATTCTGACGCTCGGCCTTTCCGGGTGCATGCAGGACGCGTCGTCGTCGGACGGGTCCGAGACGAAGATCGTCACCGATGCCTACGGCAGGGAGGTCGAGGTCCCGATCGACGTCGAGACTGCGGCGACGGTCGGCAGCGGCGCCAGGTTCGTCGTCTATGCCGGCGGGCAGGACAAGCTGATCGCCGTCACCGACATGGAGACCGAGCCCAGCGCCACGCGGCCTTACTCGGTCGTCTGCCAGGACCTCTTCTCCGATCTGCCTTCGACCAGCAACGGCAACCATCTGCTCGACACCAACGTAAACAGCGAGCTGCTGCTCGAACTGGACCCCGACGTCATAATCTCCAGCCGCAGCGCCGAGGAGTGCGACGATCTTCAGAACTCCATCGGGATCCCGGTCATCGGCATCTACTACGAGACCGATATGTTCTCCGATGACGTCTACGATTCGATAACCGCAGTCGGCCAGGCGCTCGGCACTGAGGAGCATGCCGAATCCGTCGTCGCTCAGATGCGGGAATGGGAGGCCGATCTCGAGGTCCGCACCGCCGACATTCCGGATGACGAGAAGCCCAGCTGCTATTTCGGCGCCATCAACAACAGGGGAGCGAAATCATTCGGAGGCACCTCCGCCGGATATGCGCCGGCCGAGGCCGTGAACGCCATCAACGTCGCCGACGAGACCGGCCAGGACGGCTCGATAGACATCGACATCGAGCAGCTCAGCGTGTGGGATCCCGACTACATGTTCCTCAATACCGCGAACATGGACCTGATGATCGAGGACTACAATGCCAGCCCAGACTTCTTCGAGAGCCTCACGGCGTTTCAGACCGGCAACATCTACTCCCAGCCCGCCGTGGTATACAACGGCATGAACGTGGAGATGGGGATCTGCAACGCCTACTTCATCGGATCGGTTCTCTACCCCGAGGAGTTCGACGATCTCGACATGGCCTCGGTCTATTCGGAGATCTTCACGATTATGCTCGGCGTCGACTACTATCCGACGCTTCAGTCTCTGGGCCTCGACTTCACGAAGATCGAGATCCCTCCTGCGGAGTAGCTTGGAGACTACGCGGTGAAGCCCTCCGACGTCATATACAGGAAGAAGCCGCGCCCGCGCAGGAGGAAGGGTGCCTCCGATGCCTCCGACAGGAGGGGCGTTCTCGAAGGGGCGGCCGGGGCGGCCGGGGCGGCCGCTGGGCATGGGGGCGTGGCCGGGGGTTCCAGCCCCGCGTCGGCCGCCGGCTCATCGACCGCCGGGCATAAGGGCGTGGCCGGGGGTTTCAGCCCCGCGTCGGGCACCAGCTCATCCACCGCCGGCTCATCGACCGCCGGGCATGTGGACATGGCCGGGGGTTTCAGCCCCGCGTCGGGCACCGGCTCATCTGCCGCCGGCTCATCGGCCGCCGGGCATGGGGGCGTGGCCGGGGGTTTCAGCCCCGCGTCGGCCGCAAGCTCATCCGCCGGCACCTCCGGTTCCAAGGATGCCTACCTTAGATACGTGGGGCGCAAGAGGGTCGCCGTCATCTCGATGGCGGCTCTCCTCATCGTCGTGGCCCTTTGGTCGATCTCGATCGGAGCACGCGAGATGAGCCTTGTGGAGACGATCTCCGCAGTGATTGGCTTCAGCGACCAGCAGGACATGGTCGTCGTGTGGAACCTGAGGATGCCGAGGGTTCTCGCAGCCATCGTCGGCGGCATCGCGCTTTCGCTTGCAGGCTGTGCGTTTCAGGCGACGCTCCGCAACCCGCTCGCTTCCGCCAGCACGCTCGGCGTCTCCCAGGGCGCGGCGATGGGGGCCTCGATCGCCATCATCTTTTTCGGCGCGGGCACCGCTGCGGTCACCGAGGGAACCGCTCTGTCCTCCAACCCTTACCTGACCGCCATCTGCGCGTTTTGCGGCGCGATGCTCTCGACGCTCGTCATCCTGGGACTCTTCCGCCTGCGCGAGATGACACCTGTATCGATAGTGCTTGCCGGCGTCGCCCTATCGGCGCTGTTCACCGGCGTCACGACGCTTATCCAGTACTTCGCAGACGACTCCCAGGTGGCGGCCGTCGTGTTCTGGACCTTCGGCGACCTCAGCCGCGTTGACTACCGGCAGCTCGCCCTCATGGCGGCGGTGACGCTGGTCTCGGCCATCTACTTCATGGCCGGCAGGTGGAACCTCAACGCGATCGAGTCGGGGGAGGTCTCCGCCCACGGCCTCGGCGTCGATGTCAGGCGCACCAGGATGCTGGGGATGCTGGTCGCCTCTGCGGCCGCGTCGTGCGTGATCGCCTTCTGCGGGACGATCAACTTCATCGGGCTGGTGGCGCCCCATGTGATGCGCCGCATTATCGGGAGCGACTACCGATTCCTGCTCCCAGCGTCTGCGTTTGCAGGAGGCGTCCTGCTGTTGCTGAGCGACATCATCGCCCGCACCGCGATGTCCCCGCTGATTCTCCCGATCAGCGCGATCACGTCCTTCGTCGGCGCCCCGATGTTCATCTACCTGCTCTTCAAGGGGGTCCGGCGATGACGATCGTGGCCACGGGGATCACGTACGCCTACACACACGGCGTTCCCGTCCTCAGCGGCGTGGACGTGCGTGTGGAATCTGGCTCGTTCATGGCGATACTAGGGGTCAACGGCTGCGGTAAATCGACCCTGGTCTCCTGCATGTCGGGGCTTATGAAGCCCGATGAGGGCAAGGTGCTGCTCGACGGGGAGGACGTGCACTCGATGCCCCGTGCCCGCCGCGCCGAGAGGCTCGCCTTCGTGCCCCAGCACTGCCATGCCAACAGGATGACGGTCTTCGATACGGTGCTCATGGGGAGACGCCCGCGCATGGAGGGAGGGGTGACCGATGCCGACCTCGCCGCCGTGGAGGCGGTGCTCGACGACTTCGGCCTGGGACCTCTGGCGCTGCGCTATGTCGACGAGCTCTCGGGTGGGGAGTTCCAGAAGGTGATACTCGCCCGCGCTATCGCCCAGGAGGCCGGCACGGTGCTCCTCGACGAACCCACCAACAACCTCGATCTCGCCAATCAGCATGAGGTGATGTCGATGGCGGCCGACCACGCATCCACCAGGGGCATCGCGATGGCGGCTGTGCTGCATGACGTCAACCTCGCTCTGCGCTACTGCGACAGGTTCCTGCTGATACGCCACGGCGAGGTGCATGCGTGCGGCAGCGTGGAGGTCGTCGACGAGCAGGCGATACTGGATGTGTACGGATTGGCCTCTGATATCATCGAGCACGGCGGCCACAAGCTGGTCGTCCCACGATAGCGAGCTGGAAGGCGGGGTGCGGGATGCAGGCTGGATCTGACGGTTCCTGCAAGATGGCGGCCTATTTCGACTCCAAGGCCGACTCATGGGACGATCGGGACTGCGGGAGGTCGCTCGTCCTCGGCGCGGTCGTGGCCATGGCGGGTCTCGGCGAGGGGAAGCGGGTCCTCGACTTGGGATGCGGCACTGGCGTGATGGTGGACAGCTACCTTGCCGCCGATGTCGACGAGGTCGTGGGGATCGACGTCTCTAGGCGCATGGTGGAGATCGCCTCCGAGAAATACGCCGACGAGCCAAGGGTCAGCTTCGCATGTGCGGACGTGTATGGGTTTGCCTCAGATGAGCCCTTCGATGCCGTCGTGATCTACAACGCCTACCCGCATCTTCTCGACAAGGTCGCCTTGGTTGAGAAGGTGGCCTCGCTGCTCGCCCCGGGCGGGCGCTTCGTCGTGGCCCACGGCGCCTCCAGGCACAGGATCAACCACCGCCACGGAAACCTGTCCGAGGACGTGAGCGGCGAGCTCATGCCCGCAGCCGAGGAGGCGGCGGAGTGGGAGACGCGCTTCGACCTTGACGCGATCGTCGACACCCCGGGCTTCTACGCGTTCTCCGGCAGCCTGAGACCTGACTGCGGACCTGACTGCGGGGGTGGGGCCAACGTCGCCAGGCTTCGGGCCTCATGTCCCGATGCCGGCACGCTAGGCGCCGACCCCGCCATCGCCTAGGGCCCGGCCGGATCCGCCGCCTCGCCGGCAGGCCATCTCATAGAAGGCCGGTGGGCTTGTCGTCCTTGATCCGCACAAGCTTCACATGCGATCGGAGCAGGAACACCCACAGCACGAACGCCGCGCCCATGCACACGGCCATCAGCATGCCCACGCCGACGATGTAGTTCGGCCACATCACCACGAGCACCATCCCCAGGACGCCGATGAAGGTTCTGCCGAAGTTCAGCAGCGCCGACGTCGACCCGGTATCGCCCTCATGCTGCTCCAACGCGATGTTGGCGAAGTAGGGCTTGGGGATCGCCATCACCAGCGCGAAGAGCACTATGCAGGCGCAGAACCAGCCGACGCCCATCTGCCCCACCGTGGCGGTCATGACGCCGATGATGATGCAGAGCACCAGCGCTATCGTCGTGAAGGTCTTCGGCTTGAAGACCTTCGAGAGCGGGAGCCACATCAAAGCCCCCACCGCCATCGTTATCGAGGCCGCCGCGAAGAGCAGGCTGTAGCCCAGCTCGGTGGTCCCGTAGTAGTCCATGTATATGTATGATCCGACGGTGATGTAGCCCATGAAAGGGATTTCCGAGGCGCCGATTATCAGCAGCCATATGGTGAAGCCGGGATTTTTGGCGACCACGGCGAGTCTGGAGATCGTCTTGCCGACGCTGATGGGGGAGCGCTCCGACTTCGGCAGGGTCTCGTGCAGAAGAAACGATATCAGGAGCAGCATCAGCCCTATCGTGGCGAGCACCCAGAAAGTCACCCTCCAGTGGAGGTTCTCCACGATGAGCGCGCCGATGATCGGGGCGATGACGGGTCCGATGGCGACGAGGATCTGAACGATCGCCAGGATCCTCTCCCTTTGTCTCGATTCGAAGCAGTCCTTGATGATGGCCATGCAGATAGCCGCTATCGCGCCCGCTCCGAGCGCCTGGACGATCCTGGAGGCTATCAGTAGCTCGATGGTGGAGGAGAGAGCGCAGAGCACGCCTCCTGCGACGTACATCGCAGCGCCCAGCAACAGCGGTCCCTTCCTGCCGTATTTGTCGCTCAGCGGACCGAAGAGCAGCATGCCCACCGCGAAGAACAGGTAGTAGCCGGTGAGGGTGAGGGTCACCATCGACTCGCTGGTGTCGAAGTTCTCGGTCATGTGCGGTATCGCCGGCGTGTACATGTCCAACGACATGGGGGTGACGAGCTCTCCCACGCCGAGAAGCGATATGAGTCCTATCGCTCCGAGCTTCGGTTGAGGCATCGTGAGCGTGATTCTGGGCGATTTTGACATGAAGACCTGCCTGTGTTCGATTAGCTGTCGGCCGTTTCCCTGTCGGCCTTGACCCTCGCGGCCAGTTCCTTTCTGTACCCCTTCTCGCCGGTCACCGCGCATTCCTGCGGGACGGCTGAGCAGTCCAGACGCCTGCCGGCCACAACGCGTGCTCGCACCAGGTCGCCGTCGACCTCCAAGTAGGCGGCCATGGCCTTTGCCATGGCCTCGGCTCGCCGCCAGCCGTTGGGGATGAGCTCCACGGATTCGTCGTTATGGTTCCTGGTGCGCACGGCCCAGGTGTCGTCGTCTGCATTTCCGAAGAGCTGACCTCGCCCAGGTACGGTGGCTATGGCCTCAACGCCTTCGGCAGAGACCACCGCGCAGTCGACCAGCACCGAGTCTCCGTCGTCGCGGGGAAGCAATATGTCGAAAAGAACGTAGGGTCCGTTTTTGTCGGACATCCTGGCGACAATGGATCCCAGACGGTTCTGCAGCTTAGCCCTCGGGTCTCGCATCGCCTGGTAATAGCCGCGTTTGACGCATCGCGCATAAGGCGAGACATAGTACATGCACACCCGCGCCCCATAAACGATCAATACGACCATGAGCACGGCCACTATGGCGAAAGGCACCATCATCGCCAGCATTTGCGTTCAACCCTCTTCCTGATCTGCGCCGGAGTTTGTGATACCGGAAGCAGGCGTTTGGTTTGGCTGTGACCCGCCCATTGCTGCACATATGCAGTGCAACAATAAAAGAAGGCAAACCACCCGAATCAGGAGGAAGCCTCTCTTTGCAAAGAGCAGTATGGAGATCATATGGGAAAACCCTGATGAATCGATCAGGGTTTTCCCGGACGTCCGGCCTTCTTGGTGATCTTTACTGCTTGCCGTCGAATCGCCGCATCCCCGGCATCGCGTCGCGGGCCCTGTGGCTTCCTTTCAGCTCCTACCCTTACTTCAAGTCGTCGAACTGATCGGTCACGACAGCGTCGTAATACGCATCCAGATCGCTCTCGCTGACGCGGTAGAAAGTCTGATAGAAAGCCTTGACCGCCTCTTCCGTGTTGGTGCATGTGATGCCGCCAATGGTGCAGGAGAACTCCGACATGTCGTTGATGGGTTCGTAATCGCTGTTGTCGGGGGCGTAGGAGTAAAGCTCGGCCATCCACACGGCCTCCAGCACGCTCTCCATGCTGCCTTGGATCCAGCTCCCTAGAAGACCGGAGGGGTTTGCACGCACTGTCTGCTCTACGGAGACAGAGGGACTTCTGTAGAAGGGACTCTCGCCGTGCGAATTAATAGCGCCTATGGTCGAGTAGGTGATATAGCCTTCGCTGTCAACGTAGATGGGGGTGTTTCCATAGCCTGCATATCCAGGGTAGAAACCATGCTCCTCGTTCGCGAATGGGAAGGCCGCGTATGGGGTCAGAGCCCCCCTGTCCATGTAAGCGCTTATACTGCTCTCGACATGCTCCTCGACCTCTGTGACGGTGAGATCGCTCGTGGCGTTGACGAGGAGGTAGGGAACTTCGAAGGATCCCAGACCTACATAGCCGAATAACGAAGTCGTTTGACTGACGCTTCGCGCTTGGCCAAGTATGCGGTCGGTGTTCGATTCGCTTTGCTGGAGCCAGCGGTTAAACGCTCCCGAGGTGGAATAAGTGAGGTTTTCGTATGCACTGTTACGCTGCGGCCACAGCAATGCGATGCGATTTCTGTCTAGCTCGATTCCACCTTGTCCACCGCTGACCATTACTCCTGCGGCGTTACGCCAGGTCGTGTAAGGGGTG
>CAZPAN010000081.1:0-7456 GCA_964584585.1 uncultured Coriobacteriaceae bacterium | reverse complement strand
CGCCTCCTCGATGAGCTTCTGATGACGCCTCTGCACGGAGCAGTCGCGCTCGCAGAGATGGACCCTGTTTCCGTGCTCGTCGGCGAGCACCTGGATCTCCACGTGCCTGGGTCGGAGGATCAGCTTCTCGATGTAGACGTCGTCTATCCCGAATGCGGCGAGCGCTTCCGTTTTTGCGGTGACGAAGGACGACTCCATCTCCTCGGCGGACAGCACTGTGCGCATCCCCTTGCCGCCACCGCCCGCGCTGGCCTTCACCAGCACCGGATAGCCGACCTTATCGGCGAACGCCATCGCGTCCTCAACGGTCTCGACGACCCCATCGCTGCCTGGAACCGTGGGAACGTCGGCCCGCGCAGCGGTCTCCTTGGCGTTGGACTTATCGCCCATCGAGTCCATCACGTCGGCATCGGGGCCGATGAAGACGATGTCGTTGTCGGCGCATGCGCGCGCGAACTCGGAGTTCTCCGCAAGAAAACCGTAGCCTGGATGTATCGCCTGCGCCCCGGTGATCTCGGCCGCCCCTATGATCGAGGGGATCCGCAGGTACGACCGAGCCGCAGGCGCATCCCCGATGCATACGGCCTCGTCGGCCATGCGCACCGCCTCGGAGTTGGCATCTGCCGTGGAGTAGACGGCCACGGTCGAGATGCCCATCTCCTTCGCGGCGCGGATAACGCGTACCGCCACCTCCCCGCGGTTGGCGATGAGTATCTTGTCAAACATCTATTCCACCTGCCGTCTACTCGCTGAAGCCGTCGTTGATGGGCTCGATGTAGAACATCACTGTCCCATGCTCGACGGGCTGAGCGTTCTCCACGCACACCTCGCGGACGATCCCCATCTGCTCAGCAGGGATCTCGCTGAAGAGCTTCATGGCCTCGATGATGCACAGGGTCTGGCCGGCGGTGACCTCGTCCCCTACCTTGACGAACGGATCGGCACCGGGGGACGGGGCCTCGTAGAAGGTCCCGACGATGTCGCTCTTAACGGGCAGCCAGTTCGCGGGACGCTCGACGTCGTCCTGTGCGGCCGCCGATGCGACCTCCGCCCCCTCGACGGCGGCCGGAGCGACCACGGGCTGTCCCACGACCACCTGCTGCGGAGCGGCCTCGCCCTGGGCGCGGATGGTCACCTTCATACCGGCCTCCTCAACGGAGACCTCTCCGACGTTAGAATCCTCGACTGCCTTGATGAGGTCTTTGATCTGGTTGATATCCACGTAGTCCTCCTCTATGGTTCCCCGAGACTCTCCCTCGAGCATGAAATCCACTTCCTGCGAAGACGTGTGCTTGGAAAGGAAGGTCCTCGCCGTCTCAGGGAAGAGCGCGTACATCAGCACGTCCTCCTCGCTCTGCGCGAGATCACCGATCTCCTCCTCGTACTGGGAGTACGGGGTGGTGACCAGAGACGCCGGGGATACGTCGGGATCTAGCGGCGGGGTGGACCCGAGCACCTTCGAGACGATGTCCAGGCTGAGCGGGCCGGGCGCCTTCCCGTAGTATCCGGAGAGATAGTCCTTCATCTCGGAAGGGACCACCGACCAGCGCTTCCCGGTGATGACGTTGAAGACCGCCTGGGTGCCGACGATCTGCGACATCGGCGTCACCAGCGGCGGATACCCGACCTCGGCACGGACCTTGGGAATCTCGTCCATGACGTCCTGCAGCCGGTCCGTCGCGTTTTGAATCTCGAGCTGGCTGATGAGGTTGCTCATCATGCCGCCGGGCACCTGATGGCTGTAGACCTGCATGTGGAGAAGCGAGCTGACGCCTCTCTTGTAGTGGCAGCGCTTGCGCACGCCCTCCCAGTACTCCGCGATCTCGAAGAGCAGTTCGAGGTCGAGGCCGGTATCGGTGCCCGACTCCTTCAGAGCCGCGACGACCATCTCGACGGCGGGCTGGGAATTGCCGAACGCCAGCGGCGCGCTGGCGGTATCGACGATGGCGGCGCCGGCTTCGGCGGCCTTGATGTAGTTGGTGGGCGCCATGCCTCCGACGTAATGGCAATGCACGTGCACCGGAAGGCCGACTTCATCGCGGAGCGCCGCGACCATCCTCTCAGTGCGGTATGGCGTGAGCATCCCCGCCATGTCCTTGATGCAGATGGAGTCGGCGCCCAGCTCCTTCCACTGCATCGCATAGTCGATGTAGCTGTCGAGGGTGTGCACGGGGCTGACCGTGTAGGAGATGGCGGCCTCGAGATGGCCTCCACACTCCTTGATCGCCTCGGCGCTGTCGAGAATGTTTCGGATGTCGTTGAGCGCGTCGAACACCCTGAACACGTCGACGCCGTTGCGATGCGCCGCATGCAGGAACCTGGTGACTATCTCCTTCGAGTAATGGTGGTACCCCACCAGGTTCTGCCCTCTGGTGAGCATGGAGAGCGGAGTGTTGGGGCAATGCTTCTTGATCGCCCTCAGCCTCTCCCAGGGATTCTCGTCAAGGAATCTCAGGCAGGTATCGAATGTCGCACCTCCCCAGGCCTCGATCGCCCAGTATCCGACCTTGTCCATCTTGGGGAGGATGGGGAGCATGTCCCCGATCTGCATCCTCGTGGCCCACAGCGACTGATGGGCGTCGCGCAGGGTGGTGTCCATTATATGGAGCGTCCTCACGTTGCCTCCTCTCTCCTTTTTAAGGTTCTCGCCGGCCGGTCGGATGTCCGGCCGGGCTTTGCTCGGTTGCCTTTCGCCGCCCGCCCTCCGATCGACCGTAGGCGGGGGCTGTGTTGCATTGCGTCGTGTCGCCGGCCGAATGAGCCGGGCAGCGGGTCAAACGCGAGTGATATAGCGTCCGTCGCGGGTGTCGATCTTCAGCACGTCGCCGACGTTCACGAACATCGGGACCTGGATGGTGGCGCCGGTCTCCATCGTCGCGGGCTTGGTGGAGCCTTGGACGGTGTCGCCCTTGAAGCCGGGCTCGGTCTCGGCGACCTCAAGCTCGACGAACATCGGAGGCTGGACGCCGAGCATCTCGTCTCCGGCGTACTGGATCATGCAGACGTCGTTCTCCTTGAGCCACTGTGCCGTGTCGCCGATGACATCGGCGGGGATGGAGAGCTGCTCGTAGGTCCCGTTGTCCATGAAGTAGAAGTCGGCGCCGTCGTTGTAGAGGTACTGCATCTCCTTGGTCTCCATGCGTACCTCGTCGAACTTCTCGCCCGACCTGAAGGTGAACTCGTTGACCCTGCCGGTCCTGACATCGCGGACCTTGGTTCTCACGAACGCGCCGCCCTTGCCGGGCTTGACGTGCTGGAACTCGATGATGACGCTCGGCTTGCCATCTATGTTGATGCACTTGCCGTTCTTGAAATCAGCAGTGGAGATCGCCATGTCGGGTTGTCCTTTCGAAGCTGACCGCGCCGGGTCGATCTTGGGCGGATGCAGTGATACAAGTGTGGAATATAGCATAAGGGCGCAAGCGGCAATCCAGTCCATCGGCGGGCCGATCGGCAAGGGAAACTCCGATTCATCGCTTTCATCCGGATCCGGACCTCTTCGCGCCCATGCGCGCGAAAGCGAGACCGGCGGGCTGGTGGCTCGGCGCGAGCCGGGCGCTACACGACCTGAAGCTCATGGGGACTCGAAGTGAACCCCCGGAACCCGCCGGACTCCACCACGCCGAAGTCCTCGATCCGCACGCCGCCCAGTCCGGGGATGTAGACGCCGGGCTCGACGGTCACGATGTTGCCGCAGGCCAGCTCGCCCTTGCCTCTGGGACCCAGGGTGGGCGGCTCGTGGACGTCGATCCCCACGCCGTGTCCCAAAGAGTGGGTGAACCTGCCCGCATAACCGGCCTCGGAGATGATGCGGTCGGCAAGCGCGTGGATCTCGGACAGGGCCGCGCCCGGCGCGATCGCGCCCTTGCACTCCTCGTGGGCCTTGAGCACCGCATCGTAGACGCGGCGCAGCTCGTCGGAGGGCGTGCCGATCGCGACGGTCCTGGTCATGTCGGAGCAGTAGTCGGACAACCGGGCACCGAAATCCAGCACCACGAGGTCTCCGACCGCAAGCTTGCGGGTGCCGGGAACCGCATGGGGAAGCGCCGCGTTGGGTCCGCTCGCGGCTATCGTCGGGAAGGCCAGACCGTCGGCACCGAAGGAGCGCATCCTGTATTCGAGCTCGTTGGCGACCTCGGCCTCGGTCATGCCGGGGGCGATCCACCCCAGAAGGTCCTCGAAGGCCCGGTCGGTTATCGCCTGGGCGCTCTCGATGAGCGAGATCTCGGAGGCGTCTTTCACGGCGCGCAGGGACATCATCGGATCGACGATCTCGACGAGATCGAAATCGAGGCCGGCCTCCTTGAAGGCAAGCTCCAGCGCCCGGTACTCGTTCAAGGGGATGTCCTCCTCGACCCCCACATGCACACGGCCTTCCAGCTCCTCCCCTATCCGGGCCGCAGCGTAGGCGGCATGGGAGATGCGCTCGTCGGAGATCTCCAGACCTCCGGCCAGCGGATGGGAGCGCATCGCCTCGGAGTACCTTCCATCGGTGTGGATGCAAATTCCCGAGGGAAGGCTCAGCACGAGGTGGGCCCTCTCGGAGTCGAACACCCTGTCGAAGCCGGTGATCCACCTGGCGTCGGAAGTGTTTCTGCAGAAGTAGGCGTCGACCCCCTCCGCTTCGAGCGCTTCGCGCAGCCTCTCGGCCCTCATGCCGACCACGGGCCACCCCCGTCGGTGATCCTGGCCACGAGCATCTCGATGGCCTCCACGTATCCCTTGCGCCCGAGGCCCTTCACCTGGCCGATGCAGGCGGGGGCGATCACCGATACCCTCCTGAAATCGTCCCGGTTGGCGATGTCGCTCAGGTGGACCTCCACCACGGGGATCGGGATCGCCTCGACCGCGTCGTGCAACGCGTAGGAATAGTGGGTGTAGGCTCCGGGATTGAAGACGATCCCGTCGTAGACCTTCCGGGCCTCATGGAGGCAGTCGATCAGAGCGCCCTCGTGGTTGGACTGGTAGAAGGAGACGCTTATCGAGGTCTTTATGCCTATGTCTCCCAGCCGCAGCTCTACGCCGAGCAGGCTCTTCTTGATGTACTCGTTCAGCTCTTCGAGGGTATCTGTCCCGTAGACAGCGGGGTTTCTCTCCCCGAGGAGGTTGAGGTTGGGTCCGTTGACCACGAGGATCGAGATCTTGCGCATGTCCGCACCTATCCGCTCCCTATCGCGAATACCACTTCTCGAGATGGGCTCTCACGACATCGGGTGCCAGCTCTAGCACCGACCAGTCTCCCGGAGACCTGGCGAGCACGAACCTTAGCGTCCTGCCGTCGGCCTTCTTGTCATGCATCATGCGCTCCATCAGCGCTTCGATGTCGAACTTCCTGCCGAGCGGGTCGATTCCGAACGCCCGCAGCAGCTCGTCCTGAGCCTTCTCGAAGCCCGGAACCGTGCCGACCACCTCGTCGGCGAGGCTTGCGGCGAACCTCATCCCCTCGGCCACGGCGATCCCGTGAGGGACCTTGGGAGCGTCGGAGACCGCCTCGATGGCGTGTCCCAGCGTGTGCCCGTAGTTGAGGCACCTGCGAGCCGACGACTCCCTCTCGTCGGCGACCACCACCCTGGCCTTGAACTCGACGGTCCTCGCGATGGCCTCCCGTAGCCTGTCCGGCTCGTGGGCGAGCAGGTCCTCCGAGGCGTCGAAGAGCCATGTGGCGAAGCCGGACGAGTCGATGATCGCGGACTTCGCCATCTCCGCGAACCCGCAGCGCCACTCCAGCTGGGGGAGACTGTCCAGAAGCTCGATATCGGCGCAGACATGCACCGGCTGGGCGAAGCAGCCGACCAGGTTCTTGACCCCAGCGACGTTGACTCCGTTCTTGCCCCCGACCGATGAGTCGATCATCGAGAGGAGGGTCGTCGGCACCTGCACGAACGGCACGCCCCTCATGTACGTGGAGGCGACGAAGCCCGCTAGGTCTCCGGTGACCCCTCCGCCCAAGGCGACCACCACGGTGTCTCTCGCGAACCTGTACTCCGCAAGCGCGCCGTGAAGGGACTCCGCCTGCGACATCGACTTGGACTCCTCGCCGGCCTCGAAGGAAAACGCCGCGATCGCGAACCCCGCCTCTTCGAGCGAGGCCGTGACCCGCTCTGCGTGAAGCGGCGCGACGTTCGAGTCGGCGATGAGCGCAGCCGAGCGAATCGGGGTTATCTCCGCCAGGCGATTCCCCAACGTGGAGACGATGCCCGAGCCTATCCTGATGTCGTATCCCGTCGAGTTCGGAAACGACAGCCTCACCACGCTGCTCTTCATAAAAGCCCCCTGCTCACCAGCTCCGCGCCCAGCTCCGACGCCACCTGATCGGGTCTTTTGCCCGTGGTGTCGAAGCGCATGTCCGCGACCTCGAGATACATAGGCATCCTCTCGGCCAGAAGCGCTGCGGGATCGGCCCCGCTTGCAAGGATCGGCCTCGAATCGGTCGAGGCTATCCTAGAGAGGGCCTCGGCCGGATCGACCTCCAGAAACACCACGAACCCGAGCGTCTTCAGCAGCTCCCTGTTCTCCGGACTCGTCACGACCCCTCCGCCGCAGCTCACGATCGTGGGGTCGACGGTGCGCAGGCGCTCCAGGCAGTCCCGCTCGCGCGCCCGAAAGCCCTGCTCGCCCTCGTCGGCGAATATTTCGGGGATCGACTTGCCGGCGACGCGGGAGATGTCCATGTCCATGTCGAAGGAAGCCTTACCGTGGCGCATCGCGAGACCGAGGGCTGCGGTGGACTTGCCCGAGCCCATGAAGCCCACGAGGAGGATGTGCCCGGGCGCCACGCCGTTCGGACCCTTCTCGATGGACGTTCCGGTCATCGTGGACGTTTCGGACAACGCGAACGTTTCGGTCATCGGATCTGCTCCATCTCGATCCATCTCGATGGGTTCTCCGATCATCGGATCCTCTCCAAATAACGCTCTCGCGCCTCCAGGATGTCGGAAATGCAGTCTCCCCCGAACTTTTCCTGATAGGCGGTGGCGAGCACGAGCGCGAGCTCGGCCTCGGCCACGACGGCGGCGGCCGGGACCGCGCAGACATCCGAGCGCTCCTTGGAGGCGTCGACCCTCTCATGGGTCACAATGTCGACGGTGCCAAGCGGCGCCATGAGGGTGGGGATCGGCTTCATGCAAGCCGTCACGACAAGCGGCTCGCCCGTGGTCATGCCGCCTTCGAGTCCGCCGGCGTTGTTCGACTCTCTGCCGTACCCGATGTTCGGGTCGTATGTGATGGGGTCATGGACCTCGGCCCCCGGTCGGATCCCGGCCTCGAACCCGAGGCCGAACTCAACTCCCTTTATCGCAGGTATCGAGAAGAACGCCGCCCCTATGCGGGAGGCGAGCCTGTCGGCCGCCCTGGCGTAACCGCCCAGACCGGGAACGAGGCCCGTCGCGGTGACTCGGAACCATCCCCCGAGCGACTGGCCGTCTCTTCTAGCAGCGTCAATCTCCCTCTTCATCGC
>CAZPAN010000080.1:6064-7470 GCA_964584585.1 uncultured Coriobacteriaceae bacterium | reverse complement strand
TCACCCATTGGATAACGTGCCATACTCGGCGCGCTTGAAATGGTCTGGCCCGGGAACGTTCCCGGGCCAGGCCGGAGCAGGCATTCCCGCAGCGATGACCACAGTGTTGCGATCGCCGTCAGCCTCCACGTCGAGTTATTCGACCCTGACGTTCTTATCGTTTTTCACAAACAGCAGCACTACAATCGCCGCCACGCATAGGGGGACGACGAACGTCCACGCGGCGAATTGATAGGAGGAGGAAGCGGCGATTGTCCCGAAGAAAGCCGCGATGAATCCTCCAAGCTGCGTCACGAATGCCATGCCGGTAAGCGCGTAATCGGTGCTCCGGGGATCTTGCGCAAATATCAATGCGATTAAAACATCGATGCCTATACGTTATTGACTATGCTTTTTTTGCAGCATGCCTAGCGATAGCCAGTGGATAGAATTATTAGTACATGTATCGATAATCGTGGAGGAAATGAGAACTCTGACGATTAAGAGGCAGCTATGAAAATCGAGATTCTCAAAGAGGTTGTCGATTTATCTCAGACGCTTAACTTCACTCAAACGGCTCAGAATTTCTTTCTCACGCAGCCGGCTTTAAGCCGCCATATCCTAAGCTTGGAGAAAGAGCTGGGTGTCACCATCTTCGAAAGATCTCAGCATAAAGTAGAGATAACCGAAGAAGGCCGATTGGTTGTCAAATACGCAAAGAGAATCAAAGTAGAACACGATAGGCTGATTAGAGCACTTGAAGAGCTGCAGATCGGATTCAAGAGCAGTCTCACCATTGGTTATCTTGTTGTTGCCTCGCAACCTTTTCTTGTCAAGAGCACTGAATTATTCGAATCTCAATATTCTGACGTTGTCATCCACTTCAAGCGGATGGATCCAGAAGTAAGTAATCACGCCCTCTCGGAGGGCGCTATCGATATAGGGATAACTGCAACTCCTTATATCGAAGTCGCCCCGCCCCTGCGTATGCGAGAAATCTATGAAGATGAATTCTGTCTTTGCGTTTCCAACAAACACGAACTCGCACACCATGAAGTCATCGGAAAGCAAGACCTGAAAGGGATCAGATTAGTTTTTCCAGATGAGAATTTTATGCCCATCGAACGCAAGATCATCGAGAAGGCTTTCTCTGGTATTTCATACACGCTTTCTCGAAGGTGCAACCGAGGGTTAAATGACATTCAGCTCATTGCATCGAGTGGCACGGAGGCAATTCCGCTACTTTCCCACGTCAGGTTCTCAGAGGAAAACAACTTGGTCTTTATACCATTCGAAGAAGGATTATTCGAGAAAGTCAGCGTAATCGCAGTCTGGAACGACGAAAAAGCAACCGAAGAAACCCTGAACTTCATAGACTGCATCGTTTTCTGAACATCCCAGTTTTCACCTGAATTCCCGGTTTTTGG
>CAZPAN010000080.1:0-5964 GCA_964584585.1 uncultured Coriobacteriaceae bacterium | reverse complement strand
CCAACTTGCGGAATGAAAATGGTCCAACTTGCGGAACGCAAACGGTCCAACTTGCAGATTGCCTGCTATAGTAGGAAAAACGACGAGGGGGTGTTCATGATGAACGGAGATAGAAGCATCGAGTATCTCCCGCGCATTGCCGACCGGGTCCTTGCACGTCTCCTCAAAGAGGCGGGAGCGGTGCAGATCAAAGGCCCCCGGTGGTGCGGAAAGACGGCGACTGCAGAGCAGGCGGCGGCGAGCTGCATCTATCTCCAGGACCCCGATCAGGGGGCGAACTACCTGCAGCTTGCAGCCGCGAAGCCATCGCTTCTCCTCAAAGGTCCCGAGCCCAGACTGATAGACGAATGGCAGATGGCCCCACAGATCTGGGATGCGGTGAGGTTTGCGATCGACCGGGGAGGCGGCCGAGGAAGGTTCATACTCACCGGCTCCGCGACACCACGCAGGTCCGAACGGCCCGCGCACTCAGGCATAGGCAGGATAGCCCGCATGTCCATGAGAACCATGTCGCTTTTCGAGTCGAGGGAGTCAAATGGCGACGTGTCCTTGTCGTCGCTGTTCGAAGGAAGGCACGATGTCGGGTCTATCGCCGATTTCGATATCGAGCGGATAGCCCATGCCGTCTGCCGGGGCGGCTGGCCCGAGGCGGTGACAGAACCCGACGACGAGACCGCCCTGTCGATGGCTCGGAACTATATCGCGCAGCTGATCGACTCCGACATCGAGGAAATGGACGGCATCGTGCGCAACAAAACATGGATGCGCTCGATTTTAAGATCGTATGCCAGAAACGTGTCTTCCGAGGCATCTCTCTCCACGATCGCGGCTGACATGCAGGGCGAGCCGCCCTCGCGTGAGACCGTATCCGATTACGTCGACGCCTTGACCAGAGCGTGCGTGCTCGACGACCTTGCCGCGTGGGTTCCGCGGTTGCGCTCGAAGACGGCGGTACGGACGAGTCCGACGCGCCACTTCTGCGACCCCTCCCTCGCGGCGGCGATCCTCGGGGCTACCCCGAGCAAGCTTCTCGCCGATTTCGAGACCTTCGGCCTGCTGTTCGAGTCCATGTGCGTTCGCGACCTGCGCTCATATGTGGACGCGCTTGGGGGCACGGTCTATCACTACCGCGACAAGACAGGTCTTGAGGCCGATGCTGCGATAGCGCTCGACGATGGACGCTGGGCCCTGATCGAGGCCGAGCTCGGTTCAGGTGCCGTGGATGAGGCGGCCAGGCATCTGAAGAAGCTTGCGTCGAGAATAGATTCCGACCACGAGGGCAGGGCCTCCTTCCTGATGGTGGTCACCGGAACGGAAACAGCCTATCGCAGAGACGACGGCGTCATCGTCGCGCCTCTTGCCACATTGGCCCCCTGACGGATCATGTTGAGTCTCAATTGATCGCTTGCCAAAAGCAGTAATCCCCCCAAGCCTCTTCTTCCCAAAGTACTCGCATTTTTCAATCGGGCCTTTTTTCACGACTTACTTTTTTAGCAAATACGGTAAAAGTGACCGAATGCGGGCGGATCCTATTCGGAATTATGAACCAACAAGAGATGTGCAGCACCGTGCCCTGTTTTAATAAACCGCTGCAAGAAAGGCTTTGGCCGACATGCTTCTCACGAGCGAGTTCGCGAATGCGTCAGCATCGCGCGTTATTATGACGTCCACTCCGCTCGTCTCGGCAATCGCCCTGATGATCCCGTCCTCGAAATCAGGTTCGTGCGAGCGTATGGCCATGCGGCAGACGGTTTCATCCACGGCCTTGACGGAATAGGCGTCCATGAACGCTTCGATCATGCTTCGCACGATTCGCTCGTCGGCGTACTTGCATCCGACGTAGTAGACATCTTTGAGGCTGCCCGCGCTAACTTCCGCCTCGAACCTGCCTTCGTCGATCGCCTTTGCGAGTGCTGCCGCGCTCTCGCTTCCTGGCCTGTCGGGTACGAGTAGATCAAGTAAGAAATTGGTGTCAAGGAGCAGCTTAATCACGGTTCGCCAGCTCCGCTCTAAGGTCGCTTGCCTCCATGGAGGAAAGCGGCGTTTCGGTCGGCATCTGAGCCCTCAGCTCCATGATGCGATCGAAGGGAGTCGCCTCTTCGGTCGGGGCTATCGCGGGAGTGTCTATGCCGGGTACCCTACCCGTGGCTACGATCTCTTTCCAGACGGCGGTGACTACTGCGGCCGGACTAGAGCCCTTGCTTCGGATGATCTTGGAACCCTGTTCCTTCAGCTCTTCGTCGAGCCTGACAGACAACGTCGAGGTGGGCATCGCTCTCTCCTCCCTCTGTTCTGTGTGCTTGTATACGATGACTTTGCCCACAATAATACACAAGACTGTTATGATGAACGCATGGCAAGCGACGGATTGCTTTGGAAAAAGTCTAACTTTCCATACTCAGCGCAACACTAGGGAGTGTGGCCCACCGCCTTCATCAGGAGGCGGACTGCGCCGTGACCTCCATCGACGTTCCCCCCGAGACGGTGCCGTCCTCTGAGACCGTCGCGCCTATCACCACGGTCAGGGTGTCGCCCTCTGCCAGGTCGGGGATGGAAGCCATGACCAACTGGAACGACTTGGGGGCCGTGTATGTGACGACGACGTTTCCATCCCCGTCCACCAATGAGACTTCGTCCCCTGCATTGCCCGATGCGTTGGCGAACACATAGGCTTGGGTGCCGTCGCCGAAGGTCTCCACCATGGTTGTGGATCCGAGCATCAGCACGGTGCCGCCGTTGATCGAGGCCGTGTACTCGCTGTCCAACGCGAAGTCGTCGCCTGATGCCGGGCCGTTGGCGAGCACCGTGCCGCCGTTGATCTCCAGGTACCCGTTGGAGTCCAGAGCGTCCCCGCCGGCATCGATGGTCACATACCCTCCGTTGATCTGGACCAAGCAGCTCTCGCTGGCGTTCGACGAGGTCATGCCACCGTCGGCCACACCGCCTGTTCCACCGTCCATCGAACCGGCGTCTGGCACATCGCCTCCAGGGTAGCCACCCATCGCGCCGCCGTCGCTCCTGACGACCCCGGGATCCGCCTCCGTGTCGAAGAAAGCGTCTCCCGACTCGATCGCGCCGCCGTCGGCCTCGCTCATATCCGAGCTCGGATCCCCCGGCCCCCCGAAATCACCCGATGCGGCGGCATCTCCTGCTCCAACGTCGGTGAGGTCGGCTGCGCTATCGTCGCTCTCGACGCCGGTGACGGTCGAGCGGGCCGATGCGTTGATCCCGTCGTCGGAGGACACGATATCGATGGTCCCGCCGTTCACATAGACCTGCTCGGCCTCCAGGCCCTCATACGATGTCGCTATCTCCACAGTCCCATCGTTGACGATGAGAACGGTCTCGGCATGGATCGCATCGTCTCCGGCCTCGATGTAAAACGTTCCCCCGTCTATGCACACATAGCCCCGGGTCCCATCCTCGTCGTTGTTCGATTTCACCGCATCCTCGCCGGAGCTGATCGTGAACGTTCCATCCAGGATCTTCACGCAATCCCTGCCCCGAAGCGCGTCCTCTGCGGATGTGACGACAAACGTCCCTCCGGTGATGACCAGATCGTCCTTGGAGCAGATCGCATGGCGGTAGGAGGAGGTGACGGTCAGACTTCCCGAACCGTTGATCGTGAGGTCGTCTTTGGAGAACAGCGTGGCGTAGGGTTCGTCCGAGTCGTCTTCCAGCTCATATTCCGATCCATCCGTCAGCACGTTGTCGGTGCCGTCTGCCAAGGTCAGAAACACCTTGTCGGCCTGCATTATGTAGATCGCTGGTCCGTCCTCGTTGTGGATATCCACTCCCGCAAGAACCACCTGGGCCTTGGATTCGGAGTCTATGTTCACCACCAGCTGGCCGTCGGACAGCTCCCCGTTGACGATATAGGTTCCCTCCTCAGAGATCGTCACCACATCCCCATCCACCGAAGCGCCCTCTCCGTCGATCTCGGTAGCGCCGTCGGAGAGGGTTATAAGCGTGGATTCCGACTCGTCGTAGCTGGCGTCCTGGTCGCGGTCGGTGTACTCGAAATCCATGGAATCCATGTCTATGGCGAGCGTCTCGTCCGAGATGGACTCGGACGAGCTGGATCCCGACGCATCGGACGAGCATCCGGATATAAGCGCAGCGGCCGAGATGAAGGCTATGGAGGCGAGCAGGGCCAGACCGACCTGCATCCTAGATCGGCCTAAACGCCTGTTGGCGGCATCGGTCATATTGGTCTCCCTAAAGCGTGTCTTGTCTCTTGGGCACGTACCCCAGCGATATCTTGAGGTTGCCGTTGAGACACCTAAGCTCGTCTATCATCGCCTTCTCCGTGCCTGGCTCGCGCATGGTGAGCGCGTACTCCAGCTTGAACAGGCTGCCCATGTTGGTGGTCTGGACCTCGGTTAGCTCGAAATCGGAGGCGTACCTGCCGAGCACCCCGTCGAACACGCCGTCGTACTCCAGGTCCTCGGGGATCGTGATGTTGAGGATCTTCCCGGGCTGACGAGGCCTCCCGAACGGGGTCACCACGAAGACGATGTTCACGATGGCCACGATTACCGTGAACAGAACCGCGAGGAACAGATACCCCATGCCTGTGGCCAACCCCACCGCCATAGCCAGAAACACGCTGCCGATGTCCTTCGCCGAGCCGGGGATCGAACGGAAGCGGACCAGATTGAACACGCCCATGACAGCGATTCCAGCACCCAGGTTGCCGTTCACCAGCGTGATGACCATCTGCACTATCAACGGAAGCAGCCCCAGGGTCACGACGAAATTCTTGGAGTAATCGTGCTTGAACATGTAGACGCCGGCGCAAACCATCCCCAGCACTATGGAAGCCAGGCAGCATATCAGGAAGCTGCTTGCCGAGACGTTGGAGACGATGGAGGTGGAATCTCCGTACAGAGAGGTGAACGTTGAATCAAGCATAGAGGCCTCTGATCCTAGCATTGGCTTTATGGCTGGGTATATGGTCGGACTTCGATCCAGACGTATCCCCGTCCCGAAGCTCCATGTCCGCATAGGCAGCGCCGTATTTCGAGAACGACCCGGGATATGCTCCGGCCCCGTCGAGCGCAGCAACCAGCCAAAGCGGATAGGATCCCGCGCATTTGATCTCCATGATCCCCTCGTCGGATCCCAGAAGCCCGTTCCAGGCCATGCTCCAACGTCCTTCCTCTGAGCTGGTCTCATCCAGGTCCGTATGACGGATTCGGCCCGTCCGTTCCTCCCGAACATGGTCGCCGGTTGCAGGGGGGATCTGCCACCATGCCAGCTGATCGTCAAACGTGACCCTCAGCTCGTTAAAGCCATCGGGCATCCCCGCGAGAGGCCCTGAGCCACAAGGAGACCCGGTATCCGACCGCCTAGAGGCGAGCGTCGACCCCGTATCGCTCGTCCAGGCCTCCCTCTCGCAGGAAATGGCCATGCAGGGCTTAACCCCCGCCCCGCCCCAACGACGACGGGCGCTCTCTATCTCGCGGGCGATCTGGATGCCGCGAGCGCCGAGGGATTCCGATGCGAGTCCGTCGTCGACTGGAGGGAAGTCATCGCAGGCACGCTCGTATGGCGTCCCACGGAGCCACTCGACCGCAGCGGCGATGGACATCCCCACCCTGCGCTTGTAGACGATCCCGTCGAATTTCTTCTTCAGCTCGAAGAAGACGGTGGTCCGGCCGAGCGAGATGTCCAGCTCCTTCCCCGGGACAAACGCGGAGAGCAGGGCATGTCCGGCAACGTCGCCATACGCCCTCAGGCGCAGCTTCTCCTTGTAGAGGGGTCGCTCGATGGAGCGTCCGATGACCTCATGGAAGGGGGTGTCTAAATAAAGGCTCGTGACCCTGGTCCTACCGTATGCATCCAGAGCCATCCCGGCCGACTCGAGCGCCCTCTCTATCTTCTGGCGCTGCCGCCTATTGACGCGGTACTTCTTCTCCACACGTTGGAAAACCTCGTTATACCTGGACATCCAATATCATC
>CAZPAN010000079.1:0-7508 GCA_964584585.1 uncultured Coriobacteriaceae bacterium | reverse complement strand
ATAGATCCTGACAGGTTCTGGCATGCCGCCGACAAGCATGTACTCCCTGAAGAGGGCCAACGACTTGCGATGGAGGTTGTCCGGCAAAGGCTTGAGCGCTTCGAAGCTGTCTTTAATGAGCGACGCGAGGCTCGCCTCCCCTATGGCCCAAAGGAACTCCTCGAAATCAAAGGAGTTAAGCTCCATGTTCTCCTCTTCGGAAGGAATGACGATGTCTTTGACATTTTGCTTGATGGACAGAAAAGTGAGGTTTTACAATGACTGTGCAGATCAAGACTGAGGATTTCGATCGTATGTTTGACGACGGCGAGGATGTTATGGAATACATCGACACGTCGTCTGCGCGGGTGTTGAACCCGGAATCAACCTCGGTGAAGCGCGTCAACGTGGACTTCCCTGAATGGATGGGAACGCCCTTGACCGAGAGGCCGACAGGCTTGCGGTAAGCAGGCAGGCGGTCATAAAAGTCTGGATAGCCGAGAAGATAGAGGCTCTCTCAGAGGCGCGCACCTAAAAGAACGAAGCCCGAATCGATCATCGCTTCCCATACATCCCTCCCCTTCCGCATTCCATCCGGGCATAGTAGCCCCTCGATCCGCTCGATCGCAAGCGCCAGTGGCGGCGCTCCTTGAAAATCGCCAGCGTTGTCCCGATTTCGCACCTCGTTCACACGATCGATTCAATATCCTCGAAACCAGCTGCCGAAAGATGCCCCGAGGCACACGGTCGGACAGCTGCCATAAGATACGCCATGCGCGGCGCATGGCTGGAGCGAATGGCGCGTGGCTGATTGGCCGTGCGTCGCGTATGTGGATGTCGCCGAAAGGAAGCGATCATGAACGAGATCAGGTGCCCGCAGTGCGAGACGGTGTTCCAGGTAGACGAGGCCGGGTTCGCCCAGATACTCAAGCAGGTCCGCGACGACGAGTTCAGGCGCGAGATTGGCGAGCGTGAGAAGCTGATCAGATCCGAGAGCAACAAGGCCCTCGAAGCCGCTGTCTCCAAGGAGAAACTCCGCCTCGAGAAGGACATCTCCGCCAGGGAATCCCAGATCGTCCAGCTCAGATCCGAGCTGGACTCGGTCAGAAAGCAGACGGATGCCCAGCTCGAAGCCATCCGCGAGCAGATGGATCTGGAGCGCGAGAAGAGCAAGGCGGAGCTCGACAAGGCCGTGGCCGACTCCTCTCTCGAGAAGGATCTCAGGATCGCCGACCTTGAGGCGCAGCTCAAAGGCCAGAAGGATGCCCTGAAGGCCCAGCTGAAGGGACAGGAGGAGACCCTGAGAGCGCAAGGCCAGCTGGCCATAGCCGAGGCCACGGCTGACGCGGAGAAACAACTCGAGAAGCTGCGCTCCGACCTCAGAATCGCCGAGGCCAATAAGGAGGCCGAGATCGCATCGCTAAAAGAGGCCCAGGCCTCGGAGCTGAAGGCCCGCGACGTCATGCTGAAGACCAAGGACGAGGAGATCCAGCAGGTGCGCGACATGAAGGCCCGACTCTCCACCAAGCTCGTAGGAGAGACGCTGGAGCAGCACTGCGAGATCGAGTTCAACAAGTACCGGATGATAGCCTTTCCCAACGCGGACTTCCACAAGGACAACGAGATAGTGGAAGGCACCAAGGGCGACTACGTCTTCCGGGAGCACGACGGAGACGGCAACGAGATTCTCTCGATAATGTTCGAGATGAAAAACGAGTCGGACGACTCCACCCGCAGACATCGCAACGAGGATTTCCTGAAGAAGCTCGACTCCGACAGGAAGAAGAAGGGCTGCGAGTACGCGGTTCTCGTTTCGATGCTCGAGTCCGACAGCGAGCTATACAACACCGGCATCGTGGACATGTCTTGGAAGTACGAGAAGATGTACGTGATCCGCCCGCAGTTCTTCATCCCGCTCATCGGCATCCTCAGGAACTCCGCCATGTCAGCACTCGAATACAAGCGCGAGCTGGAAACGGCCAGGCAGCAAAACATCGACATCACGAACTTCGAGAACGACATGAACGAGTTCAAGGAGAAGTTCGGGCGAAACTACAGACTGGCGAGCGAGAAGTTCGAGAAGGCCATAACCGAGATCGACAAGACCATCGAACACCTGAACAAGATCAAGGAGAACCTGATCGGCTCAGAGAGGAACCTGAGGCTCGCAAACGACAAGGCAGAGGCGCTGACGATAAAGAAGCTGACGAGGAAGAACCCCACCATGAAGGCGATGTTCGAGGCCCAGAGGGAGCTGGATGCCGCCAATGCGGACGACGCCGCCGAGTCGGGGCTGCCCGGGCCCTCCGAGGCGGAGCAAGCCTAGAACGAAACCGTCGGAGCGACCCTCGTTTCCTCCGGGATATCGAGCATGTCCCTCTTGGTGAACCTCCCGCCACCGGCAATGAGGTTTCCGGGGAAGGTCTCGATCGCGATGTTGAAGCGCATCACGGTGTCGTTGTACGACTGGCGCATGTAGCTGATCTTGTCCTCGGTCTCGGAGAGCTGCCTCTGTAGTTCGAGGAAGTTCGTGTTCGCCTTCAGATCAGGATAGGCCTCGGCGACCGCGAAGAGCGAGCGCAGCGCGCCCGCGATCATGTTCTCGGCGGCGGCGGTCTCAGCCACACCAGATGCGTTCGCCGACGCGCTCCTGGCGGCCGTGACCTCCTCGAATACCGTCGACTCGTGCTTCGCGTAGCCCTTGACGGTCTCCACCAGATTGGGGATGAGGTCGTTTCTCCTCTGCAGCTGAACGTCGATCTGCGCCCAAGCGTTGTCGACCCTGTTGCGCAGCGTGATCAGGTTGTTGTAGAGGAGGATCACCGCGACGATTATCGCAATCGCTATCACGGCGATGATTATTCCAGCTATCATCTGCATCCCCTTCCGAAATCCATCCTGACGTCCGGCCCGATCTTCAAGATTATAGCCGACGGTGCCGGTGACAAAGGCTATGAGGTCGCGGCGGAGATATGGAGGAGCTGTGCTAACATCAGCTGGTAGCGCACTCCGGGGCTGCGCCGGATGAGCGCCGGCAGCAAGACCAGCTCGAGATGCGCCGGGAGATGATCACCCCTCCCCGGGACCGCACCGGATGAGCGCCGATATCAGGAGGTGACGCATGGCTCCGACGGCCAAGAGAAGCGCAAGGATCGTCACCGTAGCCGTCATCGTCATGGCGGTCGTGTTCTTGTACCCTCTGTTCGACTCCGACAGCGCGGAGGTAAAGTCCATCGACGTCCTCTCCGTCGACATCGAGGCCGAAGTCGGGACAGACGGCAGCGTCACGGTGAGCGAGACCCGTGAGATCGAGTTCCACGGCGATTTCACGGTCGTCTACTGGTACCTCGACGCCGACGACTTCGATGGCATCGAGGTCACCGGCGTGACCGTAGAGGATGGCGACGGAAACACGCGCGACCTCGCCTCGGTGCCCTTCCAGACAGAGTGGCGCACCTCGGGAGGCCCCTCCGACGAGTCCTACTCGGTAGACTCCGAGACGGACTCCGCAGGCAACGTCATCAGCGCCGACCCGTACGTGTTCGCCGACTTCTCCGACGGATCAGCCTGGGATGTCACCATCCATTACACGATCCTCGGTGGCGTGCAGGTCTACAACGACGTCGCGGAACTCTACTGGCAGATGGTCGGGAGCGACTTCTCAGTCTCGCTCGACTCGTTCACCGCCACGGTATCGCTGCCCATGCCAACCGGCGATCAGGTTATCGCAGGCGATAACGTCAGGGCCTGGGGACACGGACCTCTCACGGGCAGCGTCGACATCGGAAGCGACGGCGTCATCACGTTAACCGCACCCCGCGTTCAAGCCGGGCAGTACGTGGAGGTGAGAACTACTTTCCCCACCGACTGGATGACCGATTTCTCCGGTATCGTCCAGGATGCCGACGTGCTGCCGACAATCCTCGAGCAGGAGCAGGAATGGGCCGATCAGGCCAACGCCGAGCGAACCGAGGCCCGACTTGTCGCGTTGGGCTTCATCGGCATCCCTGCCCTATTCCTGGCGGTGGCGTTCGTTATATGGTTCAAGTTCGGGCGAGACCCGAAGCCGCAGTGGCAAGGCGACTATTTCAGGGATATCCCACAAACATCCACCCCGCCGTCGTCTCGGCGCTATGGAAGAACAACCAGGTCAAGCCCGAGGCGTTCACCGCGACCCTGATGTCCTTGACCGACAGGGGTGTCATCTCCCTGGAGAAGACCTTCTCCCGCAACTGGAGGGGCAAGGAGATCGAGGACTACAAGCTCGTTCTCAACGCCGACAAACGGGCGGAGGCCACCGATCCCATCGATGCCAGGGCCCTGAGGATCGTCTTCGACATCATCGGGGGCGGGGCGAGAGAGGTGCCGATCAGCTCATTCAAGGATGCGGGAAAGAAATCGCGCGGACGCATTAGCGACGCGATGCACGGCTGGAACAAAGAGATCAGGCTCAGGCTCTCCAAGGAGGGGCTGATCGACGATAGGGCCAACAAGCTCAGGATCGTCGGGACCGTCCTCGCCTCGCTGTCGTTCATCATCGCCTTCTTCGCGCTGTCGCAGAACGAATACATCATCGGCGCGATCGGCCTCGTGCTTGCGAGCGCAACCGTGCTCTTCGCTCACCTCACGTCGAGACGCACGCAGGAGGGTGCCGACGTCAAAGCGAAGTGCGCGGGACTCAGACGCTGGTTCAAGGACTTCTCCAATCTGAAAGAGGCCATCCCGACCGACATCAAGATCTGGAACAGCCTTCTGGTGTACGCCGTGATTCTCGACGTGTCAAAGGAAGTCGCCGAACAGCTGAAGACGACGGTGCCCGAGATCTGCGAGAACCCGCACCTCCAGCCGATGGTGGTCTGGGTGTGGGCACCGCCTCATGGCTCGAGTCCGGGCGACATGCTGAGCAGGGACTTCAACACGCTGGCCAACACATCGGCCTCGGGAACGTCAGACGGCGGCGGAGGCGGCGGAGGCTTCAGCAGCGGTGGAGGCGGCGGAGGCGGCGGGGGCGGCTTCGGCGCGAGGTGAGGCGCGGTCTTCAGGCTGCTCGGGGCCTTCATCCGTCTCTGGCCCCTTCCGCAGCCCCTGCACGCTCGGGCTCATCGGCGCGGGTCAGCGAGGTCTGATCGCCTTCGGTCGGATCGGCTTTCGGGAAGCTCCGCATCGCGTGGAAGCCGACGTGGACGTCACCTCCACCATGATTCCTCGAAGAGATTCGCGTACTCCACGATCAAAAGATTCTGAAACGCCGTCGCGGCATCCCCCGCAGCACCTGGCTCGCCCGCATCCTCCTCCGCTTCCTTAAGCGCATGCCACACGCCGTCCGCATCGAGGTAGCCCTTCGAGTTCACTACTGGCAAAACCGCGCGCAGATCGCTCACGAAGGAGAGCAGGGGCGTGGAAGGCAGCCCGGTCGTTTCGATAAGCATCGAAGCGAGATAGTTCAGGCTTGTATCCTCGACCGTTCCCGTCTCTAGCCCAGTGTCATAGTTGGCCCAGATCAAGTACGGCACCGTATAGCGCTGCTGTATATCGGCGATGGAGTCGTTCTCGAAATCGAAGATGGAGCTGTTGGAGAAGTTCGGCTGGTGATCCCCGAAAAAACAGACAACCACCGGCTCGTCGAGTTCGCGCAACGCGTCTATGAACTCCGCCAGATCGGCATCGGACTGCTGGATCCCGGCGACGAACTCGTTGAGCTCGGCGTCTTCCATCCCATCGGGCAACGTGATGGAAACGGAATCCTCCTCTTCCACGAGCCCGGTCTCGTAACCGCCATGATTTTGCATCGTGACGTCGAAGATGAATTGCGGATCGTCGCTCTCTTCGATGACCTCCAGCACTCGATCGTAGGTTTCCCCGTCGGTGATGTAGTAGCGGAAGTACTCCGCGTCGGAGAACGTCGTGATATCGTCGAACTCATCGAACCCGAAATAGGAGTAGACCCGATCGCGATTCCAGTTCCCCGCCTTGTTGGGATGCAGCGCATACGTGCCGTACCCGAGATCCTGAAAGTACGACACAAGCGAATCCGCATTCGAAAGATCGTATATGGTATAGGGATGGATGCCGCCCTCGAACTCCGCCATCGTCGAAGACGTGAGGAACTCGAACTCGCTATCGCATGTACCTCCGCCGACGACCGAGGAGTATGCCGTTCCGGAATACACGGACTCCTCGGACAGCTCGTAAAGCGCGGCAGGATAGGCCTCGGTCCCTTCGAGTCCGGATATATACGACAGATCGCAGAAGGACTCGTTCATGATGACGATCACATTCGGACGCACGGTCTCGGAACCATCGTCTTCTATCGCATCCTCATCTTCCGAAACGTCTTGGGAAACGGTCAGGAAATCATCCGACTCGCCCTCGTCGTCAAGGTACGGTACCAGCAGAGACGCGACCGCCTCCTCGGAATACCCCTCCGGAGCCGTAGGGGCGAGATCCTGAACCCGTTTGAGAAAGCACAGGACGGTGCCGTTTGACCTGTACGAATTGATGGGGATCCACGAGTCCACATTGCAGCCCAGATCATCTTCTATGTCGAACGTCCCGAGGAGGAACGCAAACGCAAGAATCGCGACGATTCCGCCCGTGCATCCTGTGGCGATGGAAACACGGCTGCGACGCGCCTTCGGGCAAAAATGGAGCCCGACAAGACTTGCTCCCAGCAGCAGCGCATCCACGATGACATAGAAGTCGGGCACGAGAGAGTAGCCGCCTGCGACTTCCGCCGCTGTGGAAAGCGCGAGCAGATCTGCCGGGGCGATCGGCTGCCCCCTGAATTCCATCACGTAGTAATCGGCGATGCCGATGAGAAAGCACGCTACGAGGAAAACCGCGACGGCGGCGTGAGTCCGCTGTCCGATGAGGTACACGGCGGCATATGCGAGGCCAATCGCAAATAAGTTGGCGATCGTGAACTCCACAGGACGGGTGAAGAGGAACAAGAAAGAGCCATTGACCGGGAAATCAATCAGGATGTATCCGATGAGGATCGCGACGATCGACATGGCCACGAAGGGGAGAGCGCGCCACATGACAGGACGCCAAGAACACTGGTTCTCGTGCTTAGGCGAGTCCGAACTCCCGTCATGCTCCTCAGGCTCTTTTTGATCCGCCAACTCGATACGATCCACGCCGGACTCGCCGCTCAAATCTTGCTGTATCTCCATATGTCCTTTCCTCGGTGCGCCAGGAAAAACCCTACGCGCCACCGCTTCGCGAAAAACTATCGACTAGAAAGGGTATCGGCCAGTATATCCCAACGTTTTAGCAAACCGTGCCTTCGAAGGCCCGGACCCGCATGGCGATCATAAAAGACCTAAGGCCAAAGATCCCGCCCAGACGGCGCCTGGATGTAGCGCTTCCCGCTGCCGGGCGCGCTAGTGACTTTCACCCATTAGAAAACGTGCCATGCTCGGCACACAACGAAAGCAGGCCAGAGACATATGGCCTCTGACCTGCGAGTTAACTGGTGCCCCCGGGCCGATTCGAACGGTCGACACCCGCTTTAGGAGAGCGGTGCT
>CAZPAN010000078.1:0-7526 GCA_964584585.1 uncultured Coriobacteriaceae bacterium | reverse complement strand
TAGATCTCGGAGAACCCCTTCTCGCGCTGGGTCATCTTCTGATAGATCGAGTAGAGGTGCTTGGGGCGGCCGGTGATCACAGCCTCTATCCCCACCTTTTCGAGTTCGTCTTGGACCATGTCGATCGCCTGCGCCAGGTATTCCTCCCTGGCCTCGCGCGACTCCGCCACCATCCTCTGGATTTGGACGTATTTGGCGGGTTCGAGGTAGAAGAAGGAGAGGTCCTCCAGCTCCCACTTGATGGAGTTGATGCCGAGACGATTGGCCAGAGGCGCGAAGACCTCCATCGTCTCCTTCGCCTTGTAGATACGGCGATGCTCCGGAAGGGCCATCAGCGTGCGCATGTTATGCAGGCGGTCGGCTAGCTTGATGACGATGACGCGCACGTCCTTGGACATCGCTATCAGCATCTTGCGGAAGTTGCGCGACTGCGACTCGGTCAGCGACTCGATCTGTATGTTACCCACCTTGGTGACGCCGTCGACCAGCTGGGCTACCTCCTCAGAGAACTCCTCGGCGACGTCGTCGAGAACGATGTCGGTGTCCTCGACCGTGTCGTGGAGAAGGGCCGCCGCGATGGTCGGCGCGTCCATCTTGATGTCCGACAGGATCGTCGCCACGGCGGTCGGGTGGATTATGAAAGACTCTCCCGATTTGCGGAACTGTCCCTCGTGGGCCTTCCTCGCGAACTCATGGGCGCGATCGATGAACTCCAGCTCCTCATCGTCGAAGTACCCCTCGCACTTCTCGCGAAGCTTATCGTAGCCGTCGTCTTCGGACACCTCCGTCGCGACGCTTACATTTCTGTCGAATTGCTTGATGGGATCGTCATGCATGTATATCGACCTCATACGGCGCTGACCCACACGCCGTCGGAAATCACCTCTTCGGGAGAATCGGCCTGTTGACCCCCTCCAGAAGGCCATCAGGACCCTCGTTGGAAAGCCACTCGATGAAGCCCTCCAGGCTGGCGAGCTCTTCTGCCGCCTCTCGATAGCGTGTGCTGGACTCCAGATCTACCTTGCCCGCCCCGCACCGCATGGTGAAAGCCCTCCCGCCGTCGCGCATCTCCATATCCACTAGATGCAGCTCGGAAAAGACGGCCATGCCCGACCTGATGGACTCTATCGTCATTCTAGCACCCAGCTCTTGGACGTTACATGCGGCCAGCAGCTCGTCCTCAGCCACCGGACGTCCCAGCTCGTCGTTGCGTTGGCGAGTGACCTTGTAGAGAAGCGCGAGCTGAGAACGGTCGGGGCAGAACCTGGCCAATATATCCCGGTTTATCTTGCTGTCGATCGAGTCGAAGAGCAGATGCACGTAGGCGTCTCGGCCGTCTCGGCCGCAACGGCCCGACATCTGGTTGTAGGAGATAAAGGTGAACGGCATGTGATAGAGCACGACATGCCGCACATCCGGCACGTCCACGCCCTCCCCGAATGCCGAGGTGGCGACGATCGTCCTAAGGTCTCCCTTCCTGAATAGACTCTCCACTTTCAAGCGAGCGTCGCGCGACATCCCGGCGTTGTAGAAGGCGATCTGCATGGCCATGCCGGGCAGGCGCTTGCGAAGGGTCCTTGCTATCTCGATCGTGGAGAGGCGGGAGTTCGCGTAGACGATCGTCTTCTCGCCGGAGGCCACCAGGGTCGCCAGATACGTAGCCCTGTCGGGGATCGAGCGCCTGTCGTCTATGTGCAGGTTCTCTCGGATGGTGGGGTCGGCGACAAACTCCTCGAGCCCCAGCTCGGACATGATCGTATCGGCGACCTTAGTGGGCGCGGTCGCCGTAACCGCCAAAAACGTAGCGTACGGGAACCTCTCCTTCACGACTCCCAGCCTCGCGTAAGCGGGACGGTGCAGGTCGTTGGACTCGGCGACGTGATGCGCCTCGTCTACCGCGACGAAGCCCACACAGCCCTCGTTGCAGATCCTGTCGCTGTGCGCCTCCAGGTACTCCGGGGTGGTGAGGATGATGTCTGTCTCCCTCTCGCGCCAGCTCTCGTAGATCTTCTCGCGCTCCGACCGGATCGTCTCCCCGGTGAGGACCTGCACGTTCATGCCGAGCCTCTCGAAGCTCTGGCGCACATGCACCGACTGGTCGTTGATGAGCGATCTCAGCGGGTAGATGAATATCGACTGCAAACCCCACATGAGCGCACATTTGGCGGCATGGATGTAAAAGATCAGCGACTTGCCGCGGCCTGTCGCCATGACGACGAGCGTCGACTTGCCCTCGTCGAGCAGGTCGAGGGCGCGTCTCTGCGCCTGGTGGAGCTTGAAGTTGCGGCCGGTCAGGGCGATGCTGAGCTCCTGGTTGATGTCGTAGCTGCCGTAGTCTTCATCCTCGTTGGAGGGGAGCATCCACGAGGCCTCCTCCTCGCGTATAGGCTCCGAGTACTTAAGGGGGCTGCCGGCGGTGTGATCGGGCCTGGCGCCGAAGCCCTGGTCGAACTCTCCCGCGAACAGCTTCTCCAGGAACCTGGCTGCGCTGGAGCACCGAGAGCCATCCCCGCTGACGGCGGGGACCATGTCCTTGACCTTCAGCTTGATCTGCCTTCGTCCCCGGTACTCCTCTATCTGTGGGGAGAAGACGAGGTCGACCGGTGCCGCGAATGACGAGTACTCGTCGGTCTCGTTACAGTGGAAGTAGATCGCCGACGCATCCGAGATGCCGTTGGTGATGGCGAACGACAGGTGGTTCTTCTTGGCGCCCACGGCACGCGCACGGTTAATGAAGGCGTTCGAGATCGCGAAAAGCGGCTCGGAGTTGTCCTGTCCGAAGGGTTCGAGGGAGTCGAGCGAGGCGATCTGATCCATCGTGAGGTCGCTGAATCTGAGCACCCCGTCGACCGATACCGTGGAGACGAAATCCTCCTCCGGAAGAGACTCGAAGTATGTCTCCAGCCTCTCGCGAAAGGCGGCGACGTTCTCGGACCTCACGGTGACGCCCACCGCGTACTTGTGGCCGCCGTATGTCTCCACCAGATCCTCCGCCGCCGTTATCGCACAGAAGAGATCGATCTTGCCCACGGAACGACCCGAGCCATGGGCCACGCCGTCGTTGATGGTGAAGAGGATCGTCGGGACCCCGTACTTGTTGGCGAGCCTGGAGGCCACGATACCCTTGACTCCCTCGTGCCAGCCCTCGCCGGCGAGAACCAGCACCCGTCCGCCGTGATACTGCGAGCCGACGGCGCTCTCAGCACAGTCGGTGAGTTCCACCTCAGCCTCGCGGCGGCGGGCGTTGGTGTCCTCGAGCACCTGCGCGACGCCGGCCGCCTCCACCGGATCGTCGCTGAGCAGCATATCCAGCGCCATCGAGGCGTCGGCCATGCGACCTGCGGCGTTGATCCTGGGGATCAGCGAGAAAGATAGCGAGACCGAGCTGGTCTCGGCGACGGAGTCCCCCGCGAGTTCGAGGGACGAGAGGATTCCGGGACGCGGACTCTCCCTGATCATCTGGACGCCTCTCGCGACCAGCGCCCGGTTCTCCCCTCGAAGCGGCATGCGGTCGGCAATCGTGCCGATAGCCGCGAGATCCACCAGGCCGAGCCACACGTCGGGCCGGCCCAGCCTGGCGCCGAGTTCCTGGATCGCCTTGAGGGCCACCCCCACCCCGGCCAACTCCCCGGAGGGGCAGTCGGGATCGAGCTTGGGATTGCACAGCGCGATGTCGCGGGGGATGTCGCCTCTGGGGTTGTGGTGGTCGGTGACCGCCACGTCCACCCCGAGCGACCGCATGTAGTCGACCTCCTTAGCGCCGGTCACGCCGCAGTCGACCGTGACGATAAGATCGGGGTCGGGACCTGCGGGCCTCTCCTCGCCGGGAGCAAGGCCCATGATCCTGTCGATCGCCTCGCAGCTGAGGCCGTACCCCTCGTCCTGCCTGCGCGGGATGAAGACCTGGGACTCCAACCCGAACGCCCGCAGCCCCAGCTTCATGACGACGCTGGCAGTGATTCCGTCGGCGTCGAAGTCACCGAATATCACGACGCGCCGGCGACGGGCGACGGCATCCTCGAGTACGTCGACGACGTCGACGAGGCCCGGGATTTCCTTCGGATCGCGCCAATCACGGTCGAGGGAGGGGGTGAGGAAGAGCCGCGCCTCATCGGGATCTGCCAGCCCCCTGGCAACGAGCGAGCATGCGAGCAACCTGGGTACGCCGAGGCTTTCGCAGAGAAGCGAAATGCTCCCCTCCTCGGGAGTTCGTATTTCCCAGTTGTTTCTCATGCTCGAAGCCGCGCGTCTTCCGTCTGCTTATATGTGCTCAATCGGATTATGACAGATGGGGACGTAGAAACTCCCCCTCGATGCCCCACAGAACCCCCGTGCCCGAGCGGCGGCTTCGCAGGGCGCTTCGCAGCCGCTCAGCCAACAGGCGGCAGGCCGTTGCGACAGGAAGCACCGGCCGCCAGCGGACGGCGGCGTCCTGTGCCACATGAACGTCAGCCCTCGGCGCCAGACCGCTCCCCGTCACCGCAAGGCGGACTCCAAAAGCAGAGGACGCACCCATGTCAGATGCGTCCCCAGAGAGCATGTGGTCCGCAGCTCGACCGTCACGGCCGAACTCCCGCAGCCTGGGCTTTCCTCGTCTGTCCGGAAAATCTACTTCCCGGCCTCCGCGAGAGCCTTCTTGGAGACCTCGCAGAGCGAGGCGAAGGAGGCCGCGTCGTTGATCGCCATGTCGGAGAGGATCTTCCTGTCGAGCTCGATGCCCGCGAGCTTCAACCCGTGCATGAAGTTCGAGTAGGAGATGCCGTTGAGCCGGGCACCGGCGTTGATGCGGGTGATCCAGAGGCGACGGATGTCGCGCTTCTTGTTCCTGCGGTCTCTGTAGGCATATTGCAGCGAATGCTGAACCTGTTCTTTTGCTGCACGGTAGGATCTGGATTTTGCGCCGTACTAGCCCTTGGCGCGCTTGAGCATGGCACGGCGCTTCTTACGGGCAGGTACGGAACGCTTGACGCGGGGCATAATCTCATCACTCCTAGTTGGTGGACTGTCGTCAGATCATATGGCTCGGAGGCTTCGGCATCGGTGCCTTTGGCCTCGGCGCGCTTCTTAGTTGCTTGGCTAGCGCAGGCCAAGGCCGCGCTTCAAGACCTTCTCGTCAGCCTTGGCGACGACGGTCTCCTTGCGCATGTTCCTCTTGCGCTTAGGACTTTTCTTCTCGAGGATGTGGCTGTGATAGGCCTTGGCCCTCACGAGCTTGCCGGAGCCGGTAACCCTGATCCTCTTCGCAGTACCCTTGTGGGTCTTCATCTTGGGCATGTTGTTCTTCCATCCTTTCCGCTCTCTAAAACTCGTCATCGAACGAGTGATAGGCCTCACACGCGCAGGTTACAGTCCCAGCTGTCCAATCCGGCTCGAATGGCCAATCGGCATCCTTCCCGCACGTCGTTTTGCCTGTTGACCCTAGTCGGCCTTATCCTCGGACTTCGCATGCTCTTCAACCCGAGCGTTTTTGGCAGCCTGCTTGGACTGGCTCTTCTTGCCCGAACCGCCCTTCTTCTTGATGGGACCCAGCAGCATATGCATGTTGCGCCCCTCCATCTTCGGCCTGTTCTCGATCACGGCGATGTCCTTTAGCTCGTCGGCGAGCCTGTCGAGAATCTGGAGGCCCTGCTCGGGATGGACCATCTCCCTACCGCGGAACATGATCGTGATCTTGACCTTGGCTCCGGAGTTGAGGAAGCGCACGACGTGCTTCTTCTTGGTCTCGTAGTCGCCGACCCCGATCTTGGGACGGAACTTCATCTCCTTGACTTCGAGCTTGGCCTGGTTCTTGCGAGCCTGCTTGGCCTTGACCTCCTGGTCGTACTTGTACTTGCCGTAATCCATGACGCGGCAGACGGGAGGGTCGGCGTTGGGAGCGATCTCCACCAGGTCGAGGTTCTGCGACTCGGCGATCCTGAGAGCGTCCCTGGTATCGTAGATTCCGAGCTGCGTCCCATCCACGCCGATGAGACGGCACTGCCTTGTCCTGATCTCTCCGTTGATTCTTGACTCCTGCGCGCTAATCTCGATTCACCTCCACGGTGGGTCTCACTCCATGCCTTCCCAAAAAAAATCGCCTCCGGAGCCAGATGCAGCCGGAGGCCTCAGACCAGCGAACCCCGTCGACGTGCCTCCGCAGGAAGGCGACGACGGTTCGCTTATGCGATCTCGGACCAGGCAGCTGCCCTGACAGGCGCCACAAGGCGGGGACGTATCCGTCCCTCTTCTACTTCCGGACTTCACGGCGAACATCCGAACTTGCCGGAAAGCACGCCTGAACCCGTTGACTTCGGGATTTTACTGCACTGCCTGACGCCTTAGCAAGACGGATGCCGCAAAACGCCCGCCCAGGGCCGGGCGGGGTTGCGCGGGGTATGGAAAGTTAGGGTGATCAAGCCCGTCCGTAATATCTCTCTGCCTTTGCCCGCAGAACAGGGAAGGCATTGACGTACCCCCCCCCCGTGGTACTGTGCCCCCATCGGAAAGGCAGCCGCTCCAGCTGCCCATGTGGTAAAGAGCGTCGTCGGAAAGCTACTGCTATCGACTTGATTGAAGAACTCATGTTGAACACTCTGGGGTCTTTCGCACAACGAGAGCACAAGAAAACTAATAGGGGAAGCGCTCCTGAAGCATCCAAAACCTCAGAGTCTCAGGAGAGCCGTATTGTTTGCGGAACGTCACACAGGAAACCATTTGAAAGAGACTTAGAATGGCAAACTCATCATACAAACCAGAACACCCTAATGAAACGGCAGAGACGTGGAATGTAGCCAGAATTGGTGCATCGTCACAGACAAGCATACCTGAAAGCTATATACCTCCATCGGATAGGATATCCCGCCCGGATGCCCCGTCTGGCTATCAAAGCCAGGCAAATATGGGGGTAACTGAAGTTCCAATTACTGCCAAGAATAGAAACGTTGCTGCTGTGCTCGCTTTGCTGTTTGGAGCGTGGGGGTTCCATCTCTTTTATCTAAAGTATTACAAGCAAGGCGTAATAATGATCGCAATAACCCTTCTTCTGGCTGTTTTTACGTTGGGCTTCGGTTTGTCTATCCCAGCTGCCTACGGGGTGATCATGGGAATACGTTACCTTAGCAAGGACAAAAGAACATGGTATGCGAACTATGTTCTTGATCGAAGCAACGCTTGGTGGTAGACCATGCGATGCCGTGCCTGCGGAGTTGAGAACCCGGATAGTGCAACGACCTGCTACAGATGCCAGATGGCGCTTTCCGAGCCAGTATCAAAAGGAAGCACTGCCCCAAACACAACCACAGGACGAATGTCCAACTCCGACTTACGATCGCTCATAAGAGCGTTTTACAGCCTCATGTCATCTAAACAACAAGTATTTAATCGACTCTTGGAGATTGAAAAAGAGCTGGGGCCTCTAAAGGATACAGGCAACTCATACGATCCCTTTGGCTCTCGGCAAATCTCACAAGATGATATAGAGGCAGCACAATCAGGAAACTTTTCAAACTAACCGCAACACCTGGGGGCGTGGACACGTTTCTCGAGGT
>CAZPAN010000077.1:0-7865 GCA_964584585.1 uncultured Coriobacteriaceae bacterium | reverse complement strand
CACGGAAGAGGCCACAAGTTCAAATCTTGTAACGCCCACCAACTAATCGCAGCTCAGGAGGTCTTTCTCCTGAGCTGTTTCAATATGCGCCACCAGACGATCAACGTTTCCTTAAACGACTCGGCTGCATAGATGTTGCGCTACGGCGTGCATTTCATGATGGGCCGGTGGATTTCGAGGCTTTTAGGCCAAAATGCGTTGATGATAAGACGGATCGATTCGGCTCCAGGCCGGAAGATTGTAAGGCGGTTTCTGCACGGTCATGATCGGGGCTTCGCAGCTCCAGATTGGATCTTAGATGGATATGATGCAGGCCCTTGGGTGGGCAGCACTTGGAACCGGGTTCACCTGGTTCATGACCACGGCTGGATCTGCGATGGTGTTCGCATTCGGCGGCAAGAAGGGTTTCTCCCACCATATCTTTCTGGGATTCGCGGCAGGGGTGATGATAGCGGCCAGCGTCTGGTCCCTTCTGATTCCCTCGATCGAGCAGGCAGAGCAGCAAGGATACATCGGTTGGGTTCCCGCTGGGGTCGGCTTTGTTCTCGGAGTCGCGTTCATCATGCTGCTGGATTGCGTGCTGCCGCACATTCACGCCCAATCTCAACGTCCAGAGGGGATGCACACCAGATGGAAGCGGACCACGCTCTTGGTTTCGGCGGTCACTCTTCACAACATTCCGGAAGGCATCAGCGTCGGTCTGCTGTTCGCGATGGCGGCGCAGACTGGAGACGGGGCTTACCTGGGGATGGCTATGGCCCTCGCGATAGGAATGGGACTTCAGAACTTTCCAGAAGGCGCCGCCATATCGCTCCCCCTTTCGAACGAAGGGATGTCTAAGACGAAGGCGTTCGTGATGGGCAGCCTATCGGGCGCGGTAGAGCCGCTGTTCGGGATTCTTGCGGTTCTCGTCAGCGCATGGTTGTTCCCGGTGATGCCATGGCTGCTGGCGTTCGCGGCCGGTGCGATGATTTACGTGGTCGTGGAGGAGCTCATCCCCGAATCGCATCTGGGCATCCATTCGAACGTGGGCACCCTCGGCTTCATAGCTGGCTTTCTGGTGATGATGGTCCTCGACGTGGCGCTCGGATGACATCTGCGCGCGCATGGAGTATCGCGATCTGATATCTTCGATTGAACATTGCCGGATAGCGGACCGCCTGTGGTTTCGACGTGTTCGTATGGGTTCGGGATGTCGCCAGGGGGCGGGCCGTAAGGCGTTTTGAGTCGGGCGGCAGAGTAGCCTATTTCACGGGAGAGGCGTATGGAGGAGAAGACCAATGTGATGCGAGCGCTTGACTCGCTCGGGATCGAATACAGGCATTTCGTCTTCGAGGCCGATGCTGCGCTTTCGGGCGTGGAAGTGGCCGACCTGCTTGGCAAGGACAGAGACCAGACCTTCAAGACGCTGGTGACCGTGGGAAAGAAGGGCGACAACTACGTGTTCATGGTGCCGGTGGCCGAGACTCTCGATCTGAAGAAGGCGGCGGCTGCAGTTGGCGACAAGGCGGTCTCGATGATCAAGTCGAAGGAGCTGCTCCCGCTGACCGGGTATGTCCACGGGGGATGTTCTCCGATAGGAATGAAGAAAAAGCTCCCCACGGTGATCGACGAGACGGCTATCCTGTTCGATACGATCATGTTCTCGGCGGGGAGGATCGGTGCCCAGGTGGAGATGAGCTTGGATGATCTCATCAGGGTTACCGATGGCACCTTGGCGGACATCACGACGATCTGAAAGAGGTTGCGTACGACCGGCGCATGACGGGAGAATCAGATGCCGTTTTACATAATCCAGAGCGATATCACTTGCGTCGAAGCGGACGTGCTGGTCAATGCTGCCAACGAAGGGCTGCATGCCGGTGGCGGTGTCTGCGGCGCGATCTTCAACGCTGCAGGATACAGGGAGATGCAGGGCGCATGCGAGAAGATCGGAGGGTGTCGTACGGGGTCGGCCGTCGTCACTCCGGCCTTCAGGCTTCCCGCCAAATGGGTGGTGCATGCGGTCGGTCCGATCTGGCGTGGCGGAGGCCATGGCGAGAAGGAGCTTCTCCACAGCTGCTACCACAGCGTCTTCGAGAAAGCGGCGTATCTCGGGGCCAAGTCGGTTGCGTTCCCGCTGATCTCCGCAGGCATATACGGATATCCGGTCAAGGAGGCGCTGGCGGTCGCTCGCGAGGAGACCGAACTGTTCCTGAGCGCTTCGGATGACATCGAGGTCAAGCTCGTGATGCTGAACCGCACCATTGCGAGATTGCCGGATGTGCTTCCCGACGAGCTGTCCAGGTCTTTGCAGGAAAGCGTATCTGGAGGCTTGAAAGCTAGCTTCGACGTGCTTGATCTGGGAGTTCCGGACGGTTTCGCTGCTCCGCAGAGGAGCTTCTCGGAGCTGTTTGATGGCGTGTGCGGGGCTCCGATGGCCACGAGTCCGATCGTTCCGGAGGGGCTGGACGACCTCATCGACAACAAGGAGGCGTCGTTTTCGACCAGGCTGCTGGAGCTGATCGATTCCAGCGGGATGTCCGATTCTCAGGTGTACAAACGCGCCAACATCAGCCGCCAGCTCTTCTCGAAGATTCGCAGCAATGTTGACTATCATCCCACGAAGCCCACGGTCATCGCTCTTTCGGTGGCGCTGGAACTCGACTGCTCGCAGACGGAAGACCTTCTGTTGCGGGCCGGGTACTCTCTGTCGCGCAGCAATACGTTCGATATCATCGTGGACTTCTACATTCACAAGGAGATCTTCGATGTCTTTCAGATCAACGAGGCTCTCTTCGCATACGATCAGCCGCTTCTGGGATCGATATGACGGACCTGCTTGGCGCAGCGGGCATCGGCAACGGCTTCGGCGCGTGAACGTGTGGATTGCGGCCAGCCGTGCGGTACACGCTGCAATCAGTTTGGATTGAGTCGGCGAGCGTCGGTTGAATGGTGGCGCAGGCTATCTGAACATGGCATCCCATCGGTTGAGAGCAGGATGTCGCCTCGTGGTTTACCCCAGACACTTCCCGGGCATATAGCCTTCTGGCTGCAATGAAGTTCGTGGCTAGGAGGCGGTTGGAATGACGAAGGCCATCACTGGAAGGCAGAGAGAAACGCCGGTGGATGAGTTCCGCACGGAACTCGTGTTCGTGCTCGATGCAAGCGGCTCGATGTTCGAATTGACATCGGACACCATCGGCGGATTCAACTCGATGATCGAGAAGAACCGCGAGGAGCCTGGCGAGGTCAAGGTATCGACGGTGGTTTTCAACGATTCGAGCAAGATCGTGCATGATCGGGTGGACATCTCCGACGTGTCGAGGCTGACCAGCAAAGAGTACCGTTGCAGCGGATGCACCGCGCTGCTCGATGCGATCGGAACCGCGATCGAGCGGCAGGCTGCTGCTTCAGGGGCGTTGACGACCTCATCGTACCGGGGAAACGCTGATCAAACCCATCCCGCCCGTCTCGTGAGGGATTTCGCTGGGTCCGTTAGGGTCGATTGGGCCTGGGGCCGGGGCCAATCGGTTCCGGACCTCCTATTCCGTTCTTGAGGTCTATCGCCGCCAGCATCTGCTCGAACATCGAGGAAGTCTCTCGGAAGTCCGAGGGCAAGACGATCGTGGAGGCCCTAGAGGTCTTTGCGAACTCGCCCATCATCTCGGACCACTGCGTGAACAAGAAGAGCTGATTGGCTTCCTGGGTCGAGACGCCGGACTCCCTGATCACATCCAGGGAGTCGGCGATGCCTTCGGCGATGGCCTTGCGCTGAGCGGCGATTCCGCGTCCGGACTCCTCCATCGCTTGTGCCTGAGCCTGGGCCTCGACGACCACTTTGATGCGGTCGGCATCGGCCAGGGCCTGGGCGGCCTCGCGTTCTCTCTGGGCGGAGTTGATCTTGTTCATGGAGGCCTCGACATCGGGCGGCAGTCCGATGGACGTGATCAACGTGGAGACCAGATCGTATCCGTACTCGACCATCTTTGCCGCTACCGTGGTGTTGACGTCGCGGGCGATGAGATCCTTGTTGTCGAAGACCTCGTCGAGCGTGTAGTTGGGTATGGCGGAGCGCAGGGCGTCGGCGATGTACGCGTTCATCTGCTGCTCTGGCGCGGAAAGCATGTAGTAGCTTCTGTAGACGCCGGTGGCTACCCTGGCATCTCGATCGAAGCTAACGTGGTACTGCGCGGCCACCGACATTGTGATCGTGACGTTGTCCTTGGTCTTTCCGTCGATGCGTAGCTCGGATTGCAGGGTGCGCATCTCCACGCGGGCCACGATCTTTTCGATTCCGGGAATCTTGAAGTGGATCCCCGGCCCCGTGGTGCGGTTGAACTTGCCGAACCTCTCGATGATGTACTCGTACTGCTGTTGCACCACGAACACGCATCTGATCAGAAGCACGACGACGAGTATCAGGAATACGATTGGGATGATCATGTGGCAAGCCTTTCTCCCTAGCGGGTATCTGTCCCGAACAGCTCTGATGGGTCAAGCGTATCGGTTTGGAATCGCTGATTAATTCATTCCGCACGTCTCCGGGTCTGTCAGCCGTGGGCGACGGATGGCGGCAGGGCCTCAGGAGACGACGTTGACGGGATCTGCACCGTCGATGACGCGGGCGATGTTCTCCCAGACCGTTCGATGCGCCCTGTGGAACATTCCCTCGGTCACTCCGCCGATGTGCGGCGAGAAGATCACGCGTTTCGCGGCGGACTCGCTGAGGTTGAGCAGGGGGTTGTCGGACTCCACTGGTTCAGGGGCGACCGTATCCAGCCCGGCGCCGGCGATCGTCCCGGACTCGAGCGCGGCGACGAGCGCGTCGTTGTCGACCACCTCACCGCGGGCGGTGTTGATCAAGATCGAGTCCGGTCCCATCCTTTCGAGGAAGCCGGCGTCTATCATCCCCTTGGTCTGGTCCGTCGCAGGCACGTGGATGCTGACGATGTCACAGGCGGAGGCGATCTCGTCGAGACTCGCCAGCGAGGCCCCCAGCCTTTCTTCGTTTGCGGGGGAGAGCGGATGGCGCCTGTGGTATAGCATCTCGCACCCCCAGCCGGCTAGGCGGCGCGCCGTGGCCTGGCCTATGTCTCCGAAGCCGACGAAACCCACCGTGCAGTCGCCGAGCTCCCTGATGCCGTCGACCATCATACGCTCCTTGGTCTGGATCTGTCGGCCTTCGCGCACGGCGGCATCCCCGCCGACGAGGTCGCGAAGGCAGGCCAGCATCAGCAGCACCGTTTGCTCGGCCACGCCGTCGGCGTTCGCCCCGGCGTTGTTGCACACGGTGATGCCCTGTTCACGAGCGGTTTCGACGTCGATCGCGTCGTAGGCGACGCCCTCGGAGTGCACAAGTCTGAGGTTGGGCATCGATTTCATCAGATGGGCGCTCACCGGGCTTATCGCGTCGGCTAGGATGAAGTCAGCGTCTGGGGCCAGCGCAAGGATCTCATCGTCCGAGCTGCCTCTATCTGCAACGACTACGTCGACCGTCCGGGTTATCTCCAGGTCGGGCATGTATTTCTCCACCCGCTTGCCGTCTCCTATGACGAGTAGCTTCATGGGTCCACCACCTGCTTTCTGCATCGGGGCGTGAAATTAAAGAAAACGCTGATTACTTGCTTTCGTCCGTCTTCGTCCGAGTTTGCAGTGCCGCAAACGCCTCATTTGCGATTGGAGGGCGCGGCTATCGCTCCAGGACCTCGGCGCACTTCTTCAACTCTTCGATGATGTGGATCTCCTGTGGACATGCCTGCTCGCAGGCGCCGCACTCGACGCAGTCGGTTGCGACCACGCCATCACGCGTGGCGAACGAGTAGCTGAACCTGGCGTTTCCAAGGCTGTCGTAGACGAGATACTTGTTCATCGCGTCGAAGATATCGCTGATCGGAATCCCCTGGGGACATCCTTCGATGCAGTATCGGCAGTCGGTGCATGGGATGCGAGGTATCTCGTCCAGTGCGGCCTGCGCCATCGAGATCGCATGCAGCTCGGAGTCGTCTAGCGGCCTGACGTCGGACATTGTTTCCACGTTGCTGCGGAGCTGGTCTATGTCGGACATTCCAGAGAGCACGGTTATGATCCCGGGGAGACCCGCTGCGAACCTCAGCCCCCAGGAAGCCTGCGTCTGCTCGGGGGAGGCCTCTTGTAAGATCTTGGCTACGTTTTTGGGGAGCCGACAGAGCGCTCCTCCGCGCAGCGGCTCCATCACGATCACCGGAACGTTACGCTTCCGGCAGACCTCGTAGCATCTGCGCGACTCCACCACGGGGTCCTCCCAGTCGGCGTAATTTATCTGGAGCTGCACGAACTCCATCTCCGGATGCTCGTCTAGTATCTTCTCCAGAAATGCCGCGTGGTCGTGGAAACTAAAGCCTACATGGCGTAGCACGCCCTCATCGCGTTTGCGCATCGCGAAGTCCCAGGTATTGTATCGATCAAAGAACTCCGCTCTCCTCCCGCCGACGTTATGGAGGAGGTAGAAGTCGAAGTAGCCGGCTCCGGTGCGTTCCAGGGAGGTTTCGAGCATGCGCTCCGAGTCCTCTCTGGTCGATGCTCTCCAGGCCGGGAGCTTGGTGGCCAACACGAAAGAATCCCTCGGGTACCTTTCCACAAGAGCTTTGCGGATGGCCTCCTCGGATCCGGCGTATCCGTATGCGGTGTCGAAATAGCAGAAGCCGCTTGCCATGAACAAGTCGACCATCTCGCATACCTGGTCGACGTCAATCGGTGCCTCGGGATCCCCTCCCGTGCGCGGGAGCCTCATCAGCCCGAACCCGAGCTTGGGGATATCGTTTCCCAGAAAGGCCATACGGCAGATCACCTCCGTCGAAGCTCATCGATGCGACCGCGATCTGAGGCGCCGTCTCGCGGACTTTCGCATACGGCGACGCCAAAGTCGCTATTGTGATTCGTCGCCCGCTCCCAGCCTGGCGATCTTCTCGAGGAATCGTTCGTTGGCGAATCGCGCCGTCTCTTCTTCCAACTCGTGGTAGAGCTTGAGGAGCTGCCTGCCCTCCTCCGTGAGTGTGGATCCCCTGGCCCCGTCGCGGTGTATCAGCATGAAGCCGAATCCAGCTTCCGTCTTCTTGACGATTCTCCATGCCTTGCTGTACGCCATTCTGAGCGACTTCGCCGCCCGGTTCAGCGATCCCATGTCCTCGATGCCCTGGAGGAGTGAGACGACCCCCTTGCCAAGCGTGCCGTTGTCTCTGTCGCCGTCCTCGATGATCGACAGCCTGATGGAGACGGACAGCCTGTCGTATCTCCCCATTGGTTCTCCTAGGCTGAAGAATTGCAACTTCGCATGACTCAAGCCGAGTCTATCACATGGCGCGATAGCTGAAAGATCCCCGGGTCGCTCCGGCGGCTCCGGCGGCGCCTCGGAGACACGCACTATCTTCCGAGAAATTCCTCCACCGCCGACTCCACGCTCTCCTTGCCCGGATTGCAGACCTCGGAGAAGCGGAGCTCCATGTCGTCGAGGGCTGCGAGGCCTGCAGGTATCGAGAGTCCGCCGGCCTCGTCTGCAACGAGCCTGTTGAGCTCTACCCCGGTGAGCGTCGAGATCTCGTCGGGCAGATCGCCACCGGCCGAGATCCCGTGGAGTGCCCTGTAGACGTCGCCTCCGAACTTGGCCCAATGCGCGGTGGAGACTACCAGCATCGGCCTTTCCGACCTGTTGCGTTGCGCCACGGTCCAGGCGACGGCGGTGTGCGGATCCATTAGGTAGCCGTGATCCTCCAGCACCCTCCGAATTGTCTCAAGCGATTCGTCGTTGGTCGCGTGACCTGTGGCATAGAGCTCGCGCAGCGCGGCGTGGATCTCGGGGCCGACCTCGAACCTCCCGCTGGAGGAGAGATCCTGCATCCAGGCTCTCA
>CAZPAN010000076.1:4417-7960 GCA_964584585.1 uncultured Coriobacteriaceae bacterium | reverse complement strand
ATGCGATCCAGGCCCTCCTCGATCTCAGCATGATTCAGTACTACAAATTCTTCGACCACGACGGAAGCGTTTATGCAACTCGCCAGCAAAACGCTGCCAACGTTTAGGCAAAAACGGGAAGAGGATCAAAAAGCCTTGTGTGGGATCGCTGAGCTGACTAGTAAACCCTCGCGGTACCGCTGAGCGCTAAAAGCCTGAATTCCCGGTAAGTTATGACGTGGCGGGAGGCTCATAGCTCAGCCGCTCGAAGACGGCCCGCTGCCTGTCCGTGACCCCGCATATGCGAGGGCGGCGACCCTCCTGCGTGCAGCGCTCGATCGTCTCGGCCTCGTCGAGCAATCCCACCAGCATGTAGTCGTCATCGAGCGCCGTGTCACCTTAGACGATAGCCAAGGGTCGAGTCCGTCATGCTCCCAGCGCGACTCGCTTGCCCAGCTCATGGGCGGCCTGCAGATCCTTCGGGAACTGGGCCTTGCGATGGGCGCGTTTCGCAGACTCGTCGAACATGCTGGCGTGGTACTTGGAGTAGTCGTCGAGCTGCAGGGTATCGCAGCAGTACAGGGTCTCGCCCTTTCCTAGGTAGCCCCCGGCTTTCTGCGCGAGGCCGTCGAATCGGGTGCGATATCCCCTTCGGTCCATGGTCTTTTCGTCGACGTTCATCGTCACGACCAGGCCGAAGCGTTTCTTCTTCTGGATGGGATCGAACCCGTCGTCGGCGTAGTGCATCGTCGGGAACATGAGCCTGCAGGCGAAGGCATGCGATTGCCCGGTGAGGCTGCCGTAGTAGACCGGCGAACCCAAAACGATTCCCTCCGCGTCATAGCAAGCCTCCAGCACCGGGCGGAGATCATCGCGCACGGCGCAAAGGCCGTTCGTGTCGCTTCCGACCCGTTTGCAGGCCATACACGCATAGCAATCCTTCACGTCGAGGTCATACAGCCTGATACGCCTGACATCGGCAGCAGCCTCTCTCGCACCGCGCTCGACGGCATCGAGCAGCTGGGCCGTGTTCCATTCCCTTCGAGGCCCGCCATCGACGATCACGACCAAACTCATCCGATCTCCTCCGTTTCCCTTTCCAGTCCATCTCAGAGCCGTCCCACACACAGATCACAGTGTAATGAAACGGATAGATCCAACGAAAGACCCGGATGGCAATTCCTGGTCCCCGCACCGTGCCACGCACCTGGCACGCACCTGGCCGCTCATCCCCATCAGCGCTGCCCGCTGCGCCCTCTTCGCCTTCGCGCGCAAGGGCTGCGGCACGGACCGGAGGCACGCACCGGATCCGGACGAAAGCAATCAATCAGCGCTTCCTTGATGACTCGCAGCTCAATCTCAGGGCACTTCAACTATCATCTATCCTTGGAAAGAGTCATTTGGCGCACACCACCGGACGCAGGATCCTGCAACGTCGCCCGACGGCGCCATATCCCACGCATAGATGTTCCACGTGAGTGGGATCTGCACGCTCTTGCGCCATTAGAGGACAGGAGGAGCGATGGACCGCGACTATCCCAATCTCTGCAAGCCGCTCAGGGTCGGGAGACTCACGTTCCGCAACAGGATGTGCTCGGCGCCGATGGGCGCCACCGACATCACGGCAGAGGGCACCCCGGGTCCCAGGACCCAGGGCTTCTACGAGCTTCGAGCCAAAGGAGGCGCCGCTGCGGTGACCGTCAGCGAGCTTGTCGTGCACCCCGAGACCGATGGGTCGCAGATGCTGCACCTCAGCCTATCGACGCCGGGCCAGCTCGGAGCGTTCGCCTACGTGGCCGACGCGATAAAGAGACATGGCGCGATCGCCAGCATCGAGCTTTCCCACTCGGGTCAGTACGCGGGCACCTACATGGTCGACAAGAAGCGCAAGGGCGAGCTGTGCCAGTACGGGCCGAGCGACGGAGAACGCCCCGACGGCATCCCGGTCAAGGCCCTCACTCACGAGCAGATCACCGACATCGTCGCCGCCTACGCTAACGCCGCCGCCCTCGCCAAGCGCGCCGGCTTCCAGATGACGATGGTCCACGCTGGCCACGGCTGGCTCATAAACCAGTTCCTCTCCCCCTACTTCAACAAGCGCGAGGACGAATACGGCGGAACTCTCGAGAACCGAGTCCGTTTCGCCAGAGAGGTAATCTCCGCAGTCCGCGAGGAAGTGGGTCCCGGCTTCCCGATCGAGCTGCGCATGAGCGGGTCCGAGCTCTTCGACGGCGGATACGACCTCGATGAGGGAGTCCGCATCGCCCAGGCGCTTGAGGACATCGTCGACATCATCCACGTCTCGGCGGGCTCCTACCAGTTCGGGTTCTCCATCACCCACCCCTCGATGTTCCGCGATCATGGCTGCAACGTCTACCTCGCCGAGGAGATCAAGAGGCACGTGAACGTCCCCGTCGCCACGATCGGCGGTCTCTCCGATCCCGACCAGATGGAGGAGATCATCGCCTCCGGCAAGGCGGACCTCGTAGCTATGGCCCGAGGACTGCTCGCCGATCCCGAGATCCCAAACAAGGTCATGTCCAACCGAGGAGACGAGATCATCAGGTGCATGCGCTGCTTCGTCTGCATGGCCGAGCGCCCCGTCACCCAGACCCGCCGCTGCGCCGTCAACCCGCTGATCGGGCGCGAGATAGAGGGGATGACCGTCACCCCGGCCTCCAGCCGCAAGAAGGTGCTGGTCGTGGGCGGAGGAATCTCCGGGATGGTAGCCGCGAGAACCGCAGCCCAGCGTGGGCACGACGTCGCCCTCTGCGAGAAGGCCGATGAGCTCGGTGGGATTCTCCGTACCGAAAGATGCCTCCCCTTCAAGATGGACATGTACAACCTCGGGATCAGCAACGAGGTGCTATGCAGGCGTGCCGGGGTCGACATCCGCCTAGGCACTGAAGTTGACGAGAAGTTCGCCGAGGAGTTCGGCGCGGACGCCGTGATCGTGGCCGTGGGATCCGAACCCATCCCGATCCCCGTCCCAGTGGCAGAAGGCGTCGAGGTGCTCTCGATCGAGAATCTCTATCTCGACGGTGCCGAGGTCGCAGGCGAGGTCGCGGTCATCGGAGGCGGACTCACCGGAACCGAGTGCGCGATCAATCTGGCCAGACAGGGCAAGACCGTGCATCTGATCGAGATGCGCGACGGCCTGGCGATCGATGCCAACATCCGGCACAGGCCGATCCTTCTCGCCGAGGTCGAGGACGCGGGGGTCAACGTGCTCCTAAACGCACCGGTACAGCGCGTTATCGAGAACGGGGTCGAGGTCCTGAAGGACGGAGAGCTCGCAGCGGTCAAGGCCGACACTATCATATGCGCCATCGGCCAGCGCTCGCGCCTCGCTGCAGTCGACGCTCTCAGAGACTCCGCCCCATTCGTGCGGATCGTCGGGGACGCCCAGCGCCCCGCCAACATCGTCACGGCGGTCTACGAGGGCTATCACGCCGCTCTCGACATCTAGGTGGTCACTTCATCTTCCTACGGCAACGCGGCCTACGATTCCAAGTAGCACCATCTCAGAAAACGGCGGGCGCGCTTTCGACCGAGATGCAGTCG
>CAZPAN010000076.1:0-4407 GCA_964584585.1 uncultured Coriobacteriaceae bacterium | reverse complement strand
GAGTAGCTTGGCATCACTCCGGCCAGATACGCCCCCTTGGACGGACGCTTCACCACCACCTTGCGGGAAGCTGCGCCTAGCGCTGCGGCCAGCAGCTCCTCCTGATCGTCGCATGGACCTTCCAGCATGTGCATCAGCTGGAACTTCTTCTTGACGGCGGAGCTCTTGGTCCGAGAGGGAAACATCGGGTCGAGATACACCAACTCGACCTCGTCTCGCATCGCGCCCAGGGCCTCTATCGCATCGGCCTCTTCCAGAGACATCCTCGACACCGCCTCCGCAAGCTCTGGCAGATCTGCCGCCCGCGCGAGCGCATCCTCCAGAAGGACCTCCACGACGGGATTCCGCTCGAACATCCTCACCGAGAACCCGACCGCCGCAAGGAGCAGCGAGTCTTCTCCAAGCCCCGCCGTCGCATCGACCGCCCTGGGATGATCGCACCTGCGAATCCTAGCCGCGCGTACCAAAAGCTCACGGCTCAGCCTGTCCTTGCGCAACCTCGGGATCATCTTGGAGAGATCGGGCCGAATCTCCATCCCCTGCCCCGCAAGGGAGATTCCCTCCGCGCCGACACGGAGGACGAGCGGCATCTCCCCAACATCCGAGGAACCGGGTGTGCGCAGAGGGACATGCAACCGCTCCGCAAGAAGCTCGGCCGTATCCGAGCACGCAGACTGGTCGCAGACAACCGCCAAGCCTTCTGGAGCACCTGATCTCACGAACCCTCCGATCCCCCGGCCGACACCGCGCCCGACATGACCTTCGACGGTCATCATGCCCGACCTCCACCGGCCGGTGCAGATCGACCGGGCGCACCGCGCAATTGTAGCGTTTCGGTGCAATGATCTTCGAATCCGAAGGCTGGAATCATTAGCGTATATCATTGAACCCGGATGACGGAGGGAGACTGATGTCGAGCAAGAAGCCATCCGCCAAGGCCAAGAGGGTCGCGGCGTTCAAAGCTCAACTCGCAGGGAGCAGGACCGACGACGCGTTCGCGAGGGAAAGGGCGCATCGCTCGCAGAGAGAAGCCAAGCGCGAGCAAGCGCGAGAGGAGAGAGCCTGCACTTCCAAGAAATGGTATCGCACCCAGGGCGAGGCCGCAGAAGCCATCCGCGCATGCGCCGATCACGGCACCACCGGCCTCAACTGCTACAAGTGCAGCTACTGCGATGGATGGCATCTCACGTCGAGAAAGCACGAGATCTGAGCAGACCGCAATCTCGGGCGCTTCCGCCTCCATCGAGCGTCAGGGGCGCGTCAAATCGATTCAGTTCGAGAACCAGAACCCCTCGAAATCGTATTTGAACGTCCTGTACCCCTGTATGGTGCATTCGTATGAGAACTGCCTGATCAGCACGCCATCGTCGTCGTACTCTCCAAACACGTTGGAGACTCCGCTGTTCACCACCCAGTTGCCATCGTCCAGTTCCTGCGCGTTGGAAACGATCGAGGAGTAAGGCACGTCGAACGACTCCACCAGCTCGACGGTCCCGGCCTGCTCGTCTATCAGGTAGACGTAGACGTAGCTGACATCTCCGTCCCCTCCGTATAGCTCGGTGCTGACCCCATCCTCCAGATCGACGTTCAGATCATTGCGGGTGCTGACAGCATAGTAGTTGTTGTCGTAGAGCCTCAGGTAGTAGCTGCCCTCGGCATCGCCCTCGCCCGCATACTCCACCGCATGCTGGCCGTACTGGTACTTGAATTCGCCCACCTGCTCCAGACACAGGTCCTCGTAGGCGCTCCCCTCCCAGAAGTCGGGATTGCCTACTATCCACTGAATCTCCTGGTCGCCGTGGATATCGATCACCTTGATGATCGCGGAGGTCTCGCGCGAGGAGACTATCAGGCTGTCATCGTCGGGCATGTACTGCAGCGAGTTGAGGTGGATCCAGTCCCACTCGCCTTCCTGCCAGAAGAACGGATCGGAAGCCTCGACCACCCTGGTGTACTCCTCCACGAAGTCGTACATCAGCGAGGTGTAGTCGATCAGCTCAGTCACCTCGCCGGTCTCCATGTCGATCTCCAGAACCAGGTCCTCCACCATCTGGGAGTCCTGGTTCTCGGCCAGCGCCAGGATCTTGCCGTCCGTCCCGAATCCGATGTCGTGATGTAGCTCATACCCGTCGAGATTGTAGACCCGCTCCACCTCGCCCAGACCGTTGATCTGAGCCAGCTTGGTAGAGGAAACGCAGGTGATGATCGAGTCGTCGTTCTCGAGTATCCGATCGAGGCCGAACCCTTCCAGAACCATCTCGTAGCGCATGACGCCGTTGTTGTCGTAGAAGAACCCATACCCCAGATAGCCGTTGGTACGCATCATCGCGTAGAGACCGTCATCGGCCTCCTCGCTCGACTCGCCGTCCTCGTAAGACAACTGAGTGGCGTACCCTGACGTGGTCTGCGGCATCGTTATCGAAAACGTCACGCTGTTGCGCTGGATGCCCCATTCGCCGCGAAGGGTGATGGTGACCTCGTTGACCTCGCCTGGAACCAAACCTATCAGCTGGAACTCATGATCTTTGGTGTAGCCATCCGAGGCCGTGGCGGTGTACTCCTCGATGCCATCCACGGAGATCGTGTATGTTGCCTGGGTGTCGAAGTCGGTGCTGAACCTGAGGTAGAGTCCGTTGCTGCCGGTTCCAAACGGATTGAGTATCGCTAGCGGCTGCTCGGCGCTCCATTCGGTGATCGTGTTGAGTTCGTCCACCATTCCGCGCAAGCGCTGCTGCACCGACTCGTCGTAGTAGGTGAAACCCTCCTCCGCAACCTCCACCGGACTGATCTGGATGACATTGATGTCTGACTCTGCATCGGCCTCGTAGATGTTCACCTGATATTCCTCATCGGTGCCGATGAACTCACCTGTAAGCGTCGACCAATCCTCTCGGACCGCCGATTCCTGTGAGGTGAACGCTCTACCCACCTCGACGATGATCCGGGGAAGAAACAGGACGAGAAGAGTCAATACGATAACGACGATTATCAGAACAGTGGCTTTGCGGTGAGTTCGAATGAAATTCATCTGCGTCCCATCTCGAAGGCGCTTCAACGCCAAGCGGATCCTACGTTCTTCTCACGTCAGATCCAAAAAAACGGTTTCCAAAAAGCACGATGAACACTATACCTTTTAATCACTATTCGAGAGACGCGATGAGACACAATATTTATTCAGGAACGCTATGGAAAACCCATGGGAAACCCGGTGATCCGACGTTTCGGTGATTCGACGGTTCGGATATCCGGAGATTCCGAGAGGGACCTTCGAATCTCCCGAACGAGCACCATCGCAGCCTCCTCCGTAGATTAGAATGTGGACCTACGGCGAGGCGGGCATCCGTACGCCGGCCCTGCGGGCATCGCCCGGCAGCTCAAAAGCGGAGACGTGCACACCCCCGAACGCTCCGCGAGCACATGCAGGACGTCCCTGCGGATCCTGACGCCGCACGTCTAGGCGGCGATCAAAGCACTCAGGCAGCTTCAGATGAATTGGGGGTTGTTTCATGATTTTCCGCACTTCATATCACCATGAGACCCTTGGCGATATGACATTGGCAAGCGATGGGGAGGGCCTGATCGGACTGTGGTTCGACGGACAGACTCGATTCGGCGGAAAGATCCTCACGTGCGATGCCGAGACAATCGAGGGCACGGGCGGTGTCGTCGCCTTCGAGAGGGCCTTCGAATGGCTGGACGCCTATTTCCATGAGAAGGGCAACCCCGCCGTGGAGGTTCCGTTGACGTTCACTGGAACGAATTTCCAGAAGGAGATCTGGAAGCGCCTTCTGGAAATCCCATACGGACAGACCACGACGTACAAGAAAATCGGCAGATCGATCTATGGGGACCGGGATGTCGGCAGATCGGGAGGCTCCCGTGCGATCGGCGTCAATGTGGGGAGGAACCCGATCTCCATCATAGTCCCCTGCCACAGGGTGGTCGGATCCGACGGCTCCCTCACGGGATACGCGGGAGGGCTTGAGCGCAAGATCTGGCTCCTCGACCACGAATCTCGGTAGGAGGGAGTTCCAGAGACCGCCCTACTGCCTCGGGCTAACGTAGCTATGGTCGACCGTGATCTTGCAGACAGCGTCGGGATACTTCGAGCGCACCCTCTCGGCCAGCTTCTCCACCAGCTCGTCATCGGGCATGTCCATCTCCACGGGCTTCAGGCAGTCGAACAGCACGTTGGTGTGAGTGATGCCCGGAACCGTTCTCAGATCGTGTATGGACAGCCTCGGATCTACCTCCCTCGCCTGATGCTCGATCCAGTTGCGCATGTCGTTCACAGTCGGATCGTCGGTGACTATCGGATCGTAATGGAGGGTGACGATCATCCCGTGCTCGTTCTTGAAGTCCTGCTCGATGTTGTCGATGAGGTCGTGGCTTTCCAGCGGGTCCGTC
>CAZPAN010000075.1:1764-8003 GCA_964584585.1 uncultured Coriobacteriaceae bacterium | reverse complement strand
CGAAAGGTGAAGATATGCTTGAGCCATCCGCAACGGATCACCTCGCCGTCATCAAAGTCGTCGGAGTCGGCGGCGGCGGCACGAACGCAGTAAACAGGATGGTCGAGGCAGGTATCAAGGGCGTTGAGTTCATCGCCGTGAACACCGATCGGCAGGCGCTTCTCATGTCAGACGCCGATCAGACGGTTCATATCGGTGAAGAATACACCCGAGGCCTCGGCGCCGGCGGCGACCCCGCGATAGGGGCCCGCGCCGCCGAGGAGTCTCGCAACGAGATCAAGGAAGCCCTCGCCGGCTCCGACATGGTCTTCGTGACCGCAGGGGAGGGTGGCGGAACCGGAACGGGCGCCGCCCCGGTCGTGGCCGAGCTAGCCCGCGAGGATATCGGCGCCCCCACCGTCGCCGTCGACACCAAGCCGTGCACCTTCGAAGGACGTCAGCGCACCCAGCAGGCGATCGAGGGGATAGAGCTTCTCTCCGAGAAGGCCGACACCATAATCGTCATCCCCAACGACAGGCTCCTTCAGATCATTGAGAAGAAGACGACGATGCTCGACGCTTTCCGCATCGCCGACGACGTTTTAAGGCAGGGAGTCCAGGGGATCACCGACCTGATCACGATCCCCGGCCTGATCAACCTCGACTTCGCGGACGTCCGCACCATCATGAAGGACGCCGGTTCTGCGATGATGGGCATCGGGATCGCTTCCGGCGAGAACAGAGCGGTCGAAGCTGCGTCCGAGGCGGTCGCCTCCAAGCTGCTCGAGTCGTCTGTCTCCGGCGCGAGACGCATCCTCATCTCCGTATCCGGCGCGAGCGACATGGGCCTGCTAGAGGTATCCGACGCAGCGGCCACGATCACCGAGTCGGCCGACGCGGGCGCCACGATCATCTTCGGCTCCGTCATCGACGACAGCCTCGATGACCAGATCAGGGTCACCGTCATAGCCACCGCGTTTTCCGACGACTCCTCGCAGGGGTCGTTCGATTTCGATGAGACCGAGCCGGCCGAGTCCGACTTCCAGCAGCCTGAGGCGAGGCCGGTCTCCGAGTCGCAACGCGACGTCTACGCGTCTGCGACACCGTCGGAGCCCAACGTCTTCGATGAGGACTACATCCCCGACTTCCTCAAGAGGGATCTCTGATCGAGGCGAGTCTCTTGCATCCCATGGACGAAAGCGATCCACTCCCCGTCCCCGTCCTCTCAGAGGGCGGGGCCGGGGCTTTTCGCGCGCATGAGAGGATCGGCTATCTCACTGACCACAGACTGGACGATGCCGTTGGCGTGAAACTCGCCTTCTCGATGCGTACCGGCGGATCTAGCGAGCCGCCATACTCCAGCCTGAATCTCGGGTTGTCCGTGGGGGACGACCCCGGTGCGGTCGCATCCAACAGGCTGGCGCTTCTCGGTGCCCTGGGGCTTTCGGAGTATGCTCCGCGTCTCGTTAACCCCGTTCAGATCCATGGGGAGAAGATTCTCGCCCTCGTAGGCTCCGAGCCTGAGGCCTCGCGTCTCGAGGAGGGGTCGAGGATATCGGGCCTTGACGTATTCACGTACGTCGGCCCTCCGGCGGCTCCGCTTCTCGACGCGATGTGCGATGCTGTGGTCTGCACGCTCCCCGGGGTTCCGGTTTTGCTGTGCTACGCCGACTGCGTGCCGGTGATCATCGTCGCCCCGGACGGATCCTTCGCTGTCGTCCACTCCGGATGGAGGGGCGCTTTGAGGTCGCTGGCCGGCAAGGCGGCCACCGCGCTGTCGATGGCCTGCGGCTTCCCCATCTCCGACATGAACGCGTACATCGGTCCCCATATAGGCGCATGCTGTTACGTGGTCTCCGACGAGCTCGTGGATTCGTTCGTCTCGAAGTTCGGAATCGGATGCGACGCGACGGGGCGCCACCTCGATCTGGGATACGCCGTGACGGCCTCGCTTCGCGCGTCTGGGATGGACGCCGAGGCCATCGTATCGTCTAGGATCTGCGTGGCGGATGACATCGCCAGGTTCTACTCGCATAGGGCGGAAGGCGGGCGCACCGGGAGGTTCGGGGCGCTGTGCTGCCGACGTTAGGAGGTTTCGATGATGGACGACTCCTCTGCGGCGAGGATCATCTCCAACATCGACCGCACTAGGGCCGAGATCACGAAAGCGATGGCCGAGTGCGGCAGGGACGTGGAGCCGGGCCGTCCGGGAGTCCTGCTGATAGCCGTCAGCAAGACGGTAGGGATAGAGGAGGTGGAGGTCGCGATCTCCTGCGGCATCCGCGACTTCGGAGAGAACAGGGCCCAGGAGCTCAAGGTGAAATCAACCGCTCATCCCGACGTCAACTGGCATTTCATAGGACGCATCCAGACCAACAAGATCAAGGACATCGTGGGTCGCGCCTGCCTGATCCATTCCGTCTCTTCCACAAGGGTCCTGGACGGGATTGAGGGGCGTGCATCAAGGCTCGGCATCGTCCAGCCGGTTCTCCTGGAGGTGAACGTCTCCGGCGAAAAGAGCAAGGACGGTTTTACGGCTAGCGAGTTGCCCGGGGTCCTCGAGCACGCATCCGGGCTTCCGCATGTGCGAGTGAGGGGCCTCATGACGATGGCCCCGCAGGGAGATCCGCTGCTCGCCCGTTCGGTTTTCCGCAGCTTGCGTAAAATTCGAGACATGCACGGAGCGCACGCATCGGTTTATGATAATGTCGATCTGATCGAGCTTTCAATGGGCATGACTCAGGACTTCGAAGAGGGCATTCGCGAGGGTGCCACCATGGTCAGGCTTGGTCATTCTGTTTTCGCATGAACGACGACGGGGCGAACGAAGCATTCAAACGAACTGAAGGCGTCGATGAACCTGGAGATCCAAGATGAGCATCTTTGACAACGTCAAGAGCAAGCTCGGCTTCAGTGGCGGCAACGAGAAGTGGGACGACCGCTACGATGATGGCTATGGAGACTATGGAGGCTACGAAGACGGGTACGATGGGGGCTACGACGATTACGACGACTACGAGGATGGCTATGACGATGGCTACGACGACGAGCCAAAGGCCACCCAGCGCGTCTCGTCACGCACCCGCAGCGATGCTCTGCGGCCTGGCGATCTGTCCGTGGTCTCCAGACGCGATAATCGTCCGATCGAGACCACTCCGCTGGTGACAAACTCCGACGTGAGGGCCAAGAGCTACGAGTCCCTGTCCAGCAGGCAGGACAATTCGAAGGTATCCTCGAAGCCTGACTACGAGACCTCTCTGCAGGCGTATGACATCAAGCCTAGGGAGACTCTCGGACGCGCCTCCCATCATTCCGAGGAGTCTCTCGAGCTGGTTCGCTCCGAGCTCGAGTCCCTGCAGAAGGGCGCTCAGGCACAGTCGAACGGAGAGAAGCCCCAGGGTTCGAAATCCGACAATGGCGGTGTCAAGCATCTCTCCACAGTTAGCCGCAGGATAGTGACGATCATCCCGACCTCCTACGCCGATGTCGAGAAGGTCTCCAAGGCGTTTCGCAACGGCAGCTCCGCTGTGGTGTCGCTCTCGGTGGTCTCGCCTGCTTTGGCCTGCAGGATCCTCGACTTCTCGTTCGGAGTCGTGAGCGTGAGCGGCGGTATCGTGGAGAAGATAGGTGACAAGGTGTTCTTCCTCTCCCATGCTAAATCGGCTCCGATAAGCGAGTCGGAGAGGCAGCAACTGAAGGATGCGGGGGTGCTGTAGATGGTGGGATCGAAGGACCTGGCTTCCAGGCTCGGCGACATCGTGATAATCGGATGCGGCAAGATGGGCGAGGCTATCCTCGCCGGTGTGATCGGCATCGAGAACATATCCGTCGACCAGGTGACGGTCGCAGAGCCTAGCGAGGACAGGTGCGCCTACATCACCGAGACCTACGGGGTGCGATGCGTCGCCGACGCCTCCGAGGCTTCCAGCCCCGATACTGCGATACTGGCGATAAAGCCGCAGGTTCTGCGCGAGATCCTCTCAGGTCTCGCCGACTGTGGGACCTTCGTTCCCGGCAGGATCATCTCCGTGGCGGCTGGCATCTCCACCTCCACGATCTGCGAGTTCTTTCCCGAAGCCCGTGTGATCCGCGCGATGCCCAACACGCCCCTGATGGTGGGCAAGGGCATGGTGGGCCTGTCCGTGGCCGAGGGCACCCCGCTGGAGGAGGGGGAGCTGGCACGCGATCTCTTCTCGTTGATGGGCGAGGCGGTCATCGTCGACGAGCCGCTGCAGGAGGGGATCGTCGCGATCAGTGGCAGCGGACCAGCCTACTTCGCGCTTTTCGTGAGCGAGCTCGCCAAGGCGGGGGAGGAGCTGGGGATACCGGCGGATCTTTCGCTTATGCTCTCCCTGCAGACGATGGCGGGAACCGTCGAGCTTATGCAGCGCACTGGCCAGACCCCCGAGCAGCTAATAGAGGCGGTCTCCAGTCCCGGAGGAACCACGGTCGCGGCCCTGGAGGCCATGCGTTTGGCTGACGTTGGAGAGGCGATCCGCCGAGGTGCGCTTGCGGCAGCCGAGCGCTCCCGTGAGCTTTCGTAGGAGAGGCCGATGCTGCTTCAGGCAATCGACACGGTCGTGGTCTCCGCAGCCAACCTGTACGTCGCGCTCATCTTCATCTACGTGCTGATGTCGTGGTTTCCTCACGACAGGGGCTTTTTGGCCAGCCTCTACGACGCTCTTCGCACCCTATGCGAACCCTACCTAGGGATTTTCCGCAGGATAATACCGCCTATGGGAGGGCTGGACTTCAGCCCGATAATCGCAATCCTTGTATTACAATTGGTAGTTAGGTTGCTGTTCTGATGGCGTCTTCAAACCGAACTGCTGCGAAAAGAATGCCAGTCAGCGCCGGACCTATTCGATCCGGTCCAGCCTTTGAAAACGGAAGGATTCGCACATGAGCATTACCAGCACTGACATCCACGAACAGGCGTTCGGAACCTCCCGCAACGGGTACGATATGCAGGAGGTTGATGATTTCCTGGAGTTGGTAGCCAACAGCATAGACCAGCTGCATGAAGATTATCAGGAACGCATCGAAGAGCTGCAGAATGCCAGGGTGGAGCCTTCTCCAAGCCCCGAGCAGGCTGCCGAGATCGAGAGCCTGCGTGGCCAGGTGGCCAGCCTCAGGTCAAAGCTCCAAGAACAGCAAGCCGAAGAGTCGGTGATCTCCGAGGCCTTCATCTCTGCTCAGAGGAGCGCCAACAGGATCAAGGAGGAGGCCGACGAGACCGCTGCCAAGATCCGCAGGGACGCCGAGAACCGTGCCAGGGCGATGATCGGTGAGGCGCAGGCCGAGCGACAGCTTATCCTCGATGAGATCGACCGTCTCGAGAAGTCCAGGCAGGCTTTCGCCAACGATTTCATAGCCCTCATCAAGCATTTCGAGGACGATGCGAAGCTCACCTTCGAGAACGGTGGCATCTCCGTCTCGAAGGGTGGAGAATCCCATGTGATAGGCTTCAAGGACATCTCCACCGAGAGGTCCTACGGCACCGCCCCGAGCGCGTCCGACGATTCGATCAGGCGCGACGAGCCTATCCCCGCCTCCTCTTACAAGCCCGGCTCGGTTCCGAATCCCAAGGTCTCCCCCGTCAACACCGGGACGTTCAATTATGGCGAGACCGGCGGGATCGACGTCAACGAGCTCGATTAGCCGAAATGCCGGTGACGCTCGCCGTCAAGGCGATACCGAGAGCGTCTTCCAACAAGATTGACGGATGGACGGACAGTTCCCGTGCGGAGCTGTCCGTCCGCGTATGCGCGGCTCCTGCCGATGGCAAGGCGAACAAGGCGATATCCGAGCTGCTCGCAGGCTCCCTAGGGGTGGCGAAGACGAGAGTGCAGATCAGGCGAGGCGCTACATCGAGGCGCAAGCTCATCGAGATAGAGGTGGACGAGGCGCGGTTCGCCGCCTGGCGAGAAGAGATCCCGGTTCTATAGATAAGTTGCGAAGCGATTAGGTTGCGGAGCGAGCCTGTAAGCCGGGTTCTGTCTGGTACGGCCATTTATCTAGACTGCATGTCGCCATGCAGCTCAAGCGGACAACCCGGACGCGGATCGGGCTAATCCATAGCGTCCCTATTTGCCCTTGCTTCAGATGGGGTTTGCCAAGCCGACCCGTTACCGGGCCGCTGGTGCGCTCTTACCGCACCGTTTCAGCTTTTCTCCCAGCAGCGACGTTCTCGCACAACGGCTAAGCGCCGAAGTCCGTATGAGCGTGCGCTTCGGGGGAGTTTTCTTTTCTGTGGCACT
>CAZPAN010000075.1:0-1752 GCA_964584585.1 uncultured Coriobacteriaceae bacterium | reverse complement strand
AAGCCCGGACTTTCCTCACCGCGCACCCAAGACGCGGCGCGACCGTCCGGCCCGCTCCGCGGGGGGAGATTCTAGCACAAGCCCGCGCCCTCCCATGCGTCACGTCCCGTCATGAGGCCTGCGGCACCCGCTATCGCCTCGGTCCTTCGAGCGAGTTCCGTTTTGCCGCGCCGCACTTCATCACCTACGTCAACCGATGTTAATGGCGATGAAACTGCCTCGAAACAGTGTCAGCTGAAAATCGAATCGTGGCCGGGACAGGGCCTGGTCGGTCCGCCAGGCAGGCGGATCAGGAGGGCAACTGCGTTGCCGGAGCGAAAGGAGCAGGTGAATGATTGACAACGGTTCAACCGGGTTCATGATCGTATGCACGATGCTCGTGCTGCTCATGACCCCCGGACTGGCCTTCTTCTACGGTGGGCTTTCGAGGCGAAAGAACGTTATCAACACGATGATGATGGTCATGGGCGTCCTCGGCGTCGTGGCCATCATGTGGATCCTGTGCGGATGGTCGTTCGCATATGGAGGAGACGGGTCCCTCTCCTTCTTCGGAGGCTTCGACCAGCTCGGCGGGGCAGGGCTGATGGACAGCCTGCTGGCCGAGATCGACGGCATCGTAGAGGCGATTACCTACCCCTCTATCATCGACGTCGTGTTCCAGATGGCGTTCGCGATGATCACCTGCGCGATCATCACAGGATCGGTCGCCGGGAGGATGAAGTTCGGAGCGGTTCTGGTCTTCATCGCGATCTGGGTCGCGCTCGTGTACGCACCGCTCGCGCACATGGTCTGGGGCGGTGACGGCAGCCTCATCGGCGATATGATCGGAGCGCTCGACTTCGCCGGCGGCGACGTGGTCCACATCAGCTCCGGCGTCACCGGGTTGATCCTCTGCCTGCTGCTCGGAAAGCGCAGGGGCTATGGGATGATGAACTACAGGCCCCACAACGTACCGTTCGTTCTGCTTGGAGCCGCGCTTCTGTGGTTCGGATGGTTCGGATTCAACGGCGGATCCGCGTTCGCCGCTGACGGCATCGCCGGACTGGCCGTGCTCAACACCGCCGCCGCAAGTGGCGCGGCCCTGGCCTCCTGGATGCTCGTCGAGAAGATACGCCAAGGCAAGCCGACGCTGGTAGGTGCCAGCACCGGTCTCGTCGCCGGCCTGGTCGTGATCACCCCTGCGGCAGGTTTCGTCGCCCCCTGGGCCGCGATCATCATGGGGATCATAGTCTCTCCGATCTGCTATCTGGCGATATCCTTCCTCAAGAAGAGGATCGGCTACGACGACGCTCTCGACGCCTTCGGGTGCCATGCGATCGGCGGAATAGTCGGAGGCATCCTCACCGGGCTGTTCTGCGTGCCCGAGCTGTCTTGGACCGAGTTCGGAGGACTCTTCTACACCGGAGATCCCACCCTTTTGGGTGCGCAGGTTCTCGGAATCCTCGTCACGCTGGTCTTCGTGGTAGTCGCCGACCTCATCATCGGCCTCGTCGTCAAGCTACTCTTCCGGAACGAGCTTAGAGTCTCGGACGAGGACGAGGCGCTCGGGCTGGACGTTTCAGCCCATGGCGAGAGCGCTTATCCGGCCTACACCGGAATGGACTAGCCTGCATAGGGTTCGACTAGGAGGATACGCATGAAGAAGATATCTGCGATAGTTAGGCCGGAGAAGATGGAGCCGCTGAAGGACGCGCTGTTCGAGGCTGACGCGGCGGGAATGACGATCTCACAGGTCAACGGTTGCGGCAACCA
>CAZPAN010000074.1:0-8021 GCA_964584585.1 uncultured Coriobacteriaceae bacterium | reverse complement strand
ATCTCCTTGGCGGCGATCTCTATCTCGGTCTGCTGCCCCTGGACGCCTCCGCTGGGCTGATGGATCATCACCCTGGAGTTGGGTAGCGCGTACCTCTTGCCCTTGGCGCCAGCAGCAAGCAGGAGGGACGCCATCGAGGCGCACTGCCCGATGCATATCGTGGAGACGTCGGGCTTGATGAACTGCATAGTGTCGTAGATCGCCAGACCCGAGGTGATGACTCCTCCCGGGGAGTTGATGTATAGGGAGATGTCCTTCTCGCTGTTGACGCTCTCGAGATGCAGAAGCTGCGCCACCACGGAATTGGCGACGTGGTCGTCAATCGCCTCGCCCAAAAAGACGATCCTCTCGTTGAGTAGCCTGGAATAGATGTCGAAGCTACGTTCTCCCCTCGGCGACTCCTCGATGACGTAGGGGATCAACGCTCCGACGCCCCTGTGATCGATCATCTTCATCATCTCCTAATCTTCACCGCCCGCTTCCTCTGCCTCGTTCTCGGTCTCCTCGCCCGGGTCCACGTAGGTGACCTTGGCGTTCTCATAGAGCCACTTGGCAGCCTTGTCGCGCAGAAGGCTCTCGCGAAGGAGCGCCATCCTGTGGCTCTCCTCCCACTCCCTGCGGGCCTCGTCGGGATCTTCCAAATCGCTGAAGGCGTCTTCGATGTCCTCGTCGGTCAGCTCGCAGCCGAGGTCCCTGGCGAGCGCGTCGAGGGCCATGTCCCGCTTGGCGAGATCATTGCCCTGCTCGGCGATGCCGTCGTAGAACCTCTCCGTGGAGATCCCGGTGATTCGCAGGTAATCGTCGAGGGTGATCCCCTGGTTCTGGAGGCCCAGGTAGGCGTTTCTGAGAGCGGTGGTCCGGGAATCCTCGACGACCTCCTTGGGGACCTCGCCCTGGAGCCTGTCGGCGAGCGCCTCAAGGCAGGCCCTCGACTTGTCGTGTTCGCTCTTCTGGACCTTCTCCGAGGTGATCGACTCGGCTATCTGCTTGCGAAGGGCCTCGACGTTCTCGGCATCGCAGGTCTTCTGAACCCACTCGTCGGTGAGCTCCGGCGCTTTCCTCTCGGTGATGGTATTGATCGTGACCTTCGCGGTGATCTTCACCGACGGATACTTCTCCTCGAGACCGAGGACATCGCTGGAGATCTCGATGTCTTTGGTCTCTCCGATCTCCATTCCGATCAGCCCCTCGTCGAACGCGTCGGAGGGCTCCTCGGCGATCACATGGGTCGAGTTCTCCTCGGCGCCCTCGTCGATGGGAGTCCCGTTGATCTCGCAGGTCCGAGAGTAGCCGATGAGGTCACCCGCCTGGACGGGACGGTCCTCGACGGTCGCGAGGTCGATGTAGTAGCTGCGCAGAAGCTCGATGCGATCGTCGATCTCCTTCTCGGTGGCGACGGTGGAGGGAAGCTCGATCTCGACGGGATCGCTGGAGCTTATCTCCATCTCGGGCTTCACGACGATCGTGAACGAGTAGGTGAAATCGCTCCCGGGCTCCACCATCGCGTCGGGACTCTCGTATTCGTAATCGCGCAGCGCGATCATGTCGGCATCGTCGACCACGGCGGGCGAATGCCTCTCGATCAGATTGACCGTCGCCTGGGAGTTGAAGTAGTCATCGCCAAAGGTGTGCTTCAGCACCGATCTAGGAGCCTTGCCCTTGCGAAATCCAGGGATTCGGCTGGTCCTGTTGACCTGCTTGTAAATCGAGTCGATCTCGGAGTCGACTTCCTTGGCGTCTATGGTGATCTCGAACCTGACCTTGTTGTCCTCGAGACGTTCGATACTAGTGTTCAAATCGACCAACTTCCTTATCCGCAGCCCGTGCGACGCGCCGCTCAACCCACAAAGCTGAAATTCTATCGACAAACCCAGCCAATATTAGAGCAAGGCATGGCCGTAGTCGATGATCGCCTCGGCCAGTCGCTCAAAGCCTCCGCCGACCCGATCGGTGGCTCCTCAGATGCCGCTGTAGATCTCGCGTCTGTATCTCCGGATCATCTCCAAGGTCGCGTACGCGTGATCGAACTCCACTCCGAACGCGCTCTCGATCTCCTTGAAGATCTCGGGCTGCACCGTGAAATTGTAGATATCCTGCCCGATGTTCTTGCACATGGCCAAGCCGAGGGCATCCTTGATCTCGTCGATGCTGTAGCGGAACTCGAGCATCCTCTCCAGCTTGCGCTCCATGACCATCGAGATGAACGAGACCAGAAAGTACGACTGCACGTCGACGTAGGACCACAGCTCCTCCGGCATGCCCTCCACGTCGGGATCGGGAGCGCTGTACGTCTTGCCCAGCTTCTGGAGGTTGTGGTAGCGCTTTATGATGACCGACTCGGGGATGTCCATCTCCGTAGTGACCAGCGCGTAGTAGCCTTCGAGCGCCACGTCGCGCATGTACGATTCGGCGTCGAAACTGAAGAAGCTCTGCTCCATCCGCTCTCCGGACGCCCCGTTGGTATCGTGGATATGAACGTAGCGGTCTACCTCGGGAAGGGTCCCGATCTCGTAGTTCTCCGGGTTCGCGAGAAAGTCGATGATCGAGGTATCTCGCAGCTGCCTCATCCTGGCGGCGTTATGCGAGGTCCACATCGAGATGACCTTCTCGGGGATCACGACGTCACCCACCGTGCGCTCGGTCGGGAAGGCCTTGAACTTGAAGGTGCCGGCCTTGTTCCACTTGTACCCGGTCTCGTCGAGGATCGTCCTCTGTATCTGAAGAGGCGTATTGCGCAGCTTCCTGCCCACGACGTACCCGTTGCCGCTCTGGTGGAGAGCTGCGAGGGTCGAGTTCGAGCCGAACCCCCTGTCCGACGTGATGACCACCTTGCTCAGGCCGTACTTCTTCTTAATGCGGGTGATCTCGGAGATGAGGGTCTCGGTGTTGGCGTTCCCTTCCGAGAAGATCACGCATGCAGCCGGGTTGCGCAGGCGGTCGAACAGGATGCCCACCTGAACGAGGATCATGTCTTCGAGTCCCTTGCCGTCGGAACCACTGGCGGGGCGCTTGGAGGTGTACTTGGAGTTGAAGTAGTAGCTCGTGATATCGAGCGAGACCACCTTGTCGTCGGTCTCATAGCCCTTGTTGGCGATGCGGTAGATATGCCTCTGGAGGTCGTTGGCCACGTCGCCGAGAAGCCCGATCGTATTGAGCTTCGGAGCGGAATCGTACTCCGAATGCTCGAACATAGGCTCGGGGAACGAACGGTCTTTCTTCGAGGGAAGCGGCGAGAAGAACTCCCGTATCGTGAAGTACTTCAGAGCAGCGGATATGCGTTTGGATGTCTCGGAGTCGCCGATTCGCCTCTCCAAAAAGGGCTCGATCTTCAGAGAGTTGTATAGCGCCTCCACGAAGAAGATGCCGTAATTGACCATCGGGGAGGTCTTGGAATTCGGCATGTTGAAGCTGATGGTGAGCTCGCCCTTCTTGGAGAACGCCTCTTCGGTCATCCTCCGGGCCTCCTCCCTCAGCTTCTCGATGGCATCGGGATCCTTGGCTAGAAGCTCCGAGAGCTCGCCGCATTTCTTGATGATTCTCTGGCGAATCTTCTGCTTCTCGTCACGGTAGCTTTCGACGATGTAGACTAGCTCGCGTTTGGTGGTTTTGCTGCGCTTGATGACTACGAACATCGTTCTCCCATCGGAACTGCCTTCATGCTGAAGGCACCGCACTCGTGTCGATCGCACTGCCGTCATGACAAAATCGGGAATATCGATTTCGAATGTAATCCTTAGAACTACATCCGTATCACGGATCTTAACGGAGATTGCATGTCCGCACCATGTAAAAGGGAATTCCTTTCCATGAAAACCATTGACATCCTGCATATCGCCTAGACAAGCCGCACCTCGGATCATCTTGCGCTGTGCAGCATAGCACGCCGCACAGCCGATCGAGCGGGTGCCTGAGAGCATCTGCACAGTTGAAGAAACCGCCGCCAAAACGGCATGGAACCCGTCCCCGCCCCCTGCACGCTCAGGCCAGAATCAGCAGCATGGCCAGAACAGCCGCATCCGCCGCGAAGACGCAGAGAGTCAACAGCCATGCCGCCGGGCGGGCGAAGTTGATGGTCCATCCGACGCCGAAGCGCTTGGGCAGAAAGAGGCTCGGGTCGTCGCGGTTGAAGTAGAGGATCCCCAGCTTCCAATGCTCGTCATCGTCTTGTGGCATGAGCGGGCTTGCCTTCATGCGCGCAAGCAGTCTCGAGCCGTTTTGACCGTAGACAACGCAGAGCGCCACAACCCCTACGACGACCAGAAGCGTCAGCACGATGCAGATGGTGCCGATCTGACCCATCGACAGGAGCCGTGCCGCGCTGAGGATGAAGCTGAACCCGACAGCCCCGCTGAGCACCGCGCCGATCAAGAGAATGCAGATGCTTTGGGCGCGGGCGAACATCCCGTATGCCAGCGCCGAGGCTGCGGGATGATCAGGGTCGTTAGGACGTTTGGAACAGACGATGAAGGCATGGCAGGCAAAGCAGACAAGCCCCAAAAACGCCTCGATCAGAAGCGGGATGACAAGAACCGTCACAACGGATTTCTCGGCCCAGCGGTCCACGTTGCCCGCCAGGTCGCTGTGCATGGGGATCAGGTCGGGGATGTCTGGATAGAGCACCAGCCCCACAGCGGCCGTCGCGAGCATGATCACGATATATATCAGGTTCCAGAAAAGAGGGACGGGACCTGGGAGGTCGGGCTCGTTGACGACAGCCGAGCGCACACTTCCGGAGGCGGCCCATCCCTCCTCCCTCTTCACTGCGATCACTTTGCGTCGATTGCGCAGCATCAGCAGGAAGGAGGCGAAAACCGGCAGCAGCATGGAGGCGATCTCCAAGGCGATGCCGAGCGAAGCGGCCTTGGCATCCTGGTCGCCACCCAAGCCTTGGACGATGAGGACGCCCGTGTACAGGGAGAGCAGCGTGCAGGCCGTCGTTATGGCGGCCATGGTCTTGAAATAGCCTCTTTTGAGAGAGATCAGCCGCATGTCATCGTGAGCCGACGAGGGCACCGTGACGGCGAAGCATTCACTGGAGCACGTGAAGTAGGGCATGGCGGCAAGCAGAAGACCCAGAGCGAGGGTGGTCGCCGCGAGAGCGCATACGGTGACGACTGACATGGGGTCACGTTCCCCTCACGGCGTTCAGCCTGTGCCTGGAAGCTCCCAGCCCGCCATTTTCGCGCTGTGGCTCGCTTCTGGCGTCCAGCTCGATCGCGACGGCATCGCGCTGGGAATCCGAGATCTCGGATTCAAGAAAGGCGCGCTCGGCCTGCTCGAGAGCCGCGTCTAGGAATGACTGTTTCGAGTTCCCCTGCGCTCGCTGTTCGAGGGCGAGACGATAGAGCTCTTCCGCGAGCTTGCCGGCCGAGGCGGCACGGCGCTCGGGTGTGGCAGATTGCCCGTAGTCGGCGACGACGGCGCCTGCGCGCCCGCGCATAAGCAGGTAGCCTTCGTCTCGAAGAACCGCATAGGCCCTGTTGACGGTATGAAGGTTGATGCCCAGATCGCTCGCGAGGACCCGTACGCTAGGGAGACGGTCGGCGGGCATCAGCTCGCCCCGCGCGATCGCGGCGACTATCTGATCGCGGATCTGCAGGTAGACAGGCTCGCTCGACATCTGATCTATGCGAAGAATCATTCCCGGCTCCCATATCTGACTCTCAAGAAACTCCGATCCATTCGTTCTGCCTGGATCCGCCCCCGCGCGCCCAAGCGCATCTCAACGCCACCTCGCCAATCGCATCCGCATGATAGCACATCTGTTATAGACGACATATAACAGACCGGCGGGCACGACCCGATCAGGGCCTTGGGACAGCGGGCCGCGAGCGGACCGAGCCTGCGGGAGATCTCCCTACGGCGCGGCCCCCCGGTGCCGGGCCGAGAAGCGCGAACAGCGCGCTCGAAACCGGGATTGCACATGTTTCATGTGACAGGCTACGCCCTCAGATCTGGGATTTAACACGCTACATGTGACATGCCCCATCCCCGGAAAAGTTACCATCGCTAACGTTTTATCAGGAAAGGGGACGGTCGCTCGGGGGCGACGCGAGGCCGACGGGATAGTGCAAAAGCCTGAACGCATCTTGCCATACCCGCCATCCCCTGCGCGATAGACGCGCACCGGGCCGACAGGGCACCCGAGCCGGAACCTTTCGGAAAGAAGGGGGGGGCGATTTGCATGTTGAAGCATCTCGCGAACCGAAGGAAGGAAGACGTCCACGATCAGACAGGCAGACATCCCAAGATTGACCGGACCACAGGAGGGGCGAGGCGATCGCGGAGAAGGCCGCTTTGCCTGGCCCTGGTGCTGCTTTTGCTCTCTAGCCTCTGCGGCGTCGCGACCGCCGCGTCGTCTGACACCTACGCGCAGTACGATTTCACATACAAGGCGTCGTGGAGCGCATCGCGGAACAATAATGTCAGCGAGGAGACGTCCTTCACCGTCGTCATCGTCGACGAAAACGGCAACGCCATCAGCGAAGAGCTGGTCAGCTATGACGACAGCGGCCTTAGCTACACCCAGTCAAGCTCGAATGACTACTACACCCTTTCAACGCTCGCCGGCAAGTTTACGGTCAAAGACTCGGAGGACTCCGAGCTGACCTTCATCGACGCGAGGGTCGGAAGCGGCTCTGGCTTCTCGAGCGCCGACGACGCCGACTACATACGCTACAACGGCAGCGAATGGCAGTACCGCGCGGAGAGCTCGAGCAACGGTGGCAACCGGAACCAAAATCAGAACTGGAATAGCCTCAACACATATCGCACCATCTACCTCCAGTACGGCGACCAGTCGAGCATCGTCAACGGCAAGAGCTTCACCCACATCGACGTGAAGACCGCAGCGGCGTACACGGGGGACTCCTCCAGCTCGTTGACGGTGAGCGACATCTCGAAAGTGAGCTACACGACCGGCACCTCCACCACGGTGGTGGGAGGAAGCTTTCAGAGCAGCGAGTGGCGGGCCTCCAGCCAGTACCAGAACCTCAAAAACCTGACCGGAGCGTCGAGCGTCGAGATCTCCTTCACCCTGTCCGACGGCAAGTCGTACACGAGCACCCTGACGTCGTCCACGACCTATCCCGACAACACGCACTATCCCGCCACCGGCGACCAGGCGTACGTGCTGTACAACTACCTCTATGGGAATTCGTACAGCAGCAACAACCAACTAGCCAGCAACGACATCACCCAGATCGACATCAGCGGCATGAGCGTGTTCTTGGTCTCCGCCATCGTCTGCAACGGCGCTACCGTCAACAGCGGCCAGCTGACCGGCACGGACGGCCTCGACCTGGTGCTCAACGTCGCGACCCTGCTCGGAAGCGCCCCCAACTTCAACTTCGACGTCGACAAAACCCTCGAAGGCATCAGCGAATACGAAGGCGACGACTTCGACTACGACTTCAGCTTCACGTTCCAGCAGGCCACAGTTGACACGGGAACGTGGACCCTCTCGAATGGCGAGAATGCGGAGATCCAGACCCTCATGACCGATAGTGGGAAGTGGACTTCCACCGAAACCGCCTCGGACGGCGATGCCGCCATCGAGCAGGTCGTCGAGGGCACTCCTGTCGCCTACCCGACAAGCGACGAGGAGAAGACCACGAACTACTACTACGTCCTGTCCGAGAACGCGGAGTCGGAAGAGGACAGCATCGTCTACGATGAGACCGTATACGGCATCCACGTCGTCGTGAAGACCACCCTGAAAAGCGGGGGGTCTGGGTCTAGCAGCACCGTGACCGAGTACGAGACGACGATCGAATCGGTTGACGTCTACGAGCTTACCCCGAACGATAACGGCACGTACGCCCAGGGCGATGCGGCCGCGATCGGGCAGAACGACAACGGCGAGTATGTGTTCCCGTTCGTCAACGAGGCCATCGCCGACACCACTTCCACGACCACCTACAACCCCAACTCCCTGATCATCACCAAGACGGTCTCGGGCGATGGCGCGTCCACCGAGGATGTGTTCGCCTTCGCCGTGGAGCTCGATGACGACACCATCA
>CAZPAN010000073.1:0-8039 GCA_964584585.1 uncultured Coriobacteriaceae bacterium | reverse complement strand
ACTCGGCGACGGGTTCCACAAGCGACGGAATCGACTTCGGCTGCGGCGGGGGGATCTACATCGCCTCGAACCAATGCACGATCTACGCGGGTTACATCACGGACAATTCCGCGACAAGACAGGGCGGTGGCATCTACGTGGGGTCGGTGCCCTATGAGCTCCAGATGTACAACACCCTCATCACCGATAACACGGCGACCATCTTGGGCGGCGGGCTGTGGTTCTGCCCGACGGGCGACGCCACGCTTACCGTCACGAGCGGCAGCGCCGTCTACGGCAACATTGCCGACAGCGACAACGACGGAATCTCCATCGACGATACTGACGCAGCAGGCGACGACTTCGTCGCTGTGCCCCAGGAGGGCAAGCAACACTACGTGAATCTCGCCGACCGCATGCTCGGCGGCGGCGAGGTCGAGTGGTACAAGGACGGAGGCGTGACGAGCACGACCGCCGATCCCAACACCACCAATGTCCTCGGCGACGCTGACGGCTCCGACCGCTACGACCCGGACAACCCAGGGGATCGCATCACGGGCAATGTGAACATCACCGATGGTGTGTCCTACAAGGCCGTGGTGAGCGACAACGCGGTTGCGCTAGCGGAGCACTTCGCCACGGTGTACGTGACCGGCAACAGCTCGCTGCGCGGCGGTGGTATCGGGGCGAACGGCGCCGTGACCATTGGTGAGGATGATGAGTGGACGCTCGATGTCACGAAGGACTGGGGCGACATCGCGGAGGAGTTCCGGCAGCCTGTGACCATACGTCTGGTCATCGGCGAATACGAGCTGGATTCCGTGGAACTCAACGAGGAAAACGACTGGACCGCCAGCTTCACCCAGCTTCCCAACCCAGATACCCTTGGAGATTTCGAGATCACCGTCATCGAGGAGGGCGGTGTCTACGAGGCCAGCTACAGCGTCATGGAGCGCGACGACGAGAGCAAGCTGCTAACCATCACCATTGAAAACGAGCTGCTTGTGGGACCCGGCGTCATCGGGGGCATGCCCTGGCGTGACGCGAACGGCGACGGCATCCAAGATGCAGACGAGCTGGACGGCACCTTCGACGGCATGGTTGTGAGCCTGTGGCGCCTAAACGACGATACGGGCGATTACGAGCAGGTGCTCGGATCGTCCGAGGACGGGACGACTGTGGTGGACGTTCAGATAACCGTGACGATTCAGCACGATAGCCAGGATGACCAATACGTCTACGTGGCACTCATCGATGGCGTCTACTACGTGGTCACGGCAACCGCGACCTCAGACGGCTGCTACGAGTTCAGCGGCCTGCCCGAGGGTACCTACCGGGTCGATTTCGTGGCGGAGAACATCGCCATGGGCGGCTATGTGGGCAGCGGCAAGCACCAGGGCGGCGATGCCACGATAGACTCCGACGCTGATTACATATATGTGGACAAGGACGGCACCGAATACGACGAGGGCAAAGAGTATGGGCAGTGGCTTGACTCCGCTTACATCGAGGACATCGTCATAGCCGCCGCAGATGATGGCGAAGAGGGTGGGGAGGACGGCGACTCTACGATCGAGTCTCGCGATAACGATGCGGGATTCGTCCCGCGCACCGGAAGCATCACGATCATCAAGACTGCTGAGGACGGAACCAGCCTCGACGGCGTCACGTTCCAGCTCGACCTCCTTATGAGCGGCACAGTATACTATGACGAGAATACCGGCACGTGGACGGAGAGCACCGACGCTCAATGGGGTGTTTTCACTTCCGGAACGACCGAGATTGACAGCGAAGGCGAGAAGGCCGTATTAGTCTTCGACGGCCTTGCTTCCGGCACGTACCGTCTGACGGAGACGGGTGCCGTTACAGGCAGTTCGCTGCTTGCCGAGCCGGTCTACATCATCATCCCGTATGACGACGGGGGCAACAGCTTCGAGGAATGGGATTCGGATCCGTCATATATGTTCGGGGACACGCGCTACATGCTCGACATCGGCTACAGCATCACAAACGGTTCCATCTTCATGCTGCCCAGCGCCGGCGGCGCTGATTTCCCGTGGTGGCTCATCGTGGGAGCGGCGATGACGCTGGCTGCTCTGACCATAGGCTACATCGCGGCCTCCCGGAGTCGAATGCATCGCATCCAGGAGCTGCGCAGAGACTTGATGGCTTAATGCTTTGAGTCTGAGGCAAGGGGGTTTCGCACGATATTCGTGCAGTCAATTCAAGCGATAAAGGCAGAATCTGAGAGAAGGGGTTGATGACATGCTTATAGGGGGAAATACGACACACTTGATCCAGCGCATGCGCCCATGCCTGCGAACGTTGATCGCCACAGCGCTCGTGGTGGCACTGCTCGCCACGCTGGTTCCCGCATCCGCCCAGGCGGCGGATCTGACCATCGATACCACTCGAAATAATGGATCGATCACGATCTACAAGTACGAGAACGCACAAGCATCGAATTTGGGCGACAACCCCACGCAGGAGGAGATGAAAAATTGGATAGATAATTACGAAAACAATTACGGAGAAGCTCTCGTGCCGCTCGAGGACGTTGTGTTCACCTATCTGAGGGTGGGGGGAATCGCGCAGAACAGCGATGGCGGAGAGGTTCAGATCGGCTATTCGATAGAAGACAGCACGTTGCTTGGCTTGCTGCAAGGCGCAGGCCTCGGGTCACCTGCGTTTGAAGAAAGTGGAATCGATTATTACAACGTCTCGGATCTCAATACGGCGCTTGGAAATCTCAGCAGGACGACTCTCGAGAGCTTCATCACTTCTGCTAGCGGAAATGTAGCGATGACTGCAACCGATTCTAGCGGCTACACCACGACGGGCAATTCTCTGACCGTCGGCCTGTACCTGATCGTCGAGACCGGGTACCCTGCGACCGTCAGCTCCACCACCCGTCCGTTCTTCGTCTCGATTCCGATGACGGACTACGACGAAAATGGTGATATGTCTTGGATCTACAACGTGACCGTCTATCCGAAGAACGATACGGATGATATCGAGATCGACAAGTCCGTCGTAGATGATGACGGCAACGAGACCAAGGTGGTCGACGGCGAGATCGGCCAGGCCAAGACCTTCGTCATCCGCGCCGACGTGCCCTCGGCCATCCGCGATCTGACTACCTACACCATCACCGACACCTTGAGCGCAGGTCTGACCTTCGATTCGAGTTACACCCCTGTAGTGGAGGGCATCTTTGAAGACGGTACCTCTGAGACCTTGACGGCAGGAACTGAATATACGTTCGGACAGGATTCGACGGATCCTCAGATTCTCAGGTTTGTGTTCGATCCTGACGAGCTGGAAGCTATAGATCAGGATACCGGCGAAACCGTGCGCGAATACGCACAGATCAAGATCACCTACCAGGCCTATCTCAACGAGAACGCCGTGGTGGGCACGACCTACACAAACGGTGTCGAACTCGAATACGGTACGTCCACTGGCACTAATAGTACGACCCCTCCGAGCAACCCGGGCATCGTGACCTACGGCATCGACCTCACTAAGATCGGAGACGGAGATACTAATAATCTACTCAGTGATGTGACCTTCAAGCTCTACAGGACTAGCGTTACAGCAGACAACGAGATAGAAGTGGCATACAACAACACAGACGGTTACTACTACGTCATCAGCGACAGTCTCGGCGTTCAAGACGAAGATAAAACGGAGCTGACCACGATTGAAGGAAAACTGTACATCAAGGGGCTGGAGTCGGGAACCTACTACCTCGTGGAGACCGAGACCCAAGATGGCTACAACCTGCTGCAAAATCCGATCGAGATCGTGATCACGTCCAACGAGGGATCGAATTACATATCCTACGAAGATCGCAATGACTATTCGGATCTCACAGATGATATGTTCACTTTCTTGCAAGTCAGTTCAACAAATGAAACCTACTACCTAGACTCCGAGTGCACAATCGAGTTCGACCTCTCTAACTATACGATCGGCGAGAACGGGCTGTGGATCAACTTTGGTAGGACCGAGGTCTATAATTCGGAGGGCCAGCCCGTGTCTCCGATGTATGCGGCCGGCCCGATTTCTTACTCGGCCACCGTTGGCGGGGCAGACGCTACTATGGACGGTGGCTCCATCACCATCACCGTCAACAACCAGAGCGGATTCGACTTGCCCACGACGGGCGGTCAGATGATGCCATACGTGATCGTGGGAATCGTCATCGTCGCCGTGGCTGCCACATCCATCTACCTGATCACCCGCAAGAAGGACAAGAACGGCAACGAGGCGTAAGGAGAACCTAGAGAGCGGGCTGCGGCCATGGCGGCGTTTTCTGCCATGGCCGCGCCGTATTCGCTAGGCTCAACCACGTAGGCAGGAGGCGGGGCCTTGAAGCGCAGGCTGACGATCGCCCTACTGATCTTGGCGATCATCGCCGGCGTCTGCATCATGCTCTATCCAATGGTGAGCTCGTACGTCAACGCGCGGCATGCGTCGCAGGTGATCGTGGAGTACGAGGAGGTGGTGAGCGGTCTCAGCGAGGAGGAGAAGGCGCAGATAATAGAGTTGGCCGACGCCTACAACGACCGGCTGAGCTCGAGTCCCATCGTGATGACCGACCCGTTTGACCAGGAGACGGTGCGATTCGCCGCCGAGGGCTACGGCGACGTTCTCGATCTGGACGGCGAGGGTCTGATGGCCTACATCGACATCCCGACCATAGGGGTCCACCTGCCCATATACCATGGCACCTCCTCCGCAGTCCTGGAGCGATCAGTGGGGCACCTTGAGGGTTCCTCGCTTCCCGTGGGTGGGGAGAGCACCCATAGCGTCCTCTCCGCGCACAGCGGTCTCTCGTACGCCAGGCTGTTCACCGACCTGGAGCAGCTGGAGATCGGGGACACCTTCTCGGTGACGGTTCTCGACGAGGTGCTCACCTACGAGGTGTACGACATAGAGGTCGTGGATCCCACCGACGTATCGTCGCTCAACATCCAGGAGGGCGAGGATCTCTGCACGCTCGTCACTTGCACGCCGCTCTACATCAACTCCCATCGGCTGCTCGTGCACGGAACGAGGATCCCCACGCCCGCAGGCGACGTCGATGGGGCGACGCGGCTGGCCTTCTCATGGCTGCATCTCGCAGTCGGGCTGGCGGCGGCTCTGGTCGCCTCGATCGTGCTTGTCCGTCAGGTGAAGCGCTCGAGGCGCCGCCACAAGCGCGTCCTCGAGCTCTGGACGGAGGTGCGTCGGCAATGAGACGCTCGAGGAGGATCGGGCAGCTGATGGAAGCTGCCGGCATCGAGTCGGCCAAGGGCAAGCCGGGGCTGAGCCGTCCGAGGAAGGTGCTGCTGACACTGTCCATCGTCCTGCTGCTCGTGGGAGTGGGGTTCATCGTGTACCCACCGGTGGCGCAATGGCTCTACGATCGGCAGGCCGGCGAGGCCATAGAGGAGTACGAGGCTCGACTGGATTCCGACAGCATCGACCTGTCTGCGCTTCGTGCGGCGATGGAGGCGTACAACCTCGACATCTACGAGAACGGCCAGGTTGGGTTCCGCGACGCCTGGAGCTACCAGACGCCCAGCTTCGACCTCACCGAGTGGGGCCTTCCGGACAACATGGTGGGATACGTGAGGATCCCCGCCATGGGTGTGACCCTCCCGATCTATCTGGGGGCCAGCGAGGAGAACATGGCTCTCGGCGCCGTGCACCTCTCGCAGACCAGCCTGCCCATAGGAGGCGAGAACACCAACTCGGTCATCGCGGCTCATCGCGGCTGGAGCGCCATCGCGATGTTTCGCGACATCGAGGCTCTCTCGTTGGGGGACGAGATCTACATCACCAACTTCTGGGAGACCCTCACGTATCGGGTAGTCGAGACCAAGGTCATTCTGCCGTCTGACACCGATGAGGTCCTCATCCAGGAAGGACGGGATATGGTGACGCTCATCACCTGCCACCCCTATAGGTCCAACACCCATCGCTACGCGGTCTACTGCGAGAGAGTAGAATGATGAGAACGAAATGCGATGGCTCGGGCGCGATCGGTCTGGCTGTGAGCAGGCGCAGCGATGGGCCTGCCTCTCGATGGTTCGGGCGCTCGGCGAAGCGGCTTTGAGGGGGGCATGTCCCCGTTTCGAGTGCCGAGTGTGGCACAAAACGGTTCGTATACGGAGGGAAGGCGAGAGATGTGATGATGAAGAAGGCAACAAGCCGGCTCGCCACGTTAGCGCTCTGCGGCGCACTGGCCGTTTCCGGCATTGGAATGCTCGTGGTGCCCGCCATCGCGGTGGGGGAGTGCAGCTGCGAGATAGTAGTCCACGGGAGCAACTGCCCGCTTTCGCAGTGCACCTGTGACGGCGTGAAGACTGGGCAGCATTCGGACGAGTGCAAGCTCGGCCGCATGAACTCGATCATGACGGAGTGCGTCTGCGACTCCTCGATCCACGCCCCCGCTATCTTGGCGAGGGGAGCCTGCTGGAAAGCTCGACTGCAGACTCTGATGAGGTCGAAGGTTCCGACTCCGACGTGACCGTCGAGTCTGACGTCGCCGATGGGACCTCCGGCTCCGAGGATGCTTCCGACGGGTCTGCGGATGCCGACGGATTTGCGGGTTCCGAAGAGGCTGTGGACGCCGATGGCTCTGCGGACGCCGGTTCCGAGAACGACGGCTCCGCCGACGATGTCGACGCGTCGGATCAGGAGGGCGATTCGGAGGATTCGAGCGCTGCGGAGGGCGGTTCGGAGCAGACTGGTTCTGAGCAGACGGATGTCACCGACGGCGCTTCTGAGACTTCAAGTCCGGAGATGGAGCCTCTGGTGACGGAGGTTCCCGAGGATCTCGACGCGATGGAGGATGGTTGGGAGTATCCCTCCGGCTGGTCCGGCTATGGAGAGGGTCAGATGGAGGGCAACCTCATCGCCGCAGCGTACTCCTTCACCTTGGAGGTGGATCTCGCCGAGCACGTCGAGGAGATCCAGGCCGAGATCGCCGATGATGGGGAGGAGGTGCGCATCGTGGATGACGGTGGCGGATTCGGCGATGTCCTCGCGGTCTACGCGACGCTGACCGGGCAGACCGAGAGATATCCCTACGATGTCAGCGTGGAGGACGCAGACGATCTCCTGAGCAGCGTCTACTGGAGCATGACGCAGGTCACTGGCGTCTCCAACTCCAATGGCACTGCCATCTCGGTTAACCGCCTCACTGCGGAGGAAGCCGCCGAGCTCTACGGGTTCGACGAAGAGGATGTTCAGACAGTTATCGAGCTCGCCGAACAGAACGAGACGGTCGATACCTTGGTGGAGGAGAGCATCTTCGCGATTCTCACAGAGGAGGAGCTGGCGGAGGTTTTGGAGTTGGTGCCGGACGACATCGACGAAGATCGCCGCTCCGTACTGCTCGCGGGAGTCTCGCTCGTGGGCAAGGTCGACTACTTCTGGGGTGGCAAGTCGCTCGCCTACGGGTGGGACGACCGCTGGGGCGAGATGCGCACCGTGTCGAGTCCGGGTAGCTCGACTTACGGAACAGCTCTCCCGCTCGGCCTGGACTGCTCCGGCTTCATCAGCTGGGCCTTCCTGAACGCGTTCGGGTCGGACGACACGGTGGGCGAGGGCACCTCCAGCCAGTGGCTCAACTGCGAGATCGTGGACTGGTCCGACGCCGAACCCGGGGATCTCGTCTTCTACTACGCCCCGTCATCTGGCAGGACGAACCATGTGGGCATCGTGCTGACCGTGGACGACTCCGGTCCGGAGACGGTGGTGCACTGCTCCAGCGGCGGCGTGCAGATCAGCAGCGCCTCGGGCTTCAACTACGTGGGGAGACCCGCGATCTACTCGTGAGCGTGCGGCGGACGGTTGGCGTAGAGGGCCGGAAGCGGGTGGCCCTTGAAGAAACGCCGTGTGCCAAACGGTACGCACGATAATGTGAGAGGACGGCGCGTCAACCAACGACGCACCGTCCTCTCACTGTTTCTCCGCTCCGTGCGGAAGGATCTGTAGCTGGAGACCGCGAAAGGCAGGGGCTGCGCCCATTGTCAGATGTACTTTCCGATGTCGATCAGACCGGC
>CAZPAN010000072.1:5127-8132 GCA_964584585.1 uncultured Coriobacteriaceae bacterium | reverse complement strand
CACGGACAAGATATCCCGCGCGATCGCGGAGAGGCTGGCTGACGAGGGTCGCCGTGTCATCTGCATCGGCGGCCCCGAAGGGTTCGAGCACAGATACCGTCTGGCGGGGGCTTGTGCAGGCCGCGGTGGCTGCGCCTACGCCCGAGATGGGAGGATCGTCGTCGAGGTCGACGGCGTCGAGCATCTGCTCGCGCGCGTGGACGACCTTTCGATCAAGGGCGACCACAACCTTCAAAACGCGCTGGCGGCCTCGTCGGCGGCCGTGGTCGCCGGCCTGATCGACCCTGCGGTCTCTGACGCGGGGATCTCTGAGGCGCTTGCCACCTACTCCGCCATCGAGCACAGGCTCGAACGCGCTGGTGTCGTCGGCGGGGTGGAGTTCTGCAACGACTCCAAGGCCACCAACGTAGACGCCGCCTCCAAGGCGCTCACCGCCTTCCCGGACAGGGATGTCGTGATGCTTTTGGGCGGCCACGACAAGGGCACCGATCTCGCCGGCCTCGTCGCCGGATGCCGCAGATGCTGCCGCGAGGTTATCTGCTACGGCGAGGCCGGCCCCAGGCTCGCCGAGGCCTTCGAGGCCGCCGAAAGGGAGGCTGCCGCCGAGGGAGCCAGGACCGATCTCTCAGGCGAGCTTGCCGAGCGCGATGTCTCGGGCTGCACCTCCGATCCCGAGGATGCCTGCAGGCTCAAGGGGGTTCGCCGCGCGAGTCGCATGGCCGACGCGTTCGAGCTGGCCGTCTCGATATCCCGTCCCGGCGACGTGGTTCTCCTCTCCCCGGCCTGCTCGTCTTTCGACGAGTTCAGATCCTACGAGGAGAGAGGCCGCATGTTCAAGGACATGGTCGTCGCCCTCGCGGCATCGGTGTCTGGTGGACGCGTCTCGCAGGACCGCATCGGGGAGACGTCGGGCGAAGGCGACGCGCAGGGGTGATCGTGCGATGAGATCCGATTCCCGTAAGTCCTCGGACAACAAGACGAGGACCGCCGCATCCGTGATGATACCCAGGCTCCTGCTCATCGGCTGCGTTGTGATGCTCGTCGTGATCGGCCTGGTTATGATCTACTCCGCCTCGTCGGTCGAGGCGTACAGCGACTACGGCGATGCCATGTACTTTCTCAAGCGCCAATCGATGATGCTGGCGTTGGGTCTGGTGCCCATGGCCGTCGTGATCGCGCTGCCTTTCCAAATCTGGAACCGCAACGTGCTCTGGGGGATATGGACGGCGTCGGTGCTGCTGCTCGTGGTGACGGACATCTTCGGATTCGTGGGGCTGGGCGCGCAACGCTGGCTATACATAGGGCCGATCGGCTTCCAGCCCTCGGAGTTCACGAAGATCGCAACGCTGCTTCTGGTCGCCTACCAGATCGTGGAGTATCGATCCGGATCGGGCGATCCCTTCATGAGGTTTCTGTTGAAGATGCTCGCCTCGATAGCTATCCCGGCCGCGTTGATCCTGATACAGCCCGATCTCGGTACCACGATCATCCTGCTCGTCGGCGTCATCGCGGTGCTCTGGTTCGGGGAGATCTCCCGCAAGCTGATACTCGGAGTTCTGGGCGTGGTAATCATCCTGGCTCTGATTGCCATCTTCCTCGTAGGGTTCAGGTCCACGAGGATCTCCTCCTGGCTCGATCCCTGGTCCGACCCGTACTACTCCGGATACCAGATCATCAACTCCTTCTACGCGTTCTCCGAGGGAGGAATCTTCGGAGTGGGGCTGGGGAACTCCACGCAGAAGTACCTCTACCTTCCCTACGCGTACAACGACTTCATCTTCGCGATCATCGGGGAGGAGCTGGGGCTGTTCGGGGCGACCGCCGTGATCCTGCTCTTCCTGGTTTTCCTGCTGGCCGCCTTCCGGATAGGCAGGATGTCATCGAGCGGCTTCGGGATGATGGTCTGCAACTCGATGGCCTCGACGATTGTGTTCCAGGCGTTTCTGAACATCGCTTGCGTGATAGGCGTCCTACCGATAACGGGAAAACCCCTGCCCTTCATCAGCTACGGCGGCAGCTCGATCATATCGACGCTGATGATGGTCGGCTTCATGATCTCCGTATCGCGGCACTGCTCGGCTGACGAGACCCAGAGAAGGAGGAGCCAGATCAGGTCGTACGCTGGCGGCGGGGGACCGGCCGGGCCGCCTTCGCGGGTGGTGCGCGGCCAGGCTCTACGGGACGAAACCGGCCAGAGCGCCGCAGACGGGCCGGAGCGGCCCGATAGACGCGAATCAGAGCGGCCGCCCGATGGATCGGAGCGGCCTGGAAGCGGCCGGGGGAACCGATCTCGCGATGGGTCGGCGCGGTTTGGCGTCGGCCGGGGGAATCGATCCCGCAATGGATCGGAGCAGCCCGAGAGACGCGAGGTGGATCGATCTCCCGATGGATCAGAGGGGTCCGGCGGCGATCGGGAGCATTAGAATTATCATAACGACCCCGATCGGAGCGGGGCGGGATTGGAGCCAGCATTGAGATTCGCCATCTCCGGCGGAGGAACCGCCGGCCACATCTACCCGGCCATAGCGGTCGGGCGCGAGCTCGAGTCGAGGGGACACGAGGTTCTCTTCGCCGGAACTCGGGGTGGTCTCGAATCGAGGCTCGTCTCGCAGGTAGGATTTCCGTTTGAGGCATTCGACGTCTCCGGCTTCAACAGAACAAAGCCGCTCACCCTCGTGAAATCGGGGGTCAAGGCCCTGAAAGGCTCCTTCAAGGCGAGAAGATGGCTGCTCGATGAGAAGATAGACGCTGTCGTCGGTTTCGGCGGATACGTCTCGATCCCCGTGGGCAAGGCGGCTAACGACCTGGGAGTCCCGCTCGTTCTCCACGAGCAGAACTCCGCAAGCGGGATGGCGAACAGATACCTCGCCCAGCACGCATCGGCGATCGCGATTACCTACGAGGCGTCTCGACCCGCTTTCAAGACGAGCTGTCCGGTCGTGCTCACGGGCAACCCGGTCCGTGCCGAGATGCTCGAGGCGACAAGAGAGGCCGGCCGTGCCAAG
>CAZPAN010000072.1:0-5117 GCA_964584585.1 uncultured Coriobacteriaceae bacterium | reverse complement strand
TCTCGGCCGAGGCGATCCTGCTCCTCGTCTTCGGGGGCTCTCTGGGCGCCAGGCATATCAACACCGCGATCGTGGAGCTGGCCCCGTCCCTGATGGAGATCGAGGGCCTTCAGATCATCCACATCGCCGGCCCGAAGGAGCACGAGACCGTGCGGGAGGCGCTCGCGTCGAAGGGTATCGAGCTTTCGGGACCCGCTTTCGATCCCGATGGGGGCTGGGAGAATCCGGGTCGCCGCTACATGCTCACCGGGTACTTCGAGCACATGGCCGATGCGCTGGCCGCCAGCGATGCGGCGGTCTGCCGCGCCGGGGCAACGACGCTCGCCGAGATAACGGCGGTGGGGGTTGCATCGCTTCTGGTGCCCTATCCTTATGCGACCGACGATCATCAGACAAAGAACGCCCAGGCCCTCGTGGATCTTGGGGCGGCTCTCATGTGTCCTGACTCGAAGGTGGAGGACGAGGGGTTCGCCTCTCAGCTGATGGGCCTTCTCAAGGACGGGGAGGCAAGAGAGCGCATGCGCGGGCTGGCGCGAGGACTCGGGAGGACGGATGCGGCGAGCAGGGTGGCCGATCTGGCCGAGGCCGCCGCGACGGGTGAGGTTCGAGATGGGGGATCGAGATGACTGAGACGGGACCTGGCGCGGCCGAGATCTCGCGCGTCCATTTCATAGGCGTCGGCGGCGTCGGGATGAGCGGCATCGCCTCGGTGGCTTCGAGCCAGGGCATACATGTGACGGGTTCCGATCTCAAGGACTCGAAATACTCCCGAACATTGAGATCGCAGGGGGTCGAGGTCTGGATAGGCCATGATTCCGACAACGTCGACTCGGCATCGCCCGACGTCGTTGTCGTGTCGAGCGCGATCCCCGACACCAACCCAGAGCTCGCCCGCGCGCGCGAGCTCGGGCTGCCGATCTGGCCCCGCGCCAAGATGCTCGCCCACGTCTGCAGGCGCTATAAGGCGATTGCCGTCGCGGGCACGCATGGCAAGACGACCATCTCCTCGATCCTGGCGAGCGCGTTGTGCAAGCTCGATGCCGACCCTGCCTTTTTGGTGGGGGGCATCGTCGACGAGTTCGACACCAACGCCAGGTACGGCTCGGGGGAGTACTGCGCCATCGAGGCGGACGAGTCGGACGGCTCGTTCACCTACCTCGATCCATATGTTGCGGTGATCTCCAACATCGATTCCGACCACCTCGACCATTACTCCGATATCGAGGAGATCCGCTCGGCTTTCGCCGAGTTCGTCTCCGACATCCCCGAAGGCGGTTGCGTCGTCGTCTGCGGCGATGACGGGGACGTGACGGAACTCATGAAGTCGTCCACCTCGGCCGATGTCGTCTCCTACGGCCTTTCCGAGAGCTGCGACATCGTGGTCTCCCCCCAGTCCGACGGGGGCTTCATGGTGACGCTTCCCTCCGGGGAGTCGGCCGAATGCAGCCTTTCTGCCAACCCCGGAGTCCACAACATGCTCAACGCCGCCGCCGTGATCGGCGTGCTCGTGCGCATCGGATACCCTCTCGCCGACTCCGCCGCAGCGGTCGGCACCTTCGCCGGAGTCAGGCGCAGGTTCGATCTTGTGGGCAGGTTCGGTGGAATCACCATCATCGACGACTACGGGCACCATCCCACCGAGATCGCGGCCACCCTCGCCGCAGCGCGCGGGGTGGGATTCGCGCGCATCCACGTGCTCTTCCAGCCGCACAGGTACTCCAGGACCCAGACGTTGGCCGTCGAGTTCGGCAAGGCCTTCGACGATGCCGACAGGGTCACGATCATGGATGTCTACTCGGCTGGGGAGGCCCCGATCCCGGGCGTCACCGGCAAGACCGTCGTCGACGCGGTGCTGGCCCATGATCCCTCCAAGGACGTCTCCTGGATCGAGCGCCGCTCCGACATCGTCCCGTTTCTGGCTGGGTGGCTACGCGACGGCGACCTGCTCATCACGATGGGCGCGGGCGACGTCACCGCGATGGGGCCGCTTCTGTTGGACCATCTGACGGGAGAACGGTAGATGTCAGCGTTCGATGCGTATCTCGAGCTGGCCCGTGCGGGTGTGGGCAGGGTGGTCGCACATGAGCCGATGTGCAAGCACACGACCTTCCGCATAGGCGGACCGGCCACCGCGTTCGTCGAGTGCGATACGATCTCCGACCTCACACGGGCCATCGGCATAGCGCGTGAGCGCGACTCGGACTGGATCGTCGTTGGCAAGGGGTCGAACCTGCTCGTCTGCGACGACGGGTACGACGGGGTGGTGCTCTCCCTCGGGCGGGACTTCAGGTCGTTTCGTGTGGAGGAACCCGACGTCATGGTCTGCGGCGCGGGAATGTCGCTCGGCCGGCTCGTGCAGGAGGCTTTCAAGATGGGCTGCTCCGGCTTCGAGTTCGCCGTGGGCATACCCGGCACGTTCGGCGGCGCCATCTACATGAACGCCGGCGTGAAGGACGCCTCCATCGCCCAGGTGGTGCGATCGGTCGTGGTCTACCGCCCGGGCATCGGCCTGCATAGGTACCGTGCCTCCGATCTCCCATGGATATACAGGTATTCCGGCATCCCCGACGGCGAGGTGATCCTCGAGGCGGAGGTGAACATCAAGGAGGAGTCCAAGATCTACATGCGGGCGAAGATGGAGGACAGCCTGCAGAGGAGGAAGAAGGCCCAGCCGAGGGGATACCCCAACGCCGGCAGCATCTTCCGCAACACCCCGAACGCGTCCGCCGGGAAGCTGATAGAGGACGCGGGCTTCAAGGGCTACAGGCTCGGAGGGGCTATGGTGTCGGATGTCCACGCCAACTTCATCGTCAACGTCGACAACGCCACCGCCGAAGACGTCCTCGCCCTGATAACTACCATCCGAGACAGGGTCGGTGAGCTGTATGGCATCCAACTCCAGCCGGAGATCAAGTTCCTCGGCTTCCCGAAGGCCTAGCCGCCCCAGTGGCGCCCAACCCTCCACCGTCCGCCGCCGGTCGACGCCAGACAGGCGGAGCTCGGACGAGGGAGGCTCTTCGCGCCAGAGGGGATCCGGGCCTAGACCATCTTCTGCCGCAAAGCAGGAATCCACGCGTCGACCCGGCGGGCGCAGGGGCAGCGGGCGCTCGAAGGTCGGCTGTATCGTCGCCGCCATCTTCTCCGCCGCCGTCGCGTTGGTGATCGCCTATGTCGTGCTGTCGAACACCGACACGTTCGAGATCGAGTCGATCCAGCTGGAGGGCACCTCGCGCCTTTCGAGCGAACAGCTCACCGTCATGGTCAACGTCTCCGAAGGCACGAACCTGCTGAACGTCGACACCGACTCGATCGCCTCCAGGCTGTTGGAGAACCCATGGGTCAAGTCGGTCTCCGTGAGCAGGTCGTTCCCGCATACGCTCGTGCTCTCGATCGAGGAGAACTTCCCCTGCGCGGTGGTGCGGATCGATCCGTCCGAATCGCTGGGCGCCATCCAGTACTGGCTCATCTCCGATGATGGAGTGTGGATGAGCCAGGTCACCTCCACCGGGATCGAGGAGGCGCTGCAGATGGTCGTCGACTCCACCGGAGACGCATCCACTGCCGACGACGAGAGTGCCGAAGAGGCGGACGACGCCGAATCCACCGAGGAACCCAGCGTATGCAGCGAGGTCTACATGACCGTGGCCGAGCTCGCCGAGGTTCCCTATGTATCCGGCGTCGCCACCGGACTCACCCCCGAGGCCGGCGTCCAGGAGACCGACGAGGGAGTGCTCAACGCTCTCGAGATCCTCACGCAGTCCGACGAGGAGTTCCGCACCCAGATCGCCTCGATCGACGTCGGCACCGACGACGCCACGAGCGTGATCCTCACCAGCGGAGTGGAGATAGCCTTCGGGTCATCGGAAGACATCCAGACCAAGTTCCAGGTGGCCAAGGAGATACTCGAGGAGCACTCGGGCGAGGTATCGTACATAAACGTCAGGGTGGTGAGTCGCCCGTCATGGAGGGGGGTCTGATATGAAGAATCCCGAGAACATGACGATGATGTTCTTCGCCGTCATGTGGGACGACGCGAGGTACGCCTCGCTGCTTCCCGAGATCGAACCCGACGCCAACAAGTACAGTAGGGGATCCGTCGCCGTCGTCGGCGGATCCGATCGCTACACGGGCGCGCCGATCATGGCGGCGCAGGCGGCTAGCAAGACGGGCGCGGGGTATACGACCCTCGTCGTGCCGGCCCATATGGAGCAGACGGCCAGGTCGCATGTGCTCTCGATTCCCGTGATCGCCGTCGAGGCAGATCCCGGCTCTCCAATGTCCGTCTCCTCCTCGATGGACCCGGACATGGCGCTGGCGGCACTGCGGGCCATGCGTCATCTCGACGCGGTGGTGGCGGGACCCGGCATGGGAACGGCGCCTGCCGTCCGTCGTCTGATCTCCGGTCTCGTCTCGGAGATCGAGTGCCCGCTGGTCATCGACGCCGACGGCCTCAACGCGATCGCAGGCGTCCAGCCCCCCATCGAGGGGGCTTCTTCCACCAGCCTGATCGACGAGCTGGCCGCCAGGTCGGCTCGCGGCCTTGCGACGATTCTCACCCCGCATGATGGAGAGCTCGCACGCCTCTCACTCGCATGCGTGGAGGGCGGATACGAGCTTCCCAGCGGGATAATCGGCGCGGGTAGTCGCGAGCTCGATGCGCTCACGGTCCACGGCTGCACCGGCGCGACCGTTGTGGCAAAGGGCCCGACGACCCTGGTCGTCTCGGATTCCCGCTCTCTCGAATCGAATAAGGGGACCCCCGCCCTCGCGAAGGCGGGCACCGGAGATGTGCTCGCGGGGATCATCGGGTCACTGGCAGCCCAGGGTCTCGACCCGCTCGATGCGGCGGCGCTAGGGGTCCATCTTCACAGCGTCGCCGGGATCTGCGCCTCCGAGATGTTGGGAGAGGCTTCGGTCATGGCGGAGGATGTCATAGGCGCCATCCCCGCTGCGATCGAACGCGTGAGACGCTCGAAGGGCGCTTGAGGGCGCATGAAGGCGCTGACCTGCCGATATCATGTGCTTGAGCGCCGCAGCCCCTTCAAAGGGTCGCCTAGTGGTGTAAAATCAGTTAGATTCATGCAGGTCGGACCCAATCGGCTCCGCAGTTCTTCCAT
>CAZPAN010000071.1:0-8188 GCA_964584585.1 uncultured Coriobacteriaceae bacterium | reverse complement strand
ACGGGCGACATGTAGGGGCTGTCGGTCTCGGTGACTATTCGATCAAGCGGAGCCTTGGCTGCGGCATCGCGGATGTCGTCGGACGCCGAGAACGTCAGCGCCCCTCCGAAGGCCAGCATGCAGCCCCTTTCCACGAAGGGCTCGAGCGTCTCCCAACCGGTAGTGCAGCAATGCAAGAGCACCCCGCCTGTCGGGATGCCCTCCGAGTCGAGGATGTCGAGAGCGTCCTCGTGAGCCTCCCGGATATGCAGGACCACCGGCTTGCCAATGTCGTTGGCGAGGTCAAGCTGCCTTCTGAAGACGTCGCGCTGGACATCGCGTGGGGACATGTCGTAGTGATAGTCGAGCCCGATCTCGCCGATCGCCACCGTGAGCGGATGCATCGCGCAGCGCATGATGACGTTGCGGACATCCTTGTCGTATCCCGATGCTGCGTGCGGGTGAACTCCGGCGATTATGCGGCAGGCCGGCAAGAGCGACCGAGCGCCCCATCTGTCGAGCAGAGCCGAGGCGCTCCCCAGCCACTCCGCAAGCATGTCGTAGGTCTGCTGGGGCTCCTCTGTCGCCTCCACTACGGTTACGACGAGCAGCACGTCGTTGTATGCACATCTGGCGAGCGAAAGCTCGGGGTGCTCGAGCATATCCAGATGGCAGTGGGTGTCGGCGACGCCGCCGCCGAGCTTTGGCACCGCTACCGGCTCGCCTTTGGAATTCCTGAAAACCGGGTCGAAGAAGAACCCGTTCTCTGGCTCTGGCATGGAGAAAGCCTCCTGTGGCGGTCGCCTATTCCAGCCCGAGTTCCGAGACATCGAGCCTCGGGAACAGCGGCGGGCACTTCTCCACGCTGTTGCCTGCCGGAAGGATGCCCCACGCCGACACCGCCGAAAGGCTCGTGGTGGACTCCATCCCCGAAAGCCCGATGCATTCCAGCGCGGTGGCGGAGGTGTTCGGCATCCAGGGCGAATAGTAGACGGCTATCAGCCTGATAACCTCGAGCGCGTTGTAGATCACATATGCGAGGTCGTCGGATTTCGACTCGTCCTTCGCAAGGTTCCAGGGCGCCATCTCCTCGATATAGGAGTTGGCTCTCTGCGAGAGCCTCGCGACGACGGCGGCCGCCCCGGTGAAGTCGACGTTGGAGAAAGCCTCGGCGTAGTCGGCGTACATGCCCTCCGCGATCTCGCGCAGCGGATTGCCGAGCCTGGCTTCCAACTCACCGTAGACTTCGGGAGAGATCTCAGGGACCCTCCCCTCGAAGTACTTGACGGCCATGTTGAACGCCCTGGAGCATAGGTTGCCCCAGGTGTTGGCGAGGTCGGCGTTGTAGACCTGCACCATCCGCTCCATCGAGATCGACCCGTCGTTGCCAAATGGCACGTCGGTCATGAAGTAGTAGCGATAGGCATCCACGCCGAAGATCCCTACAAGGTCGGAGGGCGAAACGGCGTTGCCGGTGGATTTTGACATCTTCTCGCCCTTGGTTAGCAAAAATCCGTGGGCGAAGACCCTCTCGGGCAGCGGCAGCCCCGCCGCCATCAGCATCGCCGGCCAGATCACGCAGTGGAAGCGGATGATATCCTTGCCGACGAAATGATATTGAACCGGCCAGCGCCTGTTGAACTCGGCCATCTCCTTCTCGTCGCCACCGTACCCGAGCGCGGTGATGTAGTTGAGGAGGGCGTCGATCCACACGTAGGTGACGTGCCCTTCATCGAATGGCAGCGGGACTCCCCATGTGAACGACGTGCGCGAAATCGAGAGATCGTGCAGGCCCCCCTTCACGAAGGAGAGCACCTCGTTGCGCCTGGTGACTGGGAAGATGAAGTCGGGATGTGAGTCGTAGTGCTCGAGCAGCCGGTCCTGGAATTCGGATAGCTTGAAAAACCAGTTCTGCTCGCCCTCGGAGTTGTACCGAAGAGGCCTGCGGCACACGGGGCAGCATTTCTCCCCCTCGATCTCCTCGATCTCCGACTCGGTGTAGTAGGTCTCCTCATGAACGCAGTACCAGCCCTCGTATGCGGCCTTATAGAGCCAGCCCTTCTCATGCAGGTCGGGCCAAAACGCCTGGACGCCCCTCATGTGCCTGGGTTCGGTGGTGCGGATGAAGTCGTCGTTGCTAACGCAGAGATCTTTCCAGGTCTGCTGGAACTTGGGGGCGATCTCGTCGCACCATTGCTGCGGGCTCATCCCGCTGCGCTCAGCCGACTCGGCGACCTTCTGCCCGTGCTCGTCGAGTCCGGTGAGGAAGAAAACGTCCTTGCCGTCCATCCTCTCGAATCTCGCCACGGTGTCGGCCGCCACCGTAGTGTATGCGGTGCCGAGGTGGGGTGTGGCGTTAACGTAGTAGATGGGCGTGGTGATCGAGTAGCTTTGTGCCATCTCCGGTCTCGTTCCTCCTCGAATGCCCCGTGGCGGGCATTCCTCTTTGGGGGACGCCGATCGATTCATTCCGCCCGTCTCCGACACGGGCCGGATCCGGACGAAAGCGACGAATCAGCGTTCCCTGGCGGTTACGGCAAGCCGCGCCGGGTTTCGTCCATCGCATGAGAGGCGCGCGAGGCGCGCTCGGGCGCGCTCCGTATATTCTACAACTCCGGGGAGCGCGGGCCGGATCGGATCGGGGGGCGCAGGTGCGCTTCGCCTGGCCCGAAACCCCCGCAACCCCATGGAACGTTCGGGACCTCGAAGGGCAACGGGCCGACCCGATGTCGGGGCGGCAGCGGCTGCGGCGAGCTACATGGCGTCTCCCGCGCCGGCCCGAGCGTCCACAGCTGCTTCGTAGGCGGTGTCCTTGGAGACCCCGAAGCGTCGTGTGAGCTCGCGGGCGATGCGCGAGGCACCCATGCCCCGGGAGGCGAGCTCGGAGGCGAAAGCCCTCAGATCCTCGTCGGAGATGTCGGGCGCGGGTGCTGCAACCGGAGGGCCTATCACCAGCACGACCTCACCTTTCAGCTCCCCCGGACGCGATGCCACCTCGGAGGCGAGCTGCGGCGCCGGCAGCGTCAGATATTCCTCGTGGATCTTGGTGAGCTCCCGCGCCATGCAGACCGTCCTGTCCGGGAAGACCTCGGCTATCGTCGAGAGCGAGGCGACGGTGCGGCGGTTCGACTCGTAGAACACGAGCAGGGAGTCGAGTCTGGAAAGCGATTCCAGAAGGGTCCTGCGCTCTGATCTCCTCCTCGGAAGGAATCCCCCGAAATAGAAGGATCCTGCCGGTATTCCGCATCCCGCTACGGCGGTGACAGAAGCGCTGGGACCCGGGAGGACGGTCGCCCGAAGGCCTGCCTCGCGGACGGCCGCCACCACCCTCTGGCCCGGATCGCTGATGCCGGGCATCCCGGCATCGGAGACGAGAACGACGGTCTGGCCGGCCGAGACCCTCTCGACGATCTCGGGGATCTTGGATGCAGTCACGTTCTCGTCGCATCTCTCCATATGGGCGGAGATGCCGTATCTGGAGAGGAGCTTGCGGGTAACCCGGGTGTCCTCGGCGTAGATCGTGTCCGCCTCCTCGAGGATCTCTAGGACACGGACAGAGACGTCGCCGAGGTTTCCGATCGGGGTCGCGCACAGGGCGAGCATCCCAACGCCTGGCGCGGCCTGGATCTCGGCGCCTTGCGCATCAGGACCGCCGGCTGGCGCGATCTCCCTCCCGTCAGTTGTCGACGAACCCATAGTCGTCCATCAACGAGTCGTAGATGCCGTCCAGATAGTCCTCGGCCTTGGAGATCAGCGACTCCTCGATGTGAACCGTGTTGTCCTTCGTGGGGAAGGCGCGTTTCTTGACCGCCGAGTCGTACTCCTTGAGCGCATCGGAGAAAAGAGCAGCCCCGTCGAGGAAGGGGGTCGAGTGCCTGGGATTGGTACCCGAAAGCCCCAGCACATCGTGGATGACCTGGACCTCACCATCGCAGTCGGGACCGGCGCCTATCCCTATCGTCGCAAACGGGAAGGTCAGCGTGATGTGCCTGGCGAGCTCGGCGGGCACGCATTCGAGCACGACCGCCCTGACGCCCGCATCCGCGTAGCGTTCGCAGGAGAGAAGGAGCTCGGCGATCTGGTAGATGTCCTTGCCGCGGGCCTTGAACCCGCCGAGCTTGTTGACCGACTGCGGGGTAAGCCCGAGGTGGCCGACGACGGGGATTCCGTGGTCGTCGAGCTCGCCCGCGAGCATCACGGTAGCCGAGGTGGCACCTTCGATCTTCACGGCGTTGGCCCCGCCCTCTGAAATGAGCCTGCCTGCGTTGCGCATGCCCTCCTCGAACGACGCCTGGTAGCTCATGAAGGGCATGTCCGCCACGACGAGCGCCTTAGACGAACCACGCACCACGGCCCTCGTCGCCGACACCACATCGTCCATAGTGACCGGGAGGGTCGAGTCATGGCCGAGCATCGTCATCCCGAGCGAGTCGCACACCAGGATCGCGTCTATGCCGGTACCGTCCACGATGCGGGCCATCGTGTAGTCGTAGCAGGTGACCATCGTCACCTTGCGCCTGGCCTCCTTCGCATCGAGGAAGATGTCCATGGTGTTCCTGGGCGTCATAGCCACTCACCTCCATGCTTCCGAAGCATCCATTACCTTTCCGACGATCCTCCCATACTCGATCCCGTCTCGGACCACAGGCGTTCCATCGGCGAGTTCGAACCGGCCATCCATGAGGTCCGCGCCCGCAGCGACCTCGGGATGCACATACGGGCCGAACGCGTCGGCCATCGCACGAGACAGTTCCAGGATCGGAGTCACCGCGAAGTCCCTCTCGAGGATCCTCGGATGCGGAAGCGCGAGACGCTCGGTGTCGACCACGGATCCCTCGTAGTCGAGCAGGTCGAGGTCGAGCGTGCGAGGGCCGTTTCGCACCTGCCGCACGCGGTGGAAGTCGTTCTCTATCGAAAGCAGCGAGTCAAGCAGCCTCTCGGGAGAAAGCCCGGTCTGCACCCAGGCTGCCGAGTTTACGAAGTCGTCCTGATCGGCGTTGTAGGCCGGCTCGGTCCGGTAGACGGAGCTGGATGCGATGACGCTGGTGTTCGGCAGCGAGTCGATGGCCTCCAGTGCCCCAAGGATGTTCGCCACCGGATCTCCCATGTTCGAGCCGAGCGCGACGAAAGCCCTGCTGCCGGGAAGCAACGTCGACGATACGGCGCCAAACGCGGCGAAGGCGGAGTTGGATGCGACCTTCAGAGCCTGTACGGTCTGCGCGACATCGTGAACCCTGAAGATCCTCGCGCCCCCGCTAAACGAGAGCACAGCCGCTGCAGCCGAGGGCATCGATCTGAGGCTGGCCTCGTCGATGCCGGAGACCTTGCCAAGCGTCGCCTTCCTCGAGAAGGCGGCGAGCAACGGGTAGCCAAGACCGGCGAACTTGCCCATGCCGCCGAGCATCCTCATGTTGTGCCAGGCGTTCTTCCCGAAGCCGGGACCCGGGTCGAAGCAGATCCTGCGACTGTCGATTCCAGCCGCCTCCAGCCTCGCGGCGCTGTCGAGCAAAAAGGTCGTGATCTCCCCCATCACGTCGGAGTACCTCGGATCCGACTGCATCGACTTGGGGTCGCCGAGCATGTGCATCGAGACGAGACCGGCATCGCAAGAGGCGGCGACCTCGATCATCGAGGGGTCGGCGAAGCCGGTTATGTCGTTGATTATCATGGCGCCGGCCGCCACGCATTCTGCGGCAACCTCGGCATGGCGGGTGTCGATCGAGACGATGATCCCTCGCGAGGCCAGCTCGCGAACCACCGGGAGCACGCGCGCGAGCTCTCGGGAGGGTTCGACCGGATCGCTACCCGGGCGCGTCGACTCACCTCCCACGTCGATGATGTCGGCGCCGTCGCGCAGCATGTCCTCCGCGAAGCTCAGGGCATCGACGTAGGAGTCGTGCTCCCCTCCATCGGAGAAGGAGTCGGGCGTGACGTTGAGAATCCCCATCACGAAGGGGCGGGATAAGACGAGCTGCCTTTCTCCCATCCTCCAGACGGAGCAGGACGGGAGTGAGAAGGGTCCTGATACAGCAACGTCTCCAGCAGCGACCATCAGGACGTCTTATGGCCGTAAATGTGGTTCATCGCCTCCGAGCGGGTCGCGGCCCTATTACGGAAGCTTCCGCGTACCGCGCTGGTGATCGTCTTGGTGCCGGGCTTCCTTACGCCTCGCATCGACATGCACATATGCTCGGCCTCGATTATGATCATCACGCCGCTGGCATCCATCTGCTCGACGAGGGTGTCGGCTATCTGAGTGGTCAGCCTCTCCTGAACCTGCGGGCGCTTGGCGAACGTGTCCACGAGCCTGGCTATCTTGGAGAGGCCGCATACCTTGCCTTCCTTCCCCGGTATGTAGGCCACCGAGGCGGTTCCGAAGAACGGCACCAGATGATGCTCGCAGACGGAGTAGAGCGGGATGTCGCTGACGATGACCATCTCCTGGTGATCTTCGTCGAACACGGTCGCGAAGTACTCGGTGGGGTCCTTGCCTATCCCCTCGAAGATCTCCTCGCACATCCTCGCCACCCTTGCAGGGGTCTTCTGAAGACCCTCCCTGTCGGGATCCTCTCCTATCCCTTCGAGAAACAACCTCACGGATTGTTCGATCTTGGCACGATCCATTACGCTTACCTCCAGTCGTACATCCCCACATATAGCCTGCCCGGGACGTTCAGCGCCCCGGGCAGGTGGGTATGATCTTGTAGCTTGCGTTCGATCGGGCAACATGAACCCCAAGGAAAACGCTGATGGGTTCAATCCTCCCGCCTCCGATCCGTGCCGCGCACCTGCACGCTCAGGCTCATCGGCACTGACCGGTACGGTCCCTTCGCCTTCGCGCGCATAGGTGCCAAAAGGGCCGGATCCGGACGATAGCGACGGATCATCGCTTCCCTAGCGGTCGATCGGCGTTTCCCTAAGAGCTTCGGTTTCCAGACCCTCCTTCTCCGGAACCTCCGCCCCCCATCCCCGAATCATCGAGAATGGTGGAGTCGTCCGCCGTCGGGTCATCCTGACCGATGCTGTTCTTCCTGTCAAGCGAGTCGAGGAACTCCCTGGCCCTGTCGGCGTCGCTCGCGCCCCCGGCTATGAAATCCTTCTGCGAGAGGTCGGAGTCGTCCACGGGCTTGCCGTCGGAACGCGGATCGAACGGTGCGAACGAGTCATTCTCCTCGCGAAGCCTGCGGGCGGCCTCCTCGGCACGGCGCTCGCGGGGTGCCTTGCGCGCCCTGGGACGCTGCTCCCCATCTGTCGTCTGCGCCTCGGCGAGCCGCTTGTTCGCCTCGATCTCGGCTTCGTGGGCCAGATACTCGTCCCACTTGTTGTCCAGCAGCGCCACCACGGCCTCGCCCTCGACGGTCTCGCGCTCGAGAAGGACGCTCGCCATGAGATCGAGCTGCTCGCGGTTCTCGGTGAGGATATGGCGTGCCCGACCGTGCGCCTCGTTCATCAGACGCGCGACCTCGGCATCGATCTTGGAGGCGGTGGCCTCGGAGTAGTCTGGCGTGGCGCCGTAATCCCTGCCGAGGAAGACCTCGTGGTTGGCCTCTCCATAGACCTGCGCGCCCAGGGCGTCGGTCATACCGTAGCGGGTCACCATCTGCTTGGCCTGCTTGGTGGCCCTCTCGAGGTCGTTGCTGGCGCCGGTGGTGACGTCCCCTATCGCGATCTCCTCGGCCACACGTCCGCCGAGATACCTCGAGAGCTCGTCGATCATCTGGCGGCGGGAGACGAGGAAGCGGTCCTCGTCGGGCATCGAGAGGGTGTACCCGAGAGCCTGCCCGCGTGCGATTATCGAGATCTTGTGCACACGATCGGCATGTTCGAGCAGATGCCCGACAAGAGCGTGCCCAGACTCATGGTAGGCGATGATCTTCTTCTCCTGATCGGTGATGACACGGCTCTTGCGCTGCGGACCGGCAATGACCCGCTCGATAGCCTCCTCCAGCTCGGAGTTCGAGATGGTCTGTTTCCCAAACCTGGCGGCCAGAAGCGCGGCCTCGTTCATCAGGTTGGCGAGGTCTGCGCCGGTGAACCCGGGCGTGAGCTGCGCAAGACTGTTGAGATCAACGTTCGAGGCCAGCGGCTTGCCCTTGGAATGGACGCGCAGGATCTGCTCGCGGCCCTTGAGGTCCGGTCTGTCGACGACGATCTGCCTGTCGAAGCGGCCCGGACGCAGAAGCGCCGGGTCGAGGATGTCCACGCGGTT
>CAZPAN010000070.1:4055-8189 GCA_964584585.1 uncultured Coriobacteriaceae bacterium | reverse complement strand
TCGGTCGCCGGGTCGAAGGAGTCCTCCACCATGGCGAGCATCGTGTCGAGGCGGCCGTCGCCGTAGATCCTTCCGACGACATCCGATGCCTGCTGTTCGTCGCTCTCGTCGCTGGGTTCCGATGCCTGCTGTTCGTCGCTCTCGTCGCTGGGTTCCGATGCCTGGCAGATCGTGCAGGATCCGCTATCGTACGAGTGCTGCTCGGCGGCACCAACCGATCCGCAGGTGGCGCAGGTCCCGATGTGGGTTCCATCTCCGTTGTTCGTGTAGGAATACGTGCACGACGTGGTCCTGGTGCCGCCGCAGGTAGAGCAGGCACCTGTGTGGGTTCCGTTCCCGTTGCCTGAATAGACATAGGAGCACGACCCGGTCACCTTGGTTCCGCAGGCCGTGCAGGTCCCAGTGTGGGTGCCATCGCTATTGCTGGCATATGCATAGGTGTGGCCAGTCGCGGGATCTCCCGTGGTCGTGTACTGGGAAGTGTACGTGGAGCCGCCGAACGTCGCGGACGCGGTGTAGGTTATCGTTCCTGACTCGGTGCAGGTTGCAGATGTTGTGGAGGTGCCTATCGCGCAGCTTACAGTCTGGACATCGCTGCAATTGCTGCAGGAGAACACCGCGCTGCAGGAGCGGTAATCGCTAGACCAGCTGAACTCAGGGGTGCCGTATTTGTGCTCGTGGACCGTGATCGGAATAGAGATGGTCTTGCCTAGGACAGACGCTGTAAGGGTCGTATTGCCGGCACTCCGAGCAGTGAGCGTGCTTCCCGAGATCGTGGCATATCCTCCGGAGCCTATCGACCATGTGATGTCTGTGTCGACTTGACAGGATGTGTCGTATTGCGACCAGGTCTCTTCCATCTTGATCGACACTGTGGCAGACGACAGGTCGAGCGTGTCGCCGACGTTGAGTGTGTAGGAATCCTTGAGGCTCAGCTCCACTTCGGTGACATCGCTCAGCAGCACTTCCACATCGACAGATTTGGTGGAATCGTCTGCGGTGGTCGTGGTGGTGTTGATGGCCTTAGAAGCGAACAGCTGCACCCAATAGTGCGTTCCGTTGTAGTAGGCGTGACCTATCCCTACAGCTGCGAACGAGCTGCCAAGCATGTTAGCTAGGTGCCCTGAAGAATTCTTCCATGAGCTGAATGCAGCAGAGGCACTGGTCTGACCTGCGGCTATGTTCTCGCCCTTGCTTAACTGCGAGTAGGAACTATCCAATGCCGTACTAAAACTTTCTCCATTTGGGCGAGTGTGTGAGAAGCTCAGCGCGATCTCGGCTGCTCTGAGCATCGCGGCTTTCTCCAGCTCGTAATCGTACTGGAGCGCGGAGGTGTTATTCTCTGCGCGGATCTCGTTGATCGAGCCGAGCATGCTCCGCGCATCGGTCTGGCCGTAGGTGACATCGACGGTGATGGTGGCGGTCTCGTCCGCCGCAAGCGTGCTGGACGGGACGAGTCCCATGCAGAGCGCTACGGCGAGCAGTGTGTTCGCTATGCGTCTCGTGAGACGACCGCCTAGGTTACGCGATCTGTCGGGGGGGGGTTGTTTGAAAAGCTCTGCCATGAACGTCCTCCTTGAAACGAAATCGGATACGCATCCCTCTTTGAGTCCCAAGGACCAGGGGGATGTGTATCCGATGATAGGCCGAAAGCCATGCTACGTCGTTCGCGGAGGGAACGGATGCGGGAGAAGCCGGAATGAAAATCCTACGGTTTCCCGAACGTGCAGATGCTGCGGCGAGCGGTCGATGTTAGGAGTCCGTCATCTCGTGTTTCCTCAATCGGACCGGCCGTCCTCGAATTGGACGGAGGAGCTACTTCGCCGGACGCAGCTCGGCGTAGCCTCTCCAGGCGAACAGCGCCTCCTCCGAATCGTTCCCGTACACCTGCTCCACATCGCAGATGTAGAGGTAGTGATCTCCGACCTCGTGATACTCCTTCAGGTCGCAGACGATGGCGACACGGCTATGAACTGGGATCTTGATGGGGCTTCCTTCTACATCGGCCAGCTCGATCCCGAACCTGTCGACCTTGTCCGTGTTGCGCCCGGTGGTGCTGCCGCAGCCGAGAACGGCATCCGAGATTTCCGCGCCGGGAACGGCGACGATGACCTTGCCGTTCTCCCTCGTCATCTCTCCGCTGTAGGAGGTCTTCGCCATGGCGAAGGCGATCATTGCGGGGTTGTAGGAGAGGTAGGTCCACCAGGACACTGCGGCGAGGTTGGTCGAGCCGTCCGGCTTCTGGGTGCATACCAACGTCAATGGATTGGGGGAGGTCAGCTGGGATGCTTTGGGCAGGGTGATCTTCTCCATCGTCGTCGTTTCCTTCCTGCATCTGGATGGGCTGCTATCGAGAGCATCATCCTCAATGCAGGAATAAAAGACAAGTACTAACATCATTGTTATATACAGATATTGAAGTAAGTGCTTTCCAGCGGGAAGGCACGTTTTAAGAGTGGCACATTGCCTTGAGATGCCCGACCATACATGCCCCGAAGCTCCGTGTGGGATGACCTGAACTCTACATTTGCCCTCTCGACGACGAATCGATCAGCGTTTCCCTGAGTTTGGGGGTATCGTAGAGACAGTTGACCATTCGGAGCTTAAGAACATGGCGGCAACTGCAATCGGATGCAGCGCTAACGGAAGGAGCGAACCATGCACGGACCAGGCGGCGGAGGCCCTGGAGGCAGACAGGGCGGTGGCCCAGGTGGCGGTGGACCTGGTCGAGGCCCTGGTGGCAGAGGCCCGGGCGGACAAGCAGGCGGTCCTCCTCCCCCGCCTCCTGGTATGGGAAGCCGTTGGGGAAGCTGGGGAAACTGGGGCGGCTGGAGCGGCGGTCGTGGCTGCGGTCGTGGCTGCGGTTGCGGCGGGTGCGTCCTTCCGGTTCTCGCGCTCGTCGCCATGGTCGTGATGGCGTTCATCGCGATCTTCTGACGAAGCCGGGTGGGTCGGATCGCGTTCGACTGCACCAAACTAGAAACTAGCCCACCAAACCAGTCTCTGGACTCTGCGAACCCATCGAATGAATCGAATATCGACTCTGATCTTGGAACCTGGCTCCCACTGCGGAGCGGATCTCACCGGCTACGGGTGAAGATACCGAGACATCCAGGACTTCCGTTTTCCTGCTGCCTTTCCGGCTCGTTCCTAGAGACCCCGATATATGTTATATGTAACATAGAACATATATAACAAATAGGGAGAGGAGCGATGGCGATGCTGGAGAGGCGAGAGACGGGCGAGGAGCATGGACGCTGGACGCCTGAGAAGAGGGCGGCGCTCTTCACGGTCGTGACGTTCGCGATCACCTGGGCTTTGGAATTCGGCGTCATCTGGCCCATCGCGAGCGGCTCGAGTTCGCTTTCCGAGACCGGTGACGGCTCTGCGGGAACCACCGTGTACGTGCTCGTGGCTTGCATGATGGTCGTTCCCGCGATCGGGGTGCTGCTGACGCGATTGATCACGCGCGAGGGAATGCGCGACGCATGGTTCAAGCCGGTTCGGTTCAAGCGCACCTGGAAGTGGTGGATAGCGGCTTGGCTGGGAACCATCGCGCTGGTTGCCGTCGGCGCTCTCGTTTACTTCATCGCCTTTCCGGGTGATTTCGATCCTTCCATGAGCGTCATGATGGCTTCCATGCAGCAGCTTCTCGAGCAGCAGGGCATGGATCTCCCAGAGAGCGCGATCCGAACCACGCTCTACGCCCAGCTCGTCAGTCTGCTAGTGATCCCGGCGGTCAACATCGTTCCCGCCTTCGGTGAGGAGTGGGGCTGGCGCGGATATCTGCTTCCCAAGCTGCTCGGCCGTTTCAACGTGGTGCCGGCTCTTCTCATAATGGGCCTGATCTGGGGCCTTTGGCATCTTCCCCTCATCTTGATGGGGCACAACTACGGCCTGGGGTATGCTGGGTATCCGTTTACGGGGATAGTCGCCATGTGCTGGATGTGCTGCTGTCTGGGCGTCTTCCTGGCGTATCTGACGTTGCGCACAGGCTCGTGCATCCCAGCCGCCCTCGCGCATGGCTTCGTCAACGGCTGCGCGAGCTTGGGTCTGATGTTCTCGGCCTCGGGCGGTGACGCGTTAGTCGGCCCGGCGACCACGGGCGTGCTGGGCAGCATCGGATTTGCCGTC
>CAZPAN010000070.1:0-4045 GCA_964584585.1 uncultured Coriobacteriaceae bacterium | reverse complement strand
ATACTCGTAACGCTCCGTCGTCGGGAGCGAGCAGGTCTGCCGATCTCCGCGCGCGAGATCGGCAGACGCGGCTGACCGTCATGCCTCCGGCTCACTCGTCGAGAAGCCTGACTGCCGTGGAGCCGGAGGCGAAGGTAGACTCCTCCCTCTATACGATCCCAAGCTCCTCGAGCATCTCGTTGACCTCCTCCTCACCTTTGAGGAAGAAGTCGGCTTCTTTGGGGTCGAGGTGGCGCATGAGCGTAATCAGCTCACCGACATGGACTTTCTCCTCGTCGCGGATGTCGGCGAGGACGGCCTTAGCCACCGGGTCGTCGGTGGCCTGGCAATGGGCGTCGTACAGGAAGATCGCCTCCAGCTCCCCGGCGATGTCATGGCGTATCGCCTGCATGAGCTCGGCGTTGCTCATCTTCCTCTCGACGTTGGCTGCAAAGGGATTTGGAAATGCGGGCATAGCCAGTCTCCTCTCTGGATGCTTGCCTTCGATATCGGGCGGTGGCCCTGGCCGAAGGCTCGTGATAGAAGTTGTTCGGATTCTAGCAAAGAGTCTGCGGGAATACGATTGCCCGGATTAGAAGAACGCCCTCTGCGCAGGTGCTTGCAAGGGCTGCGGAGAGGGCCGGAGACGGGCGGATGAATAGATCGCGTTTAGGCTTCGTCGATGTTGATGGGATGCGAGTTGCGACTCAGCTTCTTGACCTCCCTGCGAAGGGCGTGAAGGTCTTCGGAGAGCCTCGCCACTTCGTTCTCGAGCATCCCGACACGATCCTGGCTTTCCATCTTAAGGGATTTGGCAAGCAGCGCGTTCACTATGGCAGAACGGGTCCTGCCGGTCTCGTCGGCGATCTTGTCGATCTTGGTGAACAGATCCATTCTGATCCTCACGGACACGAGCTTCGTGTCCGGAGAATTGTAATCCTCATAGCGACCCATGGACCCCGCCTTATGCATTGCCGACAACCTCGCAAGAGGTAGGAGGTTGACGATAAATTCCCGAGCATTCTATTAGCTTACAGAAGCTGCGTGAATGATCCGGAATTTGTGGAACGTTTAATCTGCGATCAGAGTATCAACAATGATAGCAAAAACGCTACGGGTGCTGCAACCCAGTCGGATAAAAAGACGGCGAATCTGGTTTCGTGACAGCCCTGCTCGACAGCCCGCTGCTCGACAGCTCGCTGGGCGCGACCCCCGGCCCGACGGTCCCGACGGCCCTTTTCCGCCCTACGACGGCGACGAAACCCGTTTGCCGTCACGATCCTACCGGTGTGTGAAGCAGGCGACGCATTCCACATGCTTGGTGTGAGGGAACATGTCCACCGGCTGAAGGACATCCAGGTTGTATCCGTTTCGGCACAGGAACTCGGCGTCGCGGGCCTGGGTCTTCGGGTTGCAAGAGATGTAGACCACGCGGTCGGGGGCCATGTGGCAAAGCGACCCCAGGAATCTCTCATCCGACCCGCTCCTTGGCGGGTCCATGAACACAACGTCCACGCCCCCGCCATCGGCCGCAAGCCGCTCCATGAACCCCCCGGCGTCGTCGTGCTCGAAATGTGCGTTGGCGATGCCGTTGTCCTTCGCGTTGGCCATCGCGTCACGTACGGCTCTCGCGTTGGACTCCACCCCTATCAGGCCACCCGCATCGCGGCTGGCGATGATCCCGATGGTCCCGGTTCCGCAGTAGGCATCGAGGATCGTCTTTTCGCCGTCGAGGTCGGCTAACGCGATCGCCTCGGAGTAGAGCTTCTCGGTCTGAGCGGGGTTCACCTGGTAGAACGAGGAGGACGAGATCCGGAACCGGTATCCCAGCAGCTCGTCGACGATCCAGCCCTTGCCGGCCAGCACGCGCTCGCTTTGCCCGAGCACGACGTTGGTTTTGCGGCTGTTGACGTTCATGACGAGTGTGGTGATCTCGGGATGCGTGCCCATCAGCTTCCGCGTGAACTGTCGGCCTCTTCGAAACTCTTCCGATGCGCACACCAGGCATACCAGCACCTCGCGCGTGTGGAACCCGGTGCGTATGAGGACATGTCGGAGGAAACCGGACTGGGTTTCCTCGTCGTAGGCCCTGATCCTGAGGCTGCCGCCGATTCTGGCGATGCTCTCGAGGATCGGTCCGGCCAGCCTGTCTTCCATGAGGCACCCGTCAGGACGCGTGACGATGCGGTGCGAGCCCTTCGCGTAGAGTCCGTATCGGAGGGATCTGCCTTTGCCTTGCGCGAACGGCACGATGATCTTGTGGCGGTAGTGCAGGGGCTCGTCCATCCCGATGATCGGGAACAGTTCGGCCGACCCGGCCCATCCGGAGAACAGGTCGGCGACCGTCTCCTGCTTGCGCCGCAGCTGGATGGGGTAGGGCACGGCCAGCCATTCGCAGCCGCCGCATCTTCTCTCCACAGGGCAGTCGTAGGTCTTGTACCCCATTCGCCTACCTAGCTCCAGATCTCGTATGGCATGTCGGTTGCGGGTGCGGCGGACATGCGCATCACGTGCACGGATCCAACGCTGGCTAGCGGTTCGCCTATGGCATGGATCCAGTCGCGAAGGACCTCTCCGATCACCCATTTCCATGGTATGCATGTGGTTCCGCAGCAGTTCCTGGTCCATCGGCAGTTGCCCATGCATATCGGGAGGAAGGCGCAGTCCTCGCACTCGGGATCCTCGGTGGGGTCATACTCCGAACGGGCGGGCAGCTCTCCTGCGGCGAGTCCGGGGCTGTCGAGAGATCCGATGGCGCGATCCAGGTAGCCTATGTCACCGTCGCATTCGTAGAGGTTGCCGCGCTCGTCGACCACGAGGTAGGAATCGAGCTGCCGTCCGCAGAAGATGCGGATCGGGGAGAGCATCGTCGCGAAGGCGGAGTCGCTCATCGGGGACCCGACGGCTGTCAGCTTGTCGCGGATCCCGTGGTATTCCAGCCTGGCAACCATCGAGGGATCGTCTATCAGATCGTACATCGGGGCGTCGAACCCGTTGCCCTGACCGTGCGAGTGAAGGTAGTCGAACAGCTGCGCAGCGGTAAGAGTCACAGGCGCGTGACGTTCTTGTCGGGGCAAATCGGGAGAGGAGGGGTCCGCAGCGACGGAGGCTCCGGCGGCGCTTCCGGCCCTCTGCGTGTACCTCTCCTCGAATATCCCCTTCAGCTCCTTGAACTGGGGGAGAGTTGTCTTGTCGATGTTGTATAGGCACGTGACCGAGATGCCCCGAGCGGAGAGAGAGTCGATCGCGTGAAGGATTCGCTCGTATGTGGAGGCTCCGTTTCTGGCGGGGCGGTGCGCGTCATGGCTGGGGCCTATGCCGTCGAGAGTCGTGGTGACCGTCGCGATTCCGCATGCGCAGATGCGCTCGACCATCGTGTCGTCGGCGAGCGTCAGATTGGAGATCATCGTGGCCTCGTAGGGGATGTCCATCTTCGTGAAACGCGAGGTCAGGCGCTCTATCACGTCGATGCCGAGGAGAGGCTCGCCGCCATACCATCCCACTTTGAGCTTGTGGTACCCGCCGGCGTCGAGCAGCGCCCGCGTCTTCTCGCAGAGCGCGTCCTGGACATGCTCGCTCATGATTCCAGGGTGCTCCACCTCGCGCTCGTAGCAGTACGGACAGCGCAGATTACATGAGAGGGTGGGGGCGATCATCAGGGTCAGGGCCTCTCGGCTTTTGGAGTCGCGGCGGTATCGAAGGGAGAGCTCTCCGAGCTCGTCTTCGCGCGAGCTCACCAGGATTCCCATGCGGGATAGCAGGTCCGACTCCCGACCGGTCAGGCCTCCCTCGGCGTTCAGTGCGTCGGCCCAGTCGTCTCCGTACCGCCGATCCAGCAGAGCCATGCTCTGAGTAGACGTGCTGTAAACGATGGTGCGCTCGTCGTGCGCGCTGACTGCGACGGCGAATCTCGAAAGCTCCATCCCTGCCTCCTCTCGCCCGAACATCATATTTCAAGTGGGGGGAGAAGTCGGCCAGACCCTTGTGCGATGGGATAGAATAGCTCCTGCGCGCGCCCATAGCTCAGTCGGATAGAGCAGTGGACTTCTAATCCGAAGGTCGGGGG
>CAZPAN010000069.1:5317-8208 GCA_964584585.1 uncultured Coriobacteriaceae bacterium | reverse complement strand
TTGCATCGGGGATCTGCACATAGACGTCTTCAGGACGAGCCACGACGCGGTCTCCCCCGTAGGCTTCAGGTTCACCGACGTGACCTCGGGGAGATCTATCGGCTACATCACCGATTCTGGAATCTGCCTGCCGGAGGGTTCCGAGATGCTGGCCGGCTGTGACTTGCTCGCGATCGAGACCAACCACGATCCCGACATGCTTGAGACCGGCCCGTATCCCGCTTACCTCAAAGCGCGCATAGCTTCGGAGTCGGGCCATCTTTCCAACGAGCAGGCCCGGGATCTGCTGGCCTCCATCGCAACCGACAGGCTGAAGGCCGTGGTGGGCATGCACCTGTCGCAGGAAAACAACGATCCCGACATCGCAACCTCCAGTCTCGCGGAGGTCATCCGCCGACAAGGGATCGAGGCTGATGTGATGATGTCGAGCCAGGACCACCCGATCAGCTGCAGTTCCGACGTGGATTGAGCCTCGCAGCTCCCGACGGCTGATATCTGCGCTTCCCAGGACGAGCAGGGCATTCGTCCCGTGGTTGAAAGACTGGCGAACATCGAGTGAGGCCGGCGGCGTCGGCGGCCCTATCTGTCGGACCTGAACTCCCAGCCGATGACCGATCCATCCTCGACCTCCACCACCGCTACGCTTGGCGCAGATCCTCCCCTGGGCTCACAGGGAGACCCCGGGCAGATGACCAGCGCGCCGGAGTCCTCGACGGCGGATGGGACATGGGTGTGGCCGTGCACGTACACCCTCGTTCCCGCGCTCCTGCGCAGATCGACGGGCTTATGGACCACTTGAAACCGAACGCCGCCAATGAGCGGGGAGATGACGGTCGGAATGCCGACAAGGGAAAGAGAGTGATCGCAGTTGCCGAGGACGGCGTCTACCGGCGCCGCAGCCTGCAGATCGTACAGCACCTCCATGCAGCCTATGTCGCCGGCGTGGATGATGCGGTCGATGCCATCGAACGCGTCGAGGACCCAGGCGGGCAGGGTTCCGTGCGTAACCGAAACTATTCCAACCAGCAACAGAACCTCCCTACCATCTGCTTTCGTCGAGAGGTGATGCTAGCACCGGCGGCCCAGGGCGGCGACGGACGCTTTGCTATCATCGACGGGAAGGTCCGACGACGGCGCCTGCGGACCGAAGAGGTGGCTGGATTGGAGGTTTCGATGCAGACGATCGCGCAAGACGTCATCTCGGTGGAATGCATGAGGGACAGCGATGCGGCCACGATAGAGGCCGGGACCTCCAGCCTCGAGCTCATGGGAAGAGCCGCACACGGCATCAGGCTCGCGATGGCAGCCGAACTTAGCGGGGACGGACCAGACCCGGCCGGCGATGTCGTCGGGCGATATGTGGTGTTCGTCGGGGGCGGGAACAACGGAGGGGACGGATACGCCCTAGCAGGCATCCTCGCTGGTGAGGGATCCGACGTGATCGTGCGCACGGTCTCCGAGAAGGTCTCCGCCGACGGAGCGTTCTACAGGGACAAGGCGCTCGGGGCCGGAGTCGACATCGGGCCTCTTGACCCCTCCGGAAACGATCTCGATGGCGCCTCGGTGATCGTGGACTGCATATTCGGGACAGGTTTTCACGGAATGCCCAGAGGCATCGCCGCACATGCCATAGAGGCGATCAACGCCAGCGGGGCCAAGGTAGTCTGCGCCGACATCAACAGCGGCATGAACGGCGATTCCGGATCGGCCGATCTGGCGGTGCGCTCCGATCTCACCGTCTCGATCGGACAGTTGAAAAACGGGATGATGCTCGCCTCCCCCGGCCTCATCGGCAAGCTGGTCAACGTGCACATCGGGATCGAGCCGGTCCGCCCTCAGAACCGTATGTTGGACGAAGCCGGATTCGATGCGCTGATGGAGGAGCTTGGGGGTAGCGATGTCCGGGAGATCCCAGCCGACACGCTCGCAGGCGCTCCTGAGACCGAAGCCGCCGGACCCGTCGAGGAGGCGATACGGCTCGCGGAGGAATCCGACTCGCCCGCCATCGTGCGCTTCGGGTCCACCGACCTTCTCGTCCACCGTCTGGACGGCAGATGGCTCGCGACGTTCAGACGTCCCGCCTGGGCGAGTCTCGAACCGATCGAGGTACCCGCCAGATAGCGACCGCTCTCTCGTGCCTGTTCCAAACCGCAGGCGATCCCCCGCTCCACCGCCTGCCATGCCAATCGAAAGAGGCACCGTCTCCGGTGCCCCAATCGATTGCGCATGCAAGTTAAACCCGCCTCCGTCCTGTGCTGGACGAAAGCAACTGATCAACGTTTCCTAGACCTCGGCGACCCACAGTCCGTGCAGGTTGCAGTACTCGTAAGCCTCGATGACGGCGTCGCCGTCGACCAGGGCGAAGGTCGCCTCGGGGGCGTCACCCGGGTTGAGGGCCTTACGCTGCGCGCCCTGCTGCGTGCGGATGTAGATCCACTCGATGTAATGCTCCTCCATCATCGGATGGTCCACCTCGCCGATCTTGACGGTGACGATGTTGCCATCGACGGAGATCACCGGAACATGCTTCTCGGCGGCCGCATCAGTCGTGTTGGCGACGAGCTCCTTCATCGCCTCGCCGCAGCACATCAGCGAAGCGGGGGTGTCCTTGATGACGCCGACGATCTTCTCGCAGTGCTCGCACCTGAAGAACCTTACCTTCGACATTCTCGTCTCCTCCTTCTGGACGCCCTCGACAACCCCACCGTCTCGGACGACCTTGCGCCCGCGCGCCTGGCGCGGACTCGCATCGGAAATTGTTTCCAGCAAGTATAGCAATCCGCTCGGAATGCAAGCCGGAAGAGCGTTTGGGAAGCGCCGATTAGTCAGCAGCGTTTAGAGCATCGATATGAGTTCATCGTTGGCGTAGGCGGGCGCTCCATAACAGGTCT
>CAZPAN010000069.1:0-5307 GCA_964584585.1 uncultured Coriobacteriaceae bacterium | reverse complement strand
GGTCCTCCTGGGTGAATGGGTCGGTGCACTCCCTGGCCACGCCGCCGTCGTAACCTAGGCAGAACGCGTCGGCTGCGGTGTGCCTGCAGCACATATGCGCATGCAGACCCGTGATGACGACGGTCTTCACGTCGAGTTCCCGCAGAAGGATGTCGAGGTCGGTCTGGAAGAATCCGGAGTACCGGCGCTTTGGCACCACGTAGTCGCATTCCTGCGGGGAAAGCTCGGGGATGACCTGGGCGCCCGGCGTGCCGGCGATCGCGTGATCGCCCCAGATCTCCAGCTCCCTGTCGATGCCCGGAATATGGGCGTCGTTGCAGTAGATGACGGGGGCGCCGGAGTTTCTGGCGGCGTCCAGCAACTCCGCGCAACGGGGGACGATGGCGCGGCCGCGATCGCAACCGAGCGCCCCGGTGACGAAGTCGTTGAGCATGTCCACAACGAGGATGGCTGGCCTATCTAGTTTCATATGGATCTACCTCCCGGATCTCTCTCCCCGCAGCTCGCGCGACGGCGGGCAGATATGGCCGATGGGTTCGTCGTTCCCATCCTAAGGCAGGCCCGGGCGAATATGGCCGACATGCATGCCATGTGGGCAGAAACGATCCAACCCGCCCGGCGGCCTCCCCGACCACGTGACGCACAAGCGACACCTGCCGCCTGCTGCGATTCGAATACGTGGTTGTTCGCGGTTATCCGGATCGAACCGGTCTGCTGCGGCGAAGGCCGGGATTATAATTCTTGGATGGGTTGAAGAAGGGAAAGCCTATGTCGTTCGTGGAGTTCAGAGACGTCCGCAAGACCTACCGACTCGGAGAGGTAGAGGTCACGGCCGTCGATGGCATGACCTTCGACATCGAGCGGGGCGAGCTGGTCGTCATCGTCGGACCCAGCGGCTCGGGCAAGACCACCGTCCTCAACATGCTCGGCGGGATGGATTCCGTCACCTCCGGCACGATAACGCTAGACGGACGCGAGATCAGCGCGATGGGTCCCAGGGAGCTCACCGACTACCGGCGCCACAGCATCGGCTTCGTCTTCCAGTTCTACAACCTGGTGCAGAACCTCACGGCGCTCGAGAACGTGGAGCTGGCCTCCCAGATCTGCCACGACCCCCTGCCCGAGAGCGAGGTCCTGGCACAGGTCGGACTCGCCCACAGGATGGACAACTTCCCCGCGCAGCTCTCGGGAGGCGAGCAGCAGCGCGTCGCGATCGCTAGGGCGCTCGCCAAGAACCCGAAGCTGCTGCTTTGCGACGAGCCCACTGGGGCCCTCGACTACAAGACGGGCAAGGCGATCCTTCAGCTTCTCCAGGACACCTGCCGCAGCACCGGCCGCACCGTGGTGCTGGTCACGCACAACTCCGCCTTCACCGAGATCGCCGACCGGGTGATCCGCATACACGGAGGCCGAGCCAAGTCGGTGGACCTCAACCCGCATCCCGCCTCTGCGCAGTCGATCGAGTGGTAGGCGGGGGCCTCCGATGTCCAGAAGCGCCTACCGTAAGGGGATAGCACGATCGATTCGAGGCTCTATCGGGCGCTTCGTCGCGATCGCGATAATCGCCGCATTGGGGACCGGCTTCTACTCCGGACTGCGCATGTGCGGACCCGACATGGAGCTGGCGGCCGATGAGTACTATGACGCCACCAACATGAGCGATCTCAGGATCGTGGGATCGCTCGGACTGGATGACGAGGCGATCGAGGAGCTGGCGGAGATCGAGGGCGTGGAGGCGACGACCGGCGAGCGCGAGCTCGACGTGCTCTCGACGATCGACGGGGTGCAATACGCCGTGCGGGTCCACGGACTGGACGTGGAGGCGGCCGCCGCCAGCGACACCTCCGACGGCCTGCACGCGATATCCGACGATCCCACCTACATCAACCGGCCCATCCTGGTGGAGGGCAGCTGGCCCACCGAGCCGAACGAATGTCTGCTGAGCGCTGACGCGGTGCTGGAGACCGAGGTCCAGATAGGAGACACAGTCGTCCTCTCCGAGGTCTCCGATGGCTCGGAACTCTCCGAATCGTTCGACGTCACAACCTACACCGTGACGGGGTTCGTCCGGATGTCCTACTACATAAACACCGCGAGCTTAGGCACGACCACGCTCGGCACCGGATTGATCGACGACTTCATGCTCATCCCCGACGAAAGCTTCGCCGACGACCTCCCCTACACGGGCGCCTTCATCACCGTCGAGGGCGCACGCGAGCTGATGGCCGGGAGCGACGAGTACGAGAGCCTGGTCGACGAGGTGGAGGAGAGGATCTCCGCCGCGTCGGAGACGATCTCCCAGGCTCGTCTGGAGAGGATACGCTCGGCCGCCCAAGACGAGCTCGACGAAGGGCGCTCTACTTACGAGGAGGAGCGGGCGGACGCCCTGGCCCAGCTCGCAGACGCAGAGGCCGAGCTGGCCGACGCCCGCCGTCAGCTGGCCGAGGCAGAGGCCGAGCTGGCCGATGCACAAGCGCAGCTAGACGAGGCATGGGCCGAGATCGAGGCGGGAGAGGCCGAGCTGGCCTCCTCACGCCAGGCCCTAGAGGAATCCCAGGCAGAGATCGATGCCGGATGGTCCGAGCACGACGATGCCGCCGCCGAGCTCGCCTTCCAGAGGGAGCAGGCTTACGCCGAACTCGACGCGGCCCAGGCCCTGATAGACGCATGGGCGGCCATGGCCGACCCAGACGACCCGGTGGCCCAGGCCCAGATCGCCGCAGCACAGGCCGAGCTCGACATGAATCGCGCCGAGACCGAGACACAGCTCGCCGCAGCACAGGCCGAGCTCGACGCAGCTGCCGCCCAGCTGACCGAAGCGCAGGCCCAGGTGGATTCCGGCTGGGCGGCCTGCCGTGAGGCCGAACAGGCGCTCGAGGATGCCCGCGCCCTCTATAACTCTGGATCGTACGAGCTCGACGAAGGACGGAGCGAGTATCTGGAGGGGTCGTCCGAATACCAAAGCGGGCTAGCCGAGTACATCTCGCAGAGAGACGACGCGATGGCTCAGTTGGAGGAGGCCGAGGCGGAGCTGGCCAGCGCCCAGGAGGTGTTCGACTCGCTCGAGGATCCCGAGCTCTACATCCTCGACAACCGCAAGAACACGGGTGCCGAAACCTACGGCTCCGATGCGGTTCGGATCGACCAGATCGCCCAGGTCTTCCCGACGATCTTCTATCTGGTGGCCGCGCTGGTCTCGCTGACGACGATGACGCGCATGGTCGACGAGGAGCGCGTGATCATCGGCACCTACAAGGCGCTCGGATACTCCAACAGAACGATCATCGCGAAGTACCTGACTTATGCGCTGCTCGCCAGCGGGATCGGATCCATCATCGGCATCCTCGCGCTGACCCAGCTCCTCCCCCGCTTCATAATGTCGGCCTACGCGATCGTCTACACCGTGCCGGTTCACCCAACCCCGATCGATCCCGTCCTCGCGGTCGCGGCGGCCGCCATCGGCATCGGGATAACCCTGGGCGCCACTACCTGGGCCGCCGCCTCCTCGCTACGCGAGAAGCCCGCAACGTTGATGCTCCCCCGCGCCCCGAAGGCCGGGCATCGTATCTTCCTCGAGCGGATCAGGCCGCTGTGGAGGAAGATGTCGTTTTCCTGGAAGGTCACCTCCCGAAACATATTCAGGTACAAGAAGCGCTTCTTCATGGCGATCATCGGCATCGCCGGGTGCACTGCGCTTCTGCTCACGGGCTTCGGGCTGCAGGACTCGATCAACGACATCATCGACAAGCAGTACGAGAACGACGACCGCATCTTCAGTTACAACCTCACCATCACCCTCGACAGCGACATCTCCGAAGAGAGCAGGCAGGAGCTCTTCTCCATACTCGACAACGATGGGAGGCTGTCCGAATACGAGCTGATGCACTCCGAGAACATGGTCGTATCAGACGAGGACGGATCTCAGCAGCGAGTGCACGTGGAGGCGCCGAAAGACCCCGATGCGCTGTCGGGCTACGTCTCGATGCGCGAAAGGCTGACCGGCGAGGAGCTAACGCTGGAGCCCGACACCGTGATAGTGAGCGAGAAGATGGCCGACTCCCTGGGTCTTGCGGTCGGCGACGAACTGGTGATCTACGAGGAAGACACCGTCGGCAACGCCATCGGAGACGGCTACGCGTTCACGATCGGCGGGATAATGGAGAACTACGTCGACCGCTATGTCTACATGTACCCGTCGTTGTTCGAGGAGACCACAGGGCTGTCCTGCGATTTCACCACCATCATGGCGACGACCGTCGACGGGCAGGAGGACAGGCTGAGCCTCTCCGACGATCTGCTCGCGATAGACGGCGTGGACACAGTCAGCTATATCGACGATGCGATCACCTACTACCGCACCGCACTGAGAAGCGTCGACTCAGTGGTGATCGTGCTGATCCTGGCGGCGGCGGCGCTGGCCTTCGTGGTGCTCTACAATCTCACGAACATCAACATAGCCGAGAGGCAAAGGGAGATCGCGACCCTCAAGGTGCTGGGCTTCACGGAGACGGAGTACACGCTCTACATCTTCAGGGAGATCATCATCCTATCGATGATAGGCTCGCTGATCGGGCTGGTCCTGGGTATCTTCCTCGAGAACTTCGTCGTGGTCACGGCCGAAGTCGACGCGGTGATGTTTGGCCGTGACATCCATCCGACGAGCTTTCTGTACTCGTTCCTGCTGACGATGCTCTTCACCGTGATCATCGCGCTGGGGATGAAGTACAAGCTGATCCGCATCTCTATGGTGGAGAGCCTGAAGTCGGTGGACTGACGGGGTCTGGTCAATTGATGTAGCCCCCCATAAGCGCAAAGCGCTTCCAGGAGCGCTTTGCGCGCCTTTGCGGGCCATGATCAGCGGCGTTTCCCTAGGTCGGATCATCGAGCGCATTGACCCGACGAAACAGGGCAGGAGAGCACGAAAGGCGTATGCGAAATGGATACCCAGCAGCTCAGATACTTCTTACAGCTCTTCGTGCTTCGCGGCGGAGACGTGATATACAAGAAGGCCCGTCTGAACGCCCATACCAAGACCCTATGCGATTTCGTCCTTGATCTGGGTCGCGATCAGGCCGATCTGGAATGAGGCGCACCCTGGTGCCTGGTAGCTAATGGGGAGGCCAGAATCAAACGCTTGGTGGCGGGGCGACTGCAGCGTAATTGCTGCGAAACAGCGAAACGATACGTTATTCACCCTACGTTGCGGGCAGCTGCGAATGAATTGATGTAGAATCTTGACCCATGTCGGCGGATGGGCCTTTAGCTCAGTTGGCAGAGCAGGGGACTTTTAATCCCAAGGTCGTGGGT
>CAZPAN010000068.1:0-8314 GCA_964584585.1 uncultured Coriobacteriaceae bacterium | reverse complement strand
CTTCTTGCTCGAGGATCTTGGGAAGCGATAGACCTTGGCGGCGATGTCCTTCTCCGGATCCATCCCACCTTTGTCGATGCGCCGCCTTATCGAGGCGTACTCCATCACGAGCAGGCCGAACAGTATCAGCATCGACCCCAGATAGGAGATGATCGCACCGGTCAGCCCCAGCAGGTGGATGAAGATCAGCGGCAGAACCACCGAGCAGACAGCCGCTACCAGATAGAGCTTCACAACGTCGCCCTGACGCCTCAGCACCGTTATCACCTGGTAGAGGAAGTCGATGACCGCAGTCACGCCGCCGGCGATCAGCATCATGTAACAGAGCGCCCGATAGGGTTCGAAGTCGACGCCGTACATCAGGCTCAGCATCGATATGCCGATCCAGCCCATGAAGACAATCATCGCCACGGTCACGGCCGCAGTCACCGCGAGCACCACCGCGATCACCTGGTTGAAACGCTCGCGTTTGCACGGGTCGATCCAGATCTCAGCGAGCTGAACCAGCAACGGCTTATACACGAGCTGCACGATGATGAGGATCATCTGCGAAGGGAAGTAGAGTGCGTTGAAGTAGAGCTGGTTGTCGTATGTGAGCACGCCCTCCATGACGATCTTGGGCATGTTGTCGATGAGGTTGTAGAGAAACAGCCCCAGGAAAAGCGGGAAGCAGGCCTTGAAGAGAAGTCTGATGGAGGAGACGGTCCAGTGCCGCGAACGCGGGGTCTCCATGAGAGTCAGCGGGAAGGTGAGGAAGAAGAAGGTTCCAAGAGCCACGATCGCCATCGCGATAGCCGCCATGCCGACATTGCGGGTTATCGCAAGCACGATCGTGAATACCACGAAGACCGCGACCGAACGGAAGGACTGCGAGATGCCGGCGAGATACATCTTGTCCTTCTGCTGAAGGCGCCCCTCGTACACGTCGGCCAACCCGTCGACCATCTTGTAGACGTAGACGCCCACGCAGATCGTGAACATCAGCTCCTCGTACCCGCGAAGCACACAGTAGAGAATCCCAACGACCACCATGATCACGCTCGTGATGACGCGGTTGATCTGGTAGTCGGTGAAGGTGTGGATCTCCTCCTGATCGGAGACCTGGTAGGTTCGCACGCCGTAGTTGCCGAGGAACATCAACATGAGGCCGGCGACGAAAGCCATCGAGAACATGCCCGCCTGCTCGGTGCCGCAGATCTGCGTGACGACGATCGTGAGGAGGGGGAAGACCATGTTGTTGGCCGCCAGGCCCACGGTGTTCCAGATGTAGTCGCGTCCCGTGCGATGCGACTCGTACTGGGCCTCCTGGCTGACAAAGGATCCTTCCGCCGCCACGCCCAGAAGCCTATCCCACCATTGGCTGGCTATCCGGGTTATGAAGTTGTGCCTGCGCGCAGGGGCGATGTACCTTCTGCGCCTTGACTTACCGCCGCGCTGGTGCGTCGACATGTTCGGAGCTAACCTCCCGTTGACCCTCACTAAAGTGAAAGGGCCGGAGGAGATCCCGCCGGCCCGTTCGAATCGAGCTTCCGACTTTGATTGAAAGGCTACTCCAAGGTGAAATCCTCGACGCCGTTGAACACGTCGAGAGCCTCCTGGGCGTCATAGTCGGACAATGTGATGGCGCTGATCGCCTTGGTGAGACGCACGGCCTCGTCGAGCGAGCGCTGATGGATGTTGCGACCGGTGGCGTTGCCGACGGCTCCGCCCACATGTATCTGCTCCCAGAGCTGGGTGAGGAAGGTCTCCGCATCGACGGTTGATCCGCCCGCGCAGACAAGCCCGGTGCGCCCGGCTGCCGAGGTGGCGCGAACAAGCAGCTCGGCGGAGGTGCTGCCGTCAATGGGCTTGGGCGGATTGACCTTGACGAAGTCGGCACCCAGGCAGAGCGCGACGCCGGCGGCGCCCGCGATCAGGTCCGCGTCCTTCTCGTCGGCCACGGCCTTGCCCCTGGGGTAGACCCAGAGCACGACGATCAGCCCGTTGGCATGCGCCTCGGCGATGAGCTCGCCGGCCTCGGACATCATCGTCGACTCGTACTCGCTCCCGAGGTAGATCGTGTGGCCGACCCCCACGATGTTGATGCCCGCCTCGCGCATCGCGAGCACGGAATCAAGCGAGTAGAGCTGGGGGGAGAAGGGATCGTCCTGGCTGGTCTTGACGAGGTTGGTCTTGGAGTTCATCTTGACCAGATAGTTGATCTCGGGATAGTCCTCGGCGTACATCGCCACCAGCCCGCGTTGCGCGGCGAGAATTCCGATCTCGCCCTGGCTGCCGATCTGGAAGAGATGCTCGGGGTCGGAATCCGCGATGTCGATTCCCTCGCCGTAGAAGTCCTTGTTGAGGTGCTCGATCTTCTGGTCGCAGGCGAACAGCATCAGCCTGCCGGTGCCGCGCGTGGCGGCCATGAAGTTGTCTACGTAAGTCTCCTTGTACTCCGGCATGACGTCGACCGGAATTCGGACATCCTCCCTGCTTATCGTTGGCATCTCGAACCTCCTGTTGTCGATTGCAGATCGCTATCGCGCTATTTTTGCGCGCTTCCTTCGAATCGTCGCGACCGGAAGGGTTGTGCCGGCCGCCTAGGTGCTCTCTATATTACAGCACGGCACGAAGCACACGGGAAGGAGCCTCGACGGTTCCGGTCCGCACTGGCCCGGCCGTCGGACCGGGGAGCGTGCAGGGGCGTGGCTCGGGCCGGAGACGGGCGGAATGAATCGATCAGCGTTTCCCCTAAAGAGTTCGTAGACGGGGTATAATCCGAGCGCGCGGCACGCTCATGGGAAAACCTCCGCGCACTGAAGAGAAAGGCGACCGCATGTGCGAACAGGACGGACGAGCGACGGATCGCGGGCAGGATCCCGCAACCGCTGCAATCGAATACGTACTCGCGTGCAATCGCACTTTTACGACAGGCGGCGCGGCGCAGGTTGAACGTGCGGTCTCATCGCGCCCGAAAAGACGGCTTGCCGTCGTAGCCTGCATGGACACACGTCTTACGCGGATGCTTCCGGAGGCGTTTGGACTCGACGATGGCGATTCGGCGATCATCAAGGTTGCCGGCGCCACCATCGTCGAACCGTACGGAGAAGCGATGCGATCGCTCCTTGTCGCGGTAGGGGAACTCGGAGTCACCGACATCATGGTGGTGGGGCATACCGACTGCGGCACCTGCGGGATGACATCCGCCCACATGATGGACGCCCTTGCGGCGGCAGGCACGCCACGCGACCGCATCGAACGGACTGTTCGAGAAGATCCGCGTGCGGCCGAATTCCTGAACGGATTCTCTCGCCTGGAAGACGAAGTCGCCGCTAACGTGCGCACGATTCGCGAGCATCCGCTCATGCCGGACAGCGTTAGCGTGTCGGGGTTCGTCATCGACATCGAAACGGGAGCGCTTACGCCTGTTTCCGCTTGAGATGTGCGCGGACTTCGGTGCGAGCGCACGCTGACCGACCGATAGGGGAGGCGGCGCTCACGGCGCGCCACGTGCCGGAAGACCGGCCGTGCCGGCCTCGTCCCTCAGCGGGACCCGTCTTCCCCCACGAACACCAACGAGAAGTATCCGCTCGGCGCCTTGAGGTCGGACATGTGCGGGTAGACCTCCTCGTCTTCCATCCCGCAGTTGACCACCAGCGAAGCCCTGTCGATCAGGCTGCGGTCTTCCAGAGCATCTTTCAGATCCATGATCGATCTCGCCGACTTCATGAACACCTTGTTGGCCTCCACGTCCAGACAGTCCTCGATATCGCGGTTGGCGACCGGAACCACCAGCAGGCGCTGCCCGCCCTGACAGAGAGGTCGACCGAGCCTAGCCGCAGCCGCGCAAAACGACGTGACCCCGGCGATCACCTCGATGCAATAGCCCCTGGGTCTCAGCCTCTCGTCGACGCGGAAGTAGGTGGAGTAGACCGAGACGTCACCGAGCGTTATGAACGCCACGTCCTGGCCGGCATCGAGGCGCGAGGCGATGTCGTCGGCGATGTCGTCGTAAGCGGCCGCGAGCACATCGGCGTCAGTGGTCATCGGGGTGCTACAGGAGACTATCTCAGCACCCTCCACATGCTCGGAGACGATGTCGAGAGCCACCTGGCGCTCGCAGCCCGTCGTCGGGGCGAAGATCACGTCAGCGGCCTTGAGAGCCTTGATCGCCTTGATGGTCAGAAGGTCCGGATCACCCGGACCCGTGCTCACAGCGTAGAGCTTGCCGCGCGTCTTCTCGATGTTATCCCCCATCGCTACTCCCTCTCGTTGCCGGACGCCAGGTATATGAGGGCGTTGACGATCGCCGCCGCCACGTTGCTGCCGCCCTTTCGTCCCCTCGCGACGATGTACGGAACGCCGAGGTCCATCACCAGCTCCTTGGACTCGACCACGTTGACGAAGCCCACCGGAACGCCCACGATCAGGGCGGGCGGCACCTGCATCGAGCCGTCGTCTATCATCTCCCAGATGCGCACGAGCGCGGTGGGAGCGTTGCCGATCGCGTAGATCAGCGGCTTGCCGAGCGAGGCGGCTCTCTCCATCGAGACGGCCGCGCGGGTGAGGTCGCGCTCCTTGGCCTCTAAGGCCACGTCGGCATCGGAGATGAAATTCAGCACCTCTCCCCCGAACCTGTCCAGCACGCGCTTGTTGATGCCCGACATCGCCATCCTCGTATCGGTGACCACCGATACGCCGGAGGCCAGGGCCTCCTTCCCGATCCTCACCACGTTCTCCGAGAAGCTAAGGGCATCGGCGTACTCGAAGTCGGCCGTCGCGTGGATGACCCTCTTCACGACTGGTTCCACCTCGGAGTCGAGCTTCCTGTCGCCAAGCTCTGAGGCGATGATCTCGAAACTGCGCTTCTCGATGTCGCCTGGCCTGACGAACTCCAGCGCTGACAGATCGCTCATATTCCCTCCTCTAAGATCCTGTAGACGAGATCCATATCCATGTTGTTCCTGACCAGGTCGGCGAGAAGGTCGAACTGCTCCTCTCGGTACGCGGCCATGTCGATCGCCCCGGCCGCGTCTTCGGACAGCCCCTTGGCGGCCAGCAACGCCGAGACCAGCGCGCCGGCGCACTCCGCAGTGTCGAAGAGACCATGCAGGTAGGTACCGTAGGCGATCCCGTCGTGGCAGCCATCGGGACGAGGAGCGGCGGGGGAAGCCTCGCGGAAGGCGGCATCGGCATCGCGGAGGCCAGCGTCGTCTTCCAGCAGCACCACGGGTTCGCCGCCCTCGACGATCGTGCGACCCATGTGTATCTCGTAGCCCTCCACGGCCGCGCCGGACATCCCACCGAGGAGCCCTGACATCTCAGCGACCCGGCCGCGCATACGGGTCTGACACTTCTCCGGTTCGAAGAGCGTGCGGGTGGGGAGAAGCCCCATGCCCGCGATGGTGCCGCCGCCCTCCGCTCCGGTTGGGTCTGAGATATCCCTGCCCATCATCTGGTAGCCGCCGCAGATGCCGAAGACCGGAGTGCCGTTGGAAGCGAGCTTGAGGATCGCGGCTTCCAGACCCGATTGGCGGAGCCACTTGAGATCGGCGATCGTGGCCTTGGTTCCCGGGATCACGACGAGGTCGGGGCTGCCCAGCTCTGAGGGACGTCCCACGTAACGCACACCCACGCCCGGCATCGCCGCCAACGAGATGAAGTCCGTGAAGTTGGAGATCTTGGGGAGACGCACGACCGCGATGTCCACCACAGCAGCGGCGTCGAGATCGGTGAATCTGCTGGAAAGGCTGTCCTCGTCCTCGATGTCGATGTCCCCGTAGGGAAGCACCCCGGCCACCGGCACGCCGGTAAGCTCGCGAAGCATCTCGAGTCCAGGCTCGAGGATCGACCTATCCCCGCGGAACTTGTTGACCACGGTGCCCTTGACGAAAGCCCTCTCCTCATCGTCCAGAAGCATCATCGTACCCGCCAGCTGCGCGAAGACGCCTCCCCTGTCGATGTCGCCCACGAGCAGCACGGGAGAGCTGGCGATTCTGGCCATCCCCATGTTGACGAAGCCGTCCTCGTCCTTCAGGTTGATCTCGGCCGGACTGCCGGCGCCCTCTATCACGATGACGTCGAACTCCTCGGCAAGCGACTCGTAGGCCTTCTCGACGTCGCCCACCAGCTCGTGCTTGTAAGCATAGTAGTCGCGGGCCGGCATCGTGCCGCGAGCCTGGCCGTTCACTATCACCTGTGATCCGGTGTTGGTGGTGGGCTTGAGCAGAACCGGGTTCATCCGGACGTCGGGCTCGATGCCTGCGGCCTGCGCCTGCACCACCTGGGCGCGTCCCATCTCGGCGCCCTCGGAGGTTATGAAGGAGTTGAGAGCCATGTTCTGGCCCTTGAACGGGGCGGTCTTCAGGCCGTCTTGGGCCAGCACCCGGCACAGCCCGGCGGTCACCAGGCTCTTGCCCACCCCCGACATCGTGCCCTGTATCATCAGCGGCCTTGCCTTGGACATGTTGGAACCCTCCAATCGCTCGTTCGTCTCATGCGGCACGGTCCGGAGACGTACGGAATGAATTGATCAGCGTTTCCTTTAGATCGCCAGCAACACCAGGATTGCCAGCGACACCAGGGCGGACAGCGCCACCGCCACCGCCAGGCTCAGCGCTCCCGTCGCATAGAGGAGCCTGTTGGCCCTCGCGATGTCGTTCGGCTCGATCTCCCTGACAGGATCTCCTATCGTCGGCTTGTCGACGGTCTTGCCGAAGTAGCAGCTGGGTCCTCCGAGCATCACCCCCAGCGCCCCCGCGCATGCCGATTCGGTCTGCGCGGAGTTCGGGGAGAGATGCCTGCCGTGGTCGTGTCTCCAGATCCTGAAAGCGCCCTTCGCGTCCAGCCTGACAATCGCCGCGCCCAGGCACATCAGCGCAGCGGCCAGGCGAGACGGGAGGAAGTTGAGGACGTCGTCGAGGCGGGCGGCGGCAGTCCCGAAATGCCGGTACCTGTCGTTACGGTAGCCCACCATCGAGTCCATCGTGTTGACGGCCTTGTAGAGCATCCCGAGCGGCGCACCTCCGATCCCCATGAAGATCAGCGGCGCCACCACCCCATCGGAGGTGTTCTCGGCGACCGTCTCCACGGTGGCCCTGGTCACTCCCGTCACGGTGAGATGGCCGGTGTCACGCGCCACTATCATGGCGACAGCCCTGCGGGCGCCGTCCAGATCGCCGGCTTTCAGACAGCTGAGAACGTTGGAACTCTCCACCTTGAGGGATTTCGTCGCGACCAGCTGGTAGCAGATCACGCACTCCACCGCGAAGGCGAGCTGCCAAGCCACCAGGGAGCAGAGCCATAGGACCACAACGCAAAGGGCGGTCGGGATCACGCATACCACGATCACGAGCACCACACCCGCCACCCGCTCTCCGGCTTCGGTCTTGGGGAAGACCGAGCGCAGGAAACGCTCCACGACCTCTATCAGCCTCCCGATCGCACGTATCGGATGGGGAATCCAGCGCGGGTCTCCGAGCAGGAGATCGACGACAAAACCAACGACCAGCGCTGCGGCGTGCACAAAGAGGCAGATCATATGGCACCGCCATCGCAGCCGGCACCATGCCGCTCCGCAGCGCGTCTGGCGCAAGCCCCGACGAACCTCCTGGCCGCCTCGGGGGCGCCGGGGAAGTATAGATGCGGGTAGCCGGCGTAGAGCGTGGGCGTTGCGACAACGCAGTCCCACTCCCTTGTCGAATGGGGCTTTACGGCATGAAACGCCGACCCCGGGTCGTCGCTATCCCAGTAGTGGAACTCGTGCGCCTTCAGCACGTCCCCTGGAGCGGCCAGCAGATTCGGCTCCCTGCAGGTCATCTCTATGTACCCGAAACGGCGCAGCCTTCCAGTCCTGTACGACAGGCCCTCCACCGCGCCGACCATCTCATGGGCAACCCCGTCGGCATCCTCCATGCGCTCGTGCAGGTACATGAACCCGCCGCATTCGGCCACCGTCGGCACCCCCGAGGAGATCGCGCTGGAGATCGATGCCCGCATCGAGGCGTTGGCCTCCAGCTCGTCGGCGTGCAACTCAGGATATCCTCCGCCTATATATATGCCCGAGATGTCCTCAGGAAGCCCCCGATCGTGGATCGGGGAGAACTCGACCAGCTCAGCGCCGAGGGATTCAAGCATCCTCAGAGAATCGGCGTAGTAGAAGCAGAAGGCGGCGTCGCGGGCGATGGCTATGCGCAGCTGACGGCCCGATCGAGGCAGGTCGATGCCGGCGGTGATCAGAGCCGGCGGCTCATCGAGTCTCGGGGCATCGTCTGCCAGCGAGAGCAGAAGGTCGATGTCGCTCGTCTCCTCGGCTTGGGCGGCCAGCTCGTCG
>CAZPAN010000067.1:6317-8343 GCA_964584585.1 uncultured Coriobacteriaceae bacterium | reverse complement strand
GGCTACCAGTCCATTATCATCCCCACGTTGGCGGGTATCAACAGATCCGCCCTGTTGTCTGCGGACGTGGGACTCTTGTTTATGATGACGAGGCAGTCGCCGGCGAAGCAGTCTATGAACCCTGCGGCCGGATAGACCACGAGCGACGTCCCCGCCACGATGAGCATGTCTGCTCCCGAGATCGCCGAGAGCGCGCGACGGATGACCTCGTCGTCGAGCGGCTCCTCGTAGAGCACCAGGTCGGGCTTGACGATGCCGTTGCGGCTCCCGCACCTGGGCACGCCCTCGGACTCGATGATGTAGTCGATGCCATATTCCCGGTCGCAGCCCATGCAATGTCCCGACACGCCGGTGCCATGCAGCTCGATGACGTTGCGCGACCCGGCCATCTGATGCAGCCCGTCGACGTTTTGCGTGACCACGGCGTCGAGCCGGCCCTCGGCTTCCAGCTCGGCGAGCTTGAGATGGGCCTGGTTGGGCTTCACGTCCGGAAAGATCATCGACTTGCGGAAGAAGTCGTAGAACTCGTCGGGGTGCGCCATGAAGAAACCGCGCGAGACGACCTCCTCGGGATTTCTGAGACCGCTGGTGGTGAAGATGCCCTCAGCGCTCCTGAAGTCCGGGATTCCGCTTTCGGTGGATACGCCCGCACCTCCGAAGAAGACGATGCGTTCGTGCGACCGCACCATCTCGATGAAGCGTTCCTTGAGAGATTGGATGCTTTCCTGCGGCAACATGGTGCACCTCCATCGGAATCGGGCTGGGGCCTGTCGGCTGACGGCTGCCCTCTACATCGCTATGTCGCGTCTCCCGATATAGGAGAGGATGCTCTCGATGCCGCCGCCCTCGGAGAACGCGCCCATCATGGCGTTCATGAAATCCGATTCCACGCCGAGCTTCTCCGCCATCTTCGGCCAAAAGTCCACCACCGACATCCCCTCGACCGTGTTGGAAGAGAGGTACTCGACGGCCTCGGACGACGAGAACCCGTACTCTCCCACCAGGCGTCCGAACGAGCCGTTGCGGCTCTTGGGCGAGAAGCAGGTGAGGATCATGTCACCGACTCCCGAGAGGGTCATAGGGGTCGTCATGTCGCCGCCGTCGATGGACTCGAGCATCTTGGAGACATCTTTCAGAACTCGCTGCATCAGCAGGCACTGCGTGGAGATAGGGTGGCCGTGCCCGTAGAGCGCGCCGCACGCCATCGCCGCCGCATTCTTGATGCACGAGCAGAGCGCGACTCCGTCCGTGTCGCGAGAACGGTCCAGCATCAGGGTCGGGTCGTGGGAGAACACCTCAAGCGCCAGGCTATAGGAGGCGTCGTCGAGCGTGGCGTAGGTGAAGCCCACCGGCACGTCATCGATTATGTCCACGGCGAAGCCCGGACCCGCGAACATCGCGACCTTGCGTCCAAGGATCTTCGCGGCGGCGCGCGGCGGGAGCGATCCATCGGGGCAGGAGCCCTTCGCTCCGATGGCGACCATCGTGGAATCGTCGAGGAATGGCGCCATATCCTCGCAGACGCTCTCGACGAACTCGGCCGTGCAAAGCACGAACACCATGTCGGCACCGGAGACCGCCTCGCGCATCGACGTGGTCATCTCGATGCCGGCGGGCAGCCGTCGGCCCCCGAGCACCTTGGATATCGCGCCCGTCGACCGGTACTCGTCCACCTTGCCCTGGGATCTGGACCACATGGTCACCTCGTTGTCGCTTGAGGTGGACAACCTATGCGCGATGGCGAAGCCGAAAGCTCCCGCTCCGATGACGCAGACTCTCATCTGACCTCCGGACACTCGTCTGATCCAATACGGCTTGCACATAAGCCAGGGAAACGCCGATGGACTCGCCCCGCCCGTCGATCGTCGTCTCCCTGTCTGCGGAGATGTAACCTGTCGCGAAAACGCGGTCCATCTCAACCGGCTATAGATTCTAGCCCAAACAATGCTGCGGGGTAGTTCGGGACATCCGAGCGTTGCGGGAAGGGAGGGCTGCACGACAGAGCAGGCGAAAAACCCGACCGATC
>CAZPAN010000067.1:0-6217 GCA_964584585.1 uncultured Coriobacteriaceae bacterium | reverse complement strand
CGGGGCGAGCGCCCATCGGTCTTGTAGCCTCCAGGCGACATGGCCGATGGTATAACCGACTGAGCGATGCGGGGATATCCGTGGAAGTTGCGGTCCGATCCGCTGCGTATCCGACCACAACCCACGTTCCAGGAAGGATGGACGATGCCCGAGGCCGGCCTAGAGGACATACCCGAAGCGCCGGCCGTCGAGTTCTCCGAGGCGAGCTTCGCCTACGACGGGATCGCCCATGCCCTCGAAGGCATCTCCCTAAGCGTTGGGAGGGGGGAGTTCGTCGCCGTGCTCGGCGCGAACGGGTCGGGTAAGTCGACGCTGGCTAAGCATGTCAACGCCCTGCTGACCCCAACGTCTGGAACCGTCCGCGTCCTGGGGCTGGACACGGCCGATCCCTCGAACCTGACCGGCATCCGCACCTCCACCGGCCTCGTTATGCAGGATCCCGATTCGCAGATAGTGGCGACGGTCGTCGCGGACGACGTGGCGTTCGGACCCGAGAACCTGGGGCTTGGCCGAGAGGAGATCGGACGCAGGATCGACTCGGCTCTCGCCGCCGTGGACCTGGAAGGGCTGGCCGGGGCCAGCGCGGAGATGCTCTCCGGCGGGCAGAAGCAGCGGCTCGCGATCGCCGGGGCGCTCGCGATGGAACCGGAGATACTCGTGCTCGACGAGCCCTTCGCCATGCTCGACCCGCAGGGGCGCGACGAGGCGATGTCGATCATCCGCCAGCTGGCCGACGGGGGCGTGACCGTGATCCTCGTGACGCATTCGCCCGAGGACGCGATGGCGGCCGAGCGGGTCGTCGTCCTGAGGCAGGGCAGGGTCGCCGCAGGCGGCACGCCGGCCGAGGTGCTAGCCGACGGCGCGATCCTCGCAGAGATGTCGCTCGGCCAGCCGTTCGCGATGCGCATGGCGGGGATGCTCGAGGATCGCGGCGTGAAGCTGGGAGGAATCCCGACGGACATCGGGGAGCTGGCCGACATGATCCGCACGGCCGTGAAGCGCCCGGGAACGAAAACGGCCGCAGGGCGAAACGGGACGGCTGGCACGGAGGCGGATGCACCCGAGGGGGACTCGGGCGCAGGCAAGGGCGCCGAATGCAGGTCCGTCGCCAGCCCGACCGCAGAGCACGCCGGATTCGGGACCGAGGCGATCCCCGCAGCAGACGGCCCCCTCCAAAGGAACTCCATCTGCATCGATCGCCTCTCCTGCAGCTACGATGCGAATGGAAGGGAGGTCTGTGCGCTCAGCGAAGTCTCCGTCGTCTTCGGGCGAACCGACATCTCCTGCGTCATAGGCCGCACCGGCTCGGGCAAGTCCACGCTCCTGCTGCACATCAACGGGATCATCGAGGCGCAATCGGGCGGCGTCACGGTCGACGGCCGCGCATTGAGGACCGCGCGGGACCGGGCGGAGGTCAGGCGGATGGTCGGGATGGCTCTCCAGTTCCCCGAGAGACAGCTCTTCGCGCAGACGGTCTTCGACGACGTCGCATTCGCGCCGCGCAACTTCGGACTCGCCGAGGCCAGGATCGCAGACAGGGTGCGATGGGCGCTCGAGGCGGTGGGGCTGGATCCCGACGTGGTCTCGCGACTCTCCCCCTTCTCGCTATCTGGAGGGCAGCAGCGTCGCGTCGCTCTGGCGGGCGCCATCGCGTCCCTCCCCTCCTATCTGGTGCTCGACGAGCCCACGAGCGGACTCGACCCTGCGGGAGCAGAAGAGATCCTCGACCTGATATCGAGGCTGGCATCGGAGGGAATCGGGATCGTCATGGCGACCCACGACATGGACGCAGTCGCGAGGCTCGCGACCAGAGTCGTGGTGCTCGACGGCGGACGGGTCGCGGCACAAGGCGCCCCAGGAGAGATCTTCTCGGATGCCGAGCTCGTCGAGTCCTTGGGGTTGAAGCTCCCGCACGCGATGCAGCTCGCGGCGCATTGCCGGGTACGCGGGATCGAGCTTCCCGACGCGGCCGGCGAGGCCGATCTCGCCGACGCAATCGCGGCGATGGCCGAAGGCGGCGCGCGATGAGCAGAGGGCTGCCTTTCGGGAGCCTCTGCAACGTCGACTCCCCCATAAGGCGAATGGACCCGAGGGTGAAGATCCACCTCTTCATCATCTACACGATTACCGCGTTTCTGATGGACACCCCGGCTGGGATGGCGGCGATCGCCGCTCTGATCGTGACGGCCTGCGCGATGTCGAAGATCCTCGCAAGGCGGATCCTGGGATCGCTTCGTGCCTGCTGGGCGATCTTCCTCATCCCTATCGTGTTCAACCTGTTTAACCCCGATGGGGTCCAGCTCGTGTCCGTCGGGTGGATCACGATAACCGATCTCGGCCTGTACCGTGCGGTCTTCTTCGCATCGAGGCTGCTGTTGGTGTTCGTGGCGGCCTCGCTCATGCTGCTCGCCACTTCGGCTCTAGAATTCTGCGACGCAGCCGAATGGCTGCTGCGTCCCTTCGGGCGCCTGGGCGCACCCGTCGAAGACATCTCGATGATCATCTCGATAGCGATCAGGTTCATCCCCGTCATGGGCGAGGAGTACGCCTCGATCCGAGACGCGCAAGCGGCGCGCGGGGCGGTCTTCGACGAAGGAGGGCCGATCAGGAGGGCCAGGGCGCTGATCCCCGTGCTCGCCCCGCTGCTGGCTGGGGCCTTCAGGCGAACCGAGAGCCTAGCGGAAGCGATGGAGTCGCGCTGCTACGGATGCGGAGTCAGGCGCACGCGGTACAGGGAGCTGGCCATGCGGCCTTCGGACTGGGCGGTGCTGGCGGTGGTGTCGGCATTCGGCGTGGCCTCGATGTTCTGGCTGTGACGCGACAGGTGGGACGGACGCCGACGGCCCTCCCCCATCACGTGGTGTGGTATCTCAGCATCGCGGCGTCCATTCCCTCGCGAGCCGCGTGGATGGCTGCTTCGGCGGCCCGGCCGATCGTCACGCCGTAGTCCTCCCAGGCCGACTTCGGGATACTGGCCAGTACGTAGTCGGCGCTGTCCATCCTCCCCGGCGGACGGCCGATGCCGATCTTCAGCCTCGCGAACTCGTCTCCGATGACGGCGCAGATCGAGCGGATGCCGTTGTGGCCCCCGTGGCCCCCTTTACGCTTGAAGCGGATCGCACCCTCGGGAAGGTCGAGGTCGTCGTGGATCACGAGTATCGAGTCCGTGTCGACGCCGTTGCGCTTCATCGCGTGGGAGAGCGGCCCGCCGGAGCGGTTCATGAAAGCCTGCGGTTTGACGAGCAGGATCTCCTCGCCGTCTAGCTTGCCAATCCCCACCATGCAGCCGTCCTGACTCTTCCAGTACCTGGCTCCGAGGTCGTCGGCGATCCTGTCGATCGTGGCAAACCCGCAGTTGTGGCGGGTCATGTCGTACTCCGGCCCGGGGTTGCCCAGGCCCGCTATCAGCGATATGCGTCCGGAGGCCATATAGCATCCGCCTCCGCTAGAGCGCGAAGTCGGGGTCGAAGAGATCGGAGACCGAGGCCTCGTTGTAGACGTTGACGATCGCCCTGCCGAGAAGCGACGCGACGGAGATCACATGGAACTTCTCGCCCACGTCCTCGGGCGTGGGGATGGTGTCGCAGACGACGATCTCCTCGGCGGGGCAGTCGGTGAGGCGCTGGACGGCCGGATCGGACAGGATGCCGTGGGTCGCGCACATGTGCACGCTCGCGGCGCCCGCCTCCATCAGGGCCTTCGCTACGGCGACGATGGTGCCGGCGGTATCGATCATGTCGTCGTTGATGATGCAGTTCTTGCCGGAGACATCACCTATCACAGCGGAGACCTCGGCGACGTTGTGGCTGGGACGGCTCTTGTGCATGATCGCCAGGTCGGCGCCGAGCAGGCCGGCGAGCTTCTTCGAGGCCTTGGCCCTGCCCACGTCGGGGGAGACGACACAGAGGTCGTCGATCCCCTTCGCCGAGAAGTACTCGGCGAAGAGCGGCAACGCGGTGAGGTGGTTCACGGGGATGTCGAAGAAGCCCTGGATCTGACCCTGATGCAGGTCGATCACGATGATCCTGTCGACCCCTGCCGTGACGAGCAGGTTTGCGACGAGCTTGGCGGTGATGGGTTCACGGGAAGCGCTCTTGCGGTCCTGCCTGGAATAGCCGTAATGGGAGATGACGGCGGTGACCGATCTCGCGGAAGCCCTCTTGGCCGCGTCGGTCATGATGAGGAGCTCCATCAGGGAATCGTTCACCTTGCCTGCAAGCGACTGCACGATGAAGACGTCGGAGCCGCGGACGCTCTCCAGGAATCTGGCGTAGATCTCGCCGTTGGCGAACGTCTCCAGCCTGACCTTGCCCAGCTCCACTCCGATCTCCTGCGAGATCTTCTCGGAAAGCGCCACGTTGCTGCTCCCGCTGAAGAGCATGAGCTTCTTCGAAACCACGTCCATCCGGATCCTCCCACTGACTTTGACGGTTCGCTTTCAGCCTCCGGGGGTCTTGGTCAGACGCCATCAGACCCCGTCAGGTCGCACTTCTTTCAACGCTTGGAACGTTCGGCCCAGCCTTCCACGTTCCTCTGTCTCGACCGGGCGATGCCCAGCGCGCCATCCGGGATATCGTGGTCGATGGTCGAACCGGCGCCGGTCGTGCACCCCCTGCCGATGTTCACCGGAGCCACCATCATCGTGTCCGACCCGATGAACGTGCCGTCCCCGATCGTCGTGGCGTGCTTGCTCCTCCCATCGTAGTTGCAGGTGATGGATCCAGCGCCGATGTTCACGTCAGCGCCTATCGTGGCGTCGCCGATATAGCTGAGATGGGGAACCTTAGAACCCGGCCCCACCGTGGAATGCTTGATCTCCACGTGGGTGCCGGCCTTGGCGCCCTTGCACATGCGGGTGCCGGGGCGGATGTAGGCGCGCGGCCCGCACGAGACGTCGTCGTCGATCGTTGACTTGAGGACGATCGACTCGTCGATGACGCAGCCTGAGCCCACGACCGCATCGACGACCCGGGCGTTCGGGCCGATCCTGGTGTCGGAACCGACCTTGGTCTCACCCAACAAAAACGTCATCGGCCACAGCTCCACGTCGGTCCCGACCTCTACGTCGGGTCCCACCCACACGAGGTCGGGGGCGATCATCGTGACGCCCGCCAGCATGAGGCGGGAGTTGATGCGGCGCTGCATCTGCGCCTGCGCCTCGGCGAGCTGCCACCGATCGTTTATCCCCAGGCACTCCGCAGGGTCCTCGGCCACGATCGCGCCGACCTGCATCCCGTCGGCGACCATCAGCGAGATGACGTCGGTCAGGTAGTACTCGCCCTGGGAGTTGTCATTGCCAAGACGGTCAAGACACCCGAGCAGGGCGTCGGAGTCGAAGCAGTACATGCCGCTGTTGACCTCGACGACCTCGGCCTCCTCGGAGGTGCAGTCCCTCTGCTCGACGATGCGCGCGACCGAACCCGACTCGTCGCGGATGACCCTGCCGTAACCGGTGGGATCGTCTGCGATGCTGGTCAAGACCACAGCGCTCGCTCTGGAGGATGCCTGAGCATCGAGGAGCGCGGAGATGGTCTCGGGACGGATCATCGGGCAGTCCCCGGAGAGCACGACCACAGGGCCGTGGGCATCTTCGAGCCGAGGAGCAGACATCATAACCGCGTGTCCCGTGCCGAGCCGCTCGGATTGGATAACCACCTCGCAATCGAAGACGATCGGCCCGACCTCCTCCCGGCCATGCCCTAAGACGCATACGACATCCTCGCATCCGGCAGCCCGGGCGGCATCGACCACCCATCTGACCAGCGGTTTTCCTAGCATCTCGAAGCAGACCTTCGGGTGGGAGGATTTCATCCGAGTTCCGCTCCCAGCTGCGAGAACCAGCGCAGTAGCCTGCATAGACCCCTCTTCCCAGATCCTCGGTCACGTGCGTTTCCCATCCTGCACGCGTCCGTTGCGGACACCCTCGGAAATTATAATGCCCGCGCTTCGAAGCGACGCTCCGTAGAGGGGACCGGACGAACGTGTCGTCGAGAAAGGCGATGATCTATCGCTTTCGCCCGCCTCCAACCCTCTCCGCGCCATGCGCACGAAAGCGGGAAGAGAGGCGAAGTGCACGACCGAGTAGAGCGCGAGACCCCTCCGTGCCATGCGCGCGAAGGCTGGGAGGGCGCTCTGGCCTGCGAAGGGGTCAGGCTTCCCAGCTCACTCCGCTGGCGTAGTCTATCTCCACCCCAGGCTGCACGTTGTAGCAGTAGAC
>CAZPAN010000066.1:0-8354 GCA_964584585.1 uncultured Coriobacteriaceae bacterium | reverse complement strand
ACGACAAGCTCTCGGGAATGACCGGAACCGCCATGACCGAGGACGCGGAGTTCCGGGATATATACAAGATGGGCGTCGTCGCGGTGCCGCCCAACAAGCCCGCCGTCAGGAAAGACGAGAACGACGTGGTCTACCGGACGCTTGAGGCCAAGTTCAACGCGATCGTGGACGAGGTCATCGAGCGCCATGTCGAGGGCCAGCCCGTCTTGGTGGGCACCGTATCGATCGAGAACTCGGAGCTGCTCTCGCGCAAGCTCGACAAGAGGGGAATCCCCCATCAGGTGCTCAACGCCAAGCATCACGAGAGCGAGGCCAAGATCATCGCACAGGCAGGCCGCAGCGGGGCTGTGACGATCGCTACCAACATGGCCGGACGAGGCACCGACATCCTGCTCGGAGGCAACCCGGCGTACATGGTCGATGACGTTTTAGTTGCCAACGGCATCGATCTCGAAGAGGCCACCGACGAGCAAAGGGCCAAGGCCCTCGCCAAGGCCAAGGAGGTCTGCGAGGAGGACTACGAGCGCGTTGCCGCCGCAGGAGGTCTCGCGGTCCTCGGCTCGGAGAGGCATGAGTCCAGGCGAATCGACAATCAGCTAAGAGGCCGTTCCGGACGTCAGGGGGATCCCGGACTCACCAGGTTCTACCTTTCGTTGGAGGACGATCTGATGAGGCTCTTCGGCGGCGAGCGGATGGAACGCGTCGGCAGGCTCATGGAGAAGGCCGGTGGGGAGGAGGATCTTCCGATCGAGGCCTCTATGGTATCCAAGGCGATCGAGAACGCCCAGCACCAGATCGAGTCTCTCAACTACACCGCCAGAAAGAACGTCCTCGAGTACGACGATGTGATGAACCTGCAGAGGCAGGCGATATACGAGGAGCGCAACCGCATCCTCGACGGCAAGGACATTCATGAGAAATCCGCCGAGATCCTAGACGAGACCGCGCAAAGGGCGATCTCCGACTACTGCGGCGACGAGAAGGCCGACAGGGATCAATGGGATCTCGAGGGTCTGCGCACCTGGCTCGTGCAGACCACTGGAAACCCCGAGGCCGCGATCGAGGGCATCGACGAGATCAAGACCGTAGGGGAGCTCTCCGAAGCGGTCGAGTCGTTCCTCTCCGAGGTATATAAGGAGAAGGAGAGCACACTTGGCGAGGGTGCCATGCGCATGCTCGAGACCCAGGTTATGCTCCGCACGATGGACAGCAGGTGGATGACCCATCTGCAGGAGATGGACTATCTCAAGGCCGGCATCGGCCTGCGTGCCTACGGGCAGCGCGACCCGCTGGTGGAGTACAAGTCGGAGGCCCACAGGACGTTCGGTCTGCTGCGCGACTCGATGTACGAGGACTACATCCGCACCGTGCTGCGCATCAAGGTGGCCGTGCGCGACGATCAGCCCTCGGTGACCGCCGGCAGCACGACGCTCTCCGGCCCTTCGGGAGATACGCAGTCGATCCGCTCCGTCGCGGGTTCGACGATCTCCCAGACGGCCACGTCGACGGCCACGTCTCAGCAGATATCCCAGACCACGAGCGCGGCCATGCCCGTTCCCAAGCCCAGCATGGGCAAGCCCAGGACATACGTGAAGGACAAGAGCGACCCGTTTGCCAACGTCGGACGCAACGACCCCTGTCCTTGCAATAGCGGCAAGAAGTTCAAGAAGTGCCACGGCGCGAACGTTCGGTCCTGACCTTCTTGCGCTTGGGACGGGTTCCGGACGGGTTGGAGCGCCGACGGAGATCGGCCTGGGATCCGATCATGTCGGGCACCAGATGTTTCGGAGATGGGTCCCGGACAGGGTGCGGGTTGGGGTTTTCAGGAAGGTTCTACGGTGCGGGGGCATAGATGATCGAGGATAGAAGCGGGGAGCTGGAGGCGCTCAGGGCCAGGATCGCCGAGGTGGGGTCCTACCTCCACGTAGATGCCAAGCGCGAGAGGCTGGCTGCGCTCGACGAGCAGTCCTCGCGACCGGGTTTTTGGGACGATTCCACCAAGGCGCAGGCTATCGTCAAGCAAGCCTCCGATCTGCGGGACGAGATAGAGGGGTATGACTCGGCCGTCTCGATGGTCGAGGATGCGATGGTCGCCAACGAACTGGCCCTTGAGGGCGACGATGAGTCATTGGCGGCCGAGGTCGACTCCGACATCGCCCAGCTGATCTCGAACGTCGACGCCATGGAACTCTCGTCTTGGTTCGACGGCGAGTTCGACCACGGCGACGCGATCGTGACGGTCACTCCGGGCCAAGGCGGGCTGGAGGCCCAGGACTGGGCCGATATGCTATTCCGCATGTACCTGGGATACGCGCAGCGCAAGGGCTGGAGCGTCAACGTGCTCGATGCGCCGGCCGCCGAAGTCATCGGCATCGACAGGGCGACCTTCGAGGTGAAGGGCAGGGACGTCTACGGGATGCTCTCCTCCGAGCAGGGGGTGCACCGTCTGGTGAGGATCTCCCCTACCGACGAGAAGGAGCGCAGGCAGACGACCTTCGCCGGAGTAGAGGTGCTTCCGGTGCTCCCCGACGATATAAAGGTCGAGATCAACCCGAGCGACCTGCGCATAGACGTCTACAGGTCGAGCGGCCCGGGCGGCCAATCGGTCAACACCACCGACTCCGCCGTCAGGATCACGCACATTCCCACCAAGATCGTCGTCACATGCCAGAACGAGAAGTCGCAGCTCCAGAACAAGGAGTCGGCGATGAAGATCCTGAAGGCCAAGCTCTACGAGCTGGAGAAGGAGAAGCGTGACGCCGAGCTTGCCGAGCTTCGCGGCGAGAAGAAGGACATCTCGTTCGGCAGCCAGATCCGAAACTATGTCATGTACCCATACACATTGGTGAAGGATCTGAGGACGGGAGCGGAGAGCGGCAACGTCGATGCCGTCCTATCGGGCGACATAGACAGGTTCGTGGTGGAATATCATCGTTGGAGGGTCTCCAACAAGCCGGAAGAGTAGACAGGCGGGGTGCCTGGGGGAGCGCGAGCGCTCGGATTCCCGGGACTGATTTCACCAGGGGGAGCTATTTTGACATCTGACGTACGTTATGACATCGGAAAGGTCGCCCTCGGCGCCGCCTTGATTCGCTATGACATCGTCGACATGATCTCCAAGGCGGGCAGCGGGCATCCGGGAGGGTCGCTCTCCTCCGCAGACATCCTCGCCGTCCTCTATCTCTCGGGCGTGATGTCCTACGACCCCGAGAACCTCGACGATCCCGCCCGCGACAGGTTCGTCCTGTCCAAGGGACATGCGGCTCCGGTGCTCTACGCGTCTTTGGCCCAGGCGGGGATCATCGAGCGTGATGAGCTCTCCACGCTGCGTAAGCTCAACAGCAGGCTGCAGGGGCATCCGGATTGCCGGAAGCTTCCCGGCGTGGAGGTCTCCACCGGATCTCTCGGCCAGGGATTGTCGGTCGCGGCGGGCATGGCGCTCGGCATCAGGATGAGCGTGCTCGGGGCGAAGGCCGGGGCGGGCGTCTGCGACGATGTCATCGGGTCCGAGTCCGGCACCATCCCCACCGTCTTCGCTCTCATGGGCGACGGCGAGTCGCAGGAGGGGCAGATATGGGAGGCGGCCGAGTTCGCCTCGCACTACCGTCTTTCCAACCTCGTCGGCATCCTCGATTACAACGACCTGCAGATAGACGGGCGCTGCTCCGATGTCATGGGGATCTCTCCTGTCGAGGACAGGTGGGCCTCGTTCGGATGGGGCATCATCAGCGTCGACGGGCACGACATCTCCCAGATTCACGCAGCTCTGGTGGATGCGAAGCGCCGTCACGAGGGACCCACGATGGTGATCGCCCGCACCGTGAAGGGCAAAGGAGTCTCCTTCATGGAGAATCAGGTCTCCTGGCACGGCAAGGCCCCCGATGCCGAGCAGACCGAAAAGGCACTGGCCGAGCTCTCGGGCGCGATCGAAGCCGCCCGCATGAAGATTGGAGGCTCCGATGGGCGCTAAGGCCACACGCGCCGCGTTCGGCGAGACGCTGGCAGAGCTCGTAGACGAGGGAATGGACGTCGTAGCGGTCGACGCGGACCTCTCCGGATCCACCACTACGAAGGTCTTGGGAGAGCGTCATCCGGGCCGTCTCATCAACGTCGGCATCGCCGAGCAGAACATGGTGAGCGTGGCCGCCGGCCTCTCGCTCACCGGCAAGGTGGTTTTCACCGGCTCGTTCGCGGTCTTCGGTACCGGGAGGGCTTACGACCAGATCCGCAACACCGTCTGCTACTCGATGCTCGACGTGAAGATCGCCCCGACCCACTCCGGCATCTCGGTCGGTCCCGACGGCGGTTCTCATCAGATGGTGGAGGACATCTCGCTGATGCGCACCCTCCCCAACATGAGGGTGCTCGTCCCGTCCGACTACATGAGCGCGAAGGCCGCCGTCAGGATCGCGGCGAAGACATCCGGGCCGTTCTACGTGAGGCTCGGCAGGTCGAAGCTCCCGGAGGTCTACGGGAACGCGGACGGCTTCTTCCTGGGAAAGGCCAGCATTCTCCGCGAGGGCGTCGACGTCACGATTGTGGCCTGTGGGGCGATGGTGGCCGAGGCTCTGAAGGCAGCGGAGGCTCTCGATCGGCTCGGCATCTCCGCAGAGGTGATCGATGTCTTCTCGATCAAGCCGCTCGACGCCGATGTGATTCTGGAGTCGGCCCGCAAGACCGGCGCCGTCGTGACCGCCGAGGAGCATTCGATCATAGGAGGACTCGGCTCGGCCGTCGCCGAGGCTCTTTCGGAGGCCCTCCCCACCAAGATGCTCAGGATCGGAATTCGCGATGTCTTCGGGACCTCCGGCGAGGCCGCTGAGCTCTTCGCGGAGTTCGGCCTCGACGCCTCCTCGATCGCGAGGGCGGTCTCGGGGTTTTTGGGAAGCGCTGATTGATTGCGTTTGTCCGGATCCGGCTCGTGCCGGGCGGCCCGCGATGGGATGCTTCCGGTGATCTGTGGCTCGCGTGTGCCCGTCTCCGTGATAAATCCGCAAAATGCACATCGAGTACATTCGCCGAGTCGGCTCGAAGTCCCGAAAACGGCGACGTGCGGTCGGTTTCCCGTTCGGCGCGGATGGGCTGCAGGGCCGCCTGGGCGCGTCTGCTACAATAAAACGCTGTTCACAGATGCCTAAATGCGTCGAAGCGCAAACTCTGCAGATTTCGATTGGAGTGCATGTGAGTTCAAGGGAACGCAGCCCGAAGAGAGGTTTCGCTTCGGATCCGAACAAGACCGGAGCACATAGCAAGCCCTTGGGGGAGCCGACGGGCAATCGGACTTCCGGCCTCTCGGCGAACGACCCGTCCAACGCCACCGGGGAACATACTCGGCTCGGCGGGACCTCGGCTGGCAGGCTCGTGAGGCGTGGCAGGGGCAAGCTGCGCAGGGGCGCAACGTCCGCGCCGGGTTCGTCGTCGGGATCCCATCCGGCGATCGTCTTCGACAAGGTGACCAAGGTCTATGACGCTCAGCCCGACAAGCCGGCGCTCGAGAACGTGGACTTCAAGGTCTACCCGGGAGAGTTCGTATTTCTGGTGGGGCATTCCGGATCGGGCAAATCTACTTTCATCAGGCTCATCAACCGCGAGCTCAAGGTCACCTCCGGCAAGCTTTTCGTCGCGGGCGAGGATCTCACGGTGATGAAGGACTGGAGGGTCCCCTACCTCAGACGCAACATCGGCTGCGTCTTCCAGGACTTCAAGCTCCTTCAGAAGAAGACGACGTTCGAGAACGTAGCCTTCGCGCTGGAGGTCATCGGCAAGTCCAAGCACATCATCAACACCCAGGTGCCCGAGGTTCTCCGCCTCGTGGGTCTCGAGGGCAAGCTTGACAAGTATCCCGATCAGCTCTCGGGAGGCGAGCAGCAGAGGGTCTCGATCGCCCGTGCGATCGTCAACCGACCGCCGTTGCTGATCTGCGACGAGCCTACCGGAAACCTCGACCCCCAGACCTCTCTCGGGATCATGCGGCTTCTCGACAGGATCAACCGCACCGGAACCATCGTCTTGGTGGCCACCCATGACAAGGAGATGGTCGACAACATGCGCAGGCGGGTCATCGCACTCGAGTCCGGTCATATAGTCCGCGACCAGGACAGGGGGGTGTACGGCCTCGATGCGTAATATCATCTATTTCATCAAGCAGGCCCTCATCAACTTCAAGAGGAACCTCTCCACAAGCATCGGATCGACGATCACGATCTTTTTGTCGCTGTTTCTAGTAGGACTCTTCTTCTTCGCGAACATCATGGTCGATTCCATAGTCGAATCGGTGGAAGACAGGGTCAGCATCACGGCGTACGTCTCGGACGACGCGAGCGACGAGGACATCCAGACGGTGATGGAGTGGGTGGAAGACCTGGATTACGTCGAGACGGTGGGCTTCACCGACAAGGACGAGGCCCTGGAGAATTTCCGAGAGTCGATGGAGTCCAACATTGACATCATCGAGCAGCTCGACGGCGACAACCCCCTGCCTCGTTCGATAGACATCGATCTCACCGACCCGCAGGAGGTGGAGACGGTCGCGACTCTGATCGAGAACTACGATCTGTTCCGCGAGATCTGCGACGATCCCGACGACCCGTCCGATTCGATCATGTACGGCCAGCGCAGCGTGGAGAGGCTGTTCAGCGTCACCAACATCGTCCGCTATACCGGGATCGCCGCAGTGGTGCTGCTCGTGTTCGTGACCCTGATCTTCATCAACAACACCATCAGGCTCGCGATCATGGCGCGTCGCCGCGAGATCGCGATCATGAGGCTCGTCGGCGCCACCAAGGGATTCATCCGTGGACCGTTCGTCATGGAGGGCATCGTCCAGGCGATCATCGGGACCGCGCTCGCGGTGCTGTGCCTGTGGATGATGCAGGTCTTCTTCTCCCCCTATCTCGTCGGCATAATCTCATGGCTGCCGGTGCAGATCTCGGCGGGAGAGTTCGCGATGGTATCCGTCGTGCTTCTGATCGCGGGGCTTCTGATCGGTCTGTTCGGATCGGCTCTCGCGATACGCAGGTACCTGAAGGTCTAAGGAAACGCCGATCGATTCATTCCGTCCGCCTCCGGCCCCTTCCGCTCCTGCACGCTCAGGCTCATCGGCGCGGGCCAGCGCACTTTTCGCCTTCGCGCACATGGGCACGGAGAGACTGGAGGCAGACAAAGGCAATCAATCAGCGTTTCTCTGACGGAGGGGAGCATCTCGACACAACATGCTTTCTAACGATGGGAAGAAGGATGGGCGCGTGGACGACGGCTGTGATGCCGGACGCGAAACGCGCCCATCAGGGTTTTCAGAAACCTATAACGAAGCTGAAAACGATGGCATGCCGCAACCGGACGGCGGTGACGATCGGCCGGGAGATGGTTCCGGCGCATCGGTGGCTTCCGAGGACGGGGAGCAAAGCGAAGGTTCCAGCGTGGCGGTGATTGACGAGGACGGGCAGCAGGGCGACGGCAGCGGTTGTTCTGGTGACGACTCCGCAGATCTAGAAGAGGTGCCGCAGGGCGTTGTAGAGGCCGCACGCCACGTCTGGTGGGATACCAGGCGCGTCGCGGCGGCCCTCGTTCTCGTCGCGATCGTTGGCTTCGTCTTCGGGCAGGCTGCCTCCGCCACTGGGCTGGTAGACGTGTTCAGCAGGACTCCCGAGCGTCTCGAGGCTGGTTCGATGACCGATGCCTCGGAGATCGCCGCAAGGCTCGACGAGGTCGCCGCGAAGATGGACTCGAACGGCCTCTACGACGTCGACGCCGACTCCGCCACCGCAGGCACGATCGAGGCCCTGCTCGCCGCTACCGGAGACGGGTACGCCGAGTACATGGACGAGGAATACTACGAGAGCTACCTTCAGTACACCACCGGATCCTACCTGGGGATTGGCATCGTAATCGTCCAGCTCGGCAGCCAGGTCGTCGTCTCCGGGGTCTATGACGGCTCTCCCGCCGATGAGGCCGGAGTCGAGGTCGGCGATGTGATCGTATCGATCGACGGTGCCCAGGGTCCCTGGACCACGGACTCGGCCATCGAGGCGATCGAACGCGAGGAGGGCGATGCGATCGAGATCGTCTGGCTGCGCCCGACCAGCGAGAGCCTGGATGCGCTGACATCCTATGCGATGACCCTGGAGTCGGAAAGCCTGGACGATTCCGACTCCGATGAGCAAGCCGGGGAGGAACCCGAGCTGGAGGGCGAGATGCTGACCACCGAGATGGTGTATTCGGAGATAACGATCTCGAGCATGGATTACGAGCAGATCGATGAGATCGGCTACATCTCAATCCACTCCTTCAACTCCAATACCACCGAAGAGGTCCAAGCCGCGCTGGAGGAGCTGATGGCGGACGGCGCGACCTCG
>CAZPAN010000065.1:3694-8366 GCA_964584585.1 uncultured Coriobacteriaceae bacterium | reverse complement strand
AAGGTGGAGGCCATGCCGCTGCGGTCCTTCTCGAGATATTCGATGAGGTTGGAATGCGTTCCCACGGCCACGATCAGGTCGGCGCCCTTCTCCCAGGCCAGAAGGAGGGCGAGGTCCTCGCTCGTCGCGGCGAGAGGCCATGTGATGTAGTCGAGTCCGAGCGAGTCGAGCCGGTCTGCCGAGGGACACCGGCCGTCCTCGTAGGCGTGCGCGATCAGCACGGCGCCGCATCTCAACGCCTTGTCGGAGACCGAGTCCATGTCGCCGACGATCGCGTCGGGGACCGTTCCGAGCTCGAGCAGCGCATCGGCCGCCCCGTCCACTGCGAGCACCAGCGGCTTCATCTCTCTCATGTAGGAGCGCAGGGTCGCCAGATCCTCCTGGAAGTCGGGACCGCGCACCACGACGAGCACCTGCCTGCCCTCTATCTGCAAGTCGACGTCGGGGGACTGGTTTCCGTAGATGATCTTGGCGCCGTCTCGCTTGAGGTACTCGGCCGTGTTGGACGCGAAGTCGTCCAGCTTCGCGTCCATCCGCCCCCTGGAGAGATCTATCCCAGCCTCCAGATCCTCGGCCAAAAGCAGCTTCCCGCTCGCCACCATCTCTCCGTCGCGGTATATGCCCGAACCGGAGATCGTCACCTTCTCCCCGTCAGAGAGAACGTCGAAGATCGAATCCCCCACCTCGTCGAGCACGGGAATCCCATCCCGAAGCAGGATCAGCGGGGCTGTGTTGGGGAAATCTCCGGTGAAGGAGCTCTCGGCGTTCACGACGGCCCGAACGCCGGCCTTGACCAGGGAATCGGCGCCTAGACGATCCAGATCCCTATGGCAGATGACAGCTATGTCGCCAGAGGTCAGCTCGGGGACGAGGCGCTTCGTAGACCTTCCCAACCTCACCGTGCCCGAGACGGTATCCGGATCCGCAGGACTCATCTCGGATTCGCCTCGGACGAACCCGCCGCGCCCTCCAGCATCGACCGTGCGTGCTCAAGAGAGGCCTCGTCGACTGTGCCGGAAAGCATCCTGGAGATCTCCCTGACCCTCTCCTGCCCGGATATCTCCCTGATCACGGTGACCGGCATCCCATCGCCGGCCTCTTTCTCGACGAGGAGATGGGCATCGGCCACCGCCGCTATCTGCGCGAGGTGGGTCACGACAATCACCTGATGGGTCCCGCCGAGGTCTCGCAGCCGAGACGCCACCGTCTGTGCGGTCGCGCCGCCGATGCCCGCGTCGACCTCGTCGAAGACCAGCGTCTTGGAAGGATCGCCGTCGTCGATGACGGTCTCCAGGGCGAGCATCACGCGGGAGAGCTCTCCCCCGCTCGCGATCCTCGCCAGCGGCCTCGGGGTCATCGAGGCGGAGGGCGCGTACATCAGCTCGTACCTGGAGGAACCGGAGGCGTCCCAAGAGGCGAGATCCAGCTTCTCGTGCCGAAACGAGAAGGAGGCGCCCGGCATCGCCAGCTCCGCAGCGGAGCGGGAAAGCTCCTCTGACAGAGAGGCTGCAGCCTCCATCCTGAACGAATCGAGAGCTCCGGCAGCCGATTCCAGCTCCGCCCTGTCCCTCTCGAGGCGAGCCTCGAGCTCGGCGATCCTCCCCGGCGCGTCCACGGCCGATTCGAGGATCTCCTTCGACTCCCTCCACACGCTCAGCACGTCGGAATAGGTGGGGCCGAACCTTCGGATCAGACCGTCGAGGTCGCCCAGGCGATCGAGCGCTCTGCGCAGCGCGTCGGGGTCGAACTCCACAGAGTCGCGATAGGACCTCAGCTCCATCGCCAGATCCTCCAGGTCGAGTACGACCGACTCGGCTCTCTCTGCGATCGCGTCCAGCCTGGAGTCGGTCCCGGAGGCCCGCCTCAACGAGTCGAGGAGAGATTGCATCATGTCGAGAACGCCGCCGTCGGAGCGTATCGTCCCCAGCGCCTCGCCGGAAGCCTCGGCCAGCGACTCCCCGTTCCTCAGCACCGGGAGGATCGCCTCTAGCTCCTCGTGCTCGCTTTCTCCCGGAGAGATCGCGCCTATCTGATCGCAGACGAATTGTGCCTGCTCGATACGGTATCCGCTCATGCGCTCGGATTCCCGCGCCCGCTCAAGCTCGACGGCATTGGCCCTGTATGCAGCGAGCGCCTCCCTGTAGGCGTCGAGCAACGGAGTCAGATCATCTCCAGCCCATCTGTCGAGGTAGGAGAGATGGTTGGACGGGGACAGCAGCGACTGATGCTCGTGCTGCCCGTGAAGGTCGACCATGCGCCCGACGACGGACGAGAGCGTTCCCACGGTCGTCATCGCATCGTTCACGTAGCATCTGGAATGCCCCGAGGCCGAGACCCTGCGTCTCACGAGGATGATGTCCCCATCGACCGGCAGACCCGATTCCGCGAGCGCCTCGGCGGCCCGGGTATCGCATGTAAAGACGGCCTCCACCAAGGCGCCGTCCTCCCCTTCCCTGACAGCGGCGGCATCGGCCCTGGCGCCGATCGCAAGCTTGATCGCCCCCAGAAGGGCGGTCTTACCGGCGCCGGTCTCTCCCGTCAGCACGGTCATCCCGCCGCTGAAGCGCATCTCGCATTCCTTGATCAGCGCGAGGCTCCCCACACGGATGGCCTCAATCATCCCAGCCCCCATAGAACACCTTGGAGACCGATTTGGTGAAGCTCGGAGAGTTGTATTTCAGAAGCGTCACGGCATCCGGCCTGACGCGCACGGAGACGCGCTTGGGCAACCTCCCGATATCGATCGAATGGCCGTCCAAGAAGATCATGCAATTCCTCTCGGGATCATCCTCCGGAATCAGATGCACCGTCTCCTTCTCCCCGGTGACAAGAGCCCTCGTGACGAGCGAGTGAGGCGCCACGGCCACGACGATCATGCAGGAAAGCGCCGGGGAGAGTATCGGCCCTCCGGCAGAGAGCGAGTAGGCCGTCGATCCTGTGGGAGACGAGACCAGGACCCCGTCGGCGAACATGTTCGTCAGATGCTCGTCGTCGATCCTCACCTCGTACCTGAACATCTTCCCCATGGCCCCTCGGCTGAGGGATACCTCGTTCAGGACGGTGTACATTGTCGTTCCACCGTTCTCGTCGACTATCTCCACATCAAGAGCGCATCTCGACTCGCTCTCGAGCTTCCCGTCGATCGCAGCCTGGACGCCCTCGTCGACCACATCGGCGGTGGCGCCGGTAAGGTAGCCGAGCGTCCCGAAGTTGAATCCCAGTATCGGGGCCGGGTGATGGAAGGCCAGCTGGGCGCTCGTTAGCATAGTCCCGTCGCCGCCCAGCGACAGGATCAACTTGGGCTCGAACCCGGGTTCGAGCCCCCCTTTCGAGAATCGCCCTCCGATCTCGACGTCCTCGGCCATGACCAGTTGCGTGCTATAGCCGAGCTTTCCGAGCCATGCGCAGAGTTCCTTGGCTTTCTGACACCCCAGGGGCTTGAAGTTGCTAGCCACTACAAGGATCTGCATTCTCACTCTCCCGTCTTCGCACCCACGTCCGCTCCGCGAACGCTCATGCTGTCAGGGACGCGCGCACCGTCGGCGGCATCCGTTTTCGAAAGCGTCCTTTAGAAACGATGATCAATTGCCTCCCTTGCCGTGAACCCTCTCGACGGCATTGACAATCATAACCTCAAGGCCCTCACGATCCACAGGATCCACAAGGGAATATCCGGCTTTATTCTTCTGCGCCAGCACAAAAAACTCGAAGTTTCCGCTCGGACCGCGAAGTACGGAAGCGCAGACCGCTCGCGGGACTATGCCATGCCCAGGCATCTGCGCTGCGACGCTCCGTAAAACCTTCTCGTGCCGTGAGGCATCGCGAACGACCCCGCCCTCGCCTACCTCGCCCTTCTCGATCTCGAACTGGGGCTTTACGAGCAGAAGAAACATCCCCCCGCCGGCAACGAGACCCGAAAGCGCCGGGAGCAGCGAGGAGATCGATGTGAAGGAAAGATCGGCGACGAGCAGGTCGAAGGGTCCGCCGAGCTCTGCGGCACTCGCCTTCCTGATGTTGGTCCTTTCGAAGAGCGAGACGCGGGGATCCTGGCGCAGCCGCCAGGCGAACTGCCCGTACCCCACGTCCACGGCGACGACGCTCGCGGCGCCGTTTTCGAGCAGGCAGTCGGTGAAGCCTCCGCTGGAAGCGCCGACATCGATGCAGGAAAGGCCGGTGGGGTCCACGCCCAGCTCGTCAAGAGCGCCCTGAAGCTTCTCCCCGCCCCGCGAGACGAAGCGGGGCCTGGCCTTGACGTTGAGGGCGCAGTCGCGGTCGACCATCTGGGAAGGGGTCGCGATCCTCTGGGTGGGGCTGGTGACCTCGCCGGCAAGACAGGCTCTGGCGGCCTCGTCGCGGGTGGCGAAAAGCCCGCGCTCCACCAGGAGGTCATCGAGCCGTATGCGCGATCCCGGCCGGGAAGGCACCTCTCTACCTCAGGTTCCGCTCGATCTCGTCGGCCACCTGGAGAGGCGTGAGCCCCAGTTCTCCGAAGAGCTCGTCCTCGGATCCCTGCTGGACGAACGCGTCCTCGATGCCGAACCGGATCACCGGCGGATTGGCGGACGATCGGGTCCCGTACATGGCGCCGGCCCCGCCGTCCTCAGGCGAGATGACCCGCTGCGCACCCTCATCGGGATCGGTCCGGCGACTCAGCTCCTCCAAAACGGCATCG